>NZ_JBHJYJ010000006.1:0-252477 GCF_042269845.1 Cellulosimicrobium sp. NPDC055967 | reverse complement strand
GGGCAGGGCAATCTGCTCGGTAACCCACGACCTTCATAGCGAGGCCCCGCCCGCGCGACCCGGGCCGACCCGGGAGCTACTCATACCGTCTGACCCGGCCGCCGAGGTAGAGGCGTGGTCACGACCACGCCTCTACCTCGCGGACCGGGCCGCTACCTCGCGGAGCAGTCGACCACCGGGGGCAGGGCGGGCGCGTCGCCACGACCGGTGAAGCCGTAGGTGATCGTCCCGCCGGCCGGGACGTTCGCGTTCCACGACTCGGCGGCGACGGTCGCGACGCCGTCGTGGACCGTCAGCGCCCCGTGCCAGGACTGCACGAGCTCGCTTCCCGCGGGCACCCGCCACGACGTGGACCACGTCGAGACGGGCTCTCCGCCGAAGTCCACCCGGACCTGGCCCTGGTAGCCGCCGGGCCACCGGTACAGGACCTCCAGCTCGGCCGAGCAGCCGTCGGCGCGGCTCGCGAACACCGACGCCTCGCGCGACGTCTCGGTGAAGCCGTCCGGGCCGTCGAACAGCCGGGTGCCCCACGGCGACGGCTGCTCCGGGTCGAAGCCCTGGACGAGGTCGAGGTCCTCCACGCCTCCGCTGTTGCCGCTCCACGACCACCCGAACCAGCCGAGGCCGAGGCGCCGCGTCTCGGCGAGGATCGTGTCCTCGTCGACGTCATTGCCGTAGTGCGCCGGGCCGAACTCGCCGACGATCAGCGGCAGGCCGGCGTCGACGAAGTGCTCCAGGTAGTCCGTGACCACCGCCCCGTCGCCGTAGACCTCGTACATGTGCACCGAGAACACGACGTTCGCGTCGGGGTCGGCGTCGAACACCTGCTGCGCCTGGGAGTACATCGTCCGCGACCAGTCCTGGCCCCAGTTCGGGGCGTCGACGACGATCGTGTGCTCGTACCCGATGTCGCGCAGCCGCTGGACCGCGGCCGAGGTCCGCGCCGCCCACTCGTCGGCGATCGGACCGTTGCCGATCGGCTCGTTGCCGATGTTGACGAGGACCCTGTCCTCCGTGCCGGCGAGCGTCGGGTAGAGGTCCTCCCAGTAGTCGACCGCGCGGTCGAGCGACACCGCCGCCGGCGCGTACTCGTCGCCGTACCCCGTCGTGTCGTGCACCTCCAGGGCGCACACCAGCCGGTTCACGTCGCACTCGCGGACGACGCGCGCGACGTCCGCCGGGTCGTTGCGGGTCCACTGGTCCCCGCTCGACAGGACGACGCGCACCGCGTTGGCGCCCGTGCCCTTGATGTCCTCGAACGACTGGGACTCGTGGGTGTACCAGGTGTGGGCGTGGTTGACGCCGCGCAGGACCAGGTCCGACCCGTCCGGCTCGACCAACCGACCGTCGACCACGTGGAGGCCCTCCTGCGTCGAGCTCGCGGTCGCCGTCGGGGCGAGCGCGAGGGCCGACACCCCCGCCACGCCGAGCGCGACGACCGTCGCCGTGAGCGCCCTCGTCCAGGGCACGTCGTGCGTTGTCATAGAACTCCTTCGTTCATTCCCGGGTGTTCCGGGATGCACCAGACGGTCATTCCTTGACCGCCACGTCGATGAATCGCTTCATCAGCGCACAGGGGTGGATCGAGCGTCGCGACCACCACCCTGCGCGCCCTCGCGCCGGTCGACCCGACCGGCGCGAGGACACCCCTGCGGGTCCGATCAGCGCCGGGTCACCGGTCGGCCGCCGAGCCGCGCACCACGCACGACGCGCTGCTCTCCCAGCCCCACCCGTCCCCGTCGGGGTCGGACGACGCGCTCGCGCAGTACGGGTACCCGTTCGGCGCCGTGCTCCCGCTCCCGGAGCCACCACCCGGACCCGTGTCCGCGGCGGAGCCGCGCACGACGCACGAGGCGCTGCGCTCCCAGCCCCAGCCGTCCCCGTCCGGGTCCGACGACGCGCTCGCGCAGTACGGGTACCCGTTGGGCGCCGTGCCGGTACCGCCGTCACCACCGCCGTCACCGCCGTACACCGAGGCCACGGGCGCGTTGCGGGCCTGGAGCCCGTCGGCGCCGTGGACGAACCGCTGCCCCCACGGCGTGAGCGAGCCCGCGGAGAACCCGTTCACCATGTCGAGGTACTCGACGCCGCTCCCGTTGCCGGACCACGACCAGCCGAGCATCCCGAGGCCCTGGGACCGCGTGTAGCTCATGATCGTGGCCTCGTCGGGGTTCCCGTCCGAGTGGTTGTCGCCGAACTCGCCGACCATGATCGGCAGCCCGCGGCTCGTGAAGGAGTCGAGGTAGGCGCGCACCTCGGCCGCCGTGTCGAAGACGCCGTACATGTGGACGGAGAAGACCACGTTGTCGTCCGCGGCCGCGACGGTCGGGGCGTTGTCACGCATGGTGAAGGACCAGTCTTGACCCCAGTTCGGGGCGTCCACGACGATCGTGTGGTCGAGACCCGCACCGCGCAGGGTCTGGATCGCCGCGACGGTGTCGGTCGTCCAGCTCTGGTAGCCGGAGTTGCCGTAGGGCTCGTTGCCGATGTTGATCATCACGTACCGCTCCTGGCCGCGCAGGACCGACGCGATGCTGGTCCAGTACTGCGCGGCGCTCGCGAGCGACCGGGCGCTGCCGTCCTCGCCGTAACCGGTCGTGTCGTGGTTCTCGAGGATGCACACGAGCTGGTTCTGCTTGCAGCGCTCGACGACGCCGCTCACGTCGGACGCGGAGCTCGTCCCGTACCGGCCGCCCGAGAGCACGACGCGCACCGTGTTCGCACCGGCGGCACGGATGTCGGCGAAGGACTGCGTCTGGGTCGGGTACCAGGCGTGCGCGTGGTTGACGCCGACCGGCACGAACCGGTTGCCGTTCGCGTCGTAGATCGTCCCGCCCCGGACGGAGAACCCGTCGCTCGCGGCGCTCGCACCCTGCGCGAGCGTCGGCACGACGAGCAGGGCGAGCAGCGCGCTCAGGGCGATGGCGAACAGTCGTCTCATCGATCTTCCTCCCGGTCCGGGCGTCGTCGCCCGGTCTTGTCGGCGGACGTCGTCGTCGGGCTCGACCGCGAACCCTCGCCGGGCCCGTCGCGGCCCGTTGACGCCGACAGCGCTTAAGCGCTTCATGTCGAAGTTAGTGCATCCCCGAGGAGAATTCCAGGGTCGTTCTCGTCCGTCTCGGGGCGCCGTCCACGCCGCACCGCCGCGACCTGCGGGCAGCGTCACGAGCGGGCCGGGGCGCCGGACGGACGCGCCCGGCCCGCTCGCGCGCCAGGGTCGAGGAGGATCAGTCGCGCGAGCGCGCCCGCAGCTCCTCGTAGGCGCGCCGCACGACGTCCGCACCCGGCTTGCCGTACATGCAGTAGTCGTCGTTCGTGGCGGCCTCGGACGCGGCGTACAGCGGCGACGGCCAGTCCCACAGGAAGAACCCCGAGACCCAGGGCCGCTCCGCGCAAGCCTCGAACATCTCGGTGAGCCAGCTCGCCTGCGCCTCGCCCGACGGCGGGCCGGCGAGCGTCCAGTCGTTCGGTCGCGCCGGTGAGCCCTCGCGGCTGGGGCAGCCGGCCTCCAGGAAGACGAACGGCTTGTCCTCGCGCGCGACGACCGCCTCGATCCGGTCGAGGTGCTCGTCCCACGTCCCGGCCGGGTAGTAGCCCGAGCTGCCGATGACGTCGACCGCGTCCCACCAGGTGACGCGGTCCTCCTGGTACTTGTCGCAGTTGTAGGTGACGAGCCCGCCGTAGACCTCGCGCACCGCGGCCACGAGCGCACGCCACTGGGCGTCGCGCCCGTCGGCGCGCACCATCTCGCACCCGACGCAGAGCATCTCCGCACCCTCCTCCGCGGCGATGCGCGCATGGTGCACGACGAACTCCGTGTACGACGCGAACCACTCGTCCCACGAGGGCTCGCCCGGGACGTCCTCGTCGAAGAACCCGATGAACGCGCGCCACGTCCCGTCCGCCGAGTCGACGACCGGCTTCAGGCACACCTTCCAGCCCCGGGCCTTGGCACCACGGATCGCGGCGCGCACCTCGTCGTCGGTCACCGTCGGCTCGTCACCGTAGCGGACCGTCGTCGACTGCGGCGTGCCCTGCTTCGCCGAGAACGTCACGGCGACCCAGTCGACGCCGAGCACCTGCAGCTCGTCCATGGAGCGCTCCGCCTCGGGGCCGGTCCAGGTCCCGCGCACGCCCGTCCAGCCCCAGGTCATGCCGGCCACGGGCGCCCCCGCGAACGGCGCGGGCCGCACCGGGCCCTCGGCCGTCCGCAGCTCGGCGCGCGTCGGCGGGTCGGCGCCCGGACGCGACACGGTGACCGACGCCGCGACGGCGGCGGACCGGGCCGCGGTCCGCACGGCGGCGTCCGAGAGCCGGCGCAGGGCGTCGGCCCCGCCCGGACCCTGCACGCCGCGCGCGGCGAGCGCGTCGAGGAGGGCCCCGGTGAAGGTGTCCCCCGCGCCCACGGTGTCGACGACGTCGACCGCCCGGCCCGGCACCTCGACGACGCGGCCGTCGTGGCGGACGAGCGCCGCGCCGTCGCCCCCGCGCGTCACGACGACGAGGGCCGCGCCCCACGCCGACCAGCGGCGGGCGACGTCGAGCGGATCGGTCCCGGGGGCGAACCAGGCGAGGTCCTCGTCGCTCACCTTGACCACGTCCGCGAGCGCGACCAGCTCCTCGACGCGCGCGCGGACCACCGCGGGGTCGTCGACGAGCGCGGGGCGCACGTTGGGGTCGTAGGAGACGACGGCGGTCGCGCGCGCCCGGCGCACGACGTCCCGGACCGCGTCGGCCCCCGGCGCGAGCACCGCGGCGACGGACCCGACGTGCACGACGTCGACCCCGTCGACGGGCACCGGGCCGAGCTCCCACGCGAGGTCGAACGTGTACGTGGCCTGCCCGGCGGCGTCGAGCGTGACGGTCGCGGCAGACGTGCGACCGGTCGACGGCGCGTGGGCCTCGACCACGACGCCGCCGGCGTGCAGCCACGCTCGCACCCGGGCACCCCGGTCGTCCGGGGCCAGGGCCGTCGACAGCACGACGTCCCGACCCAGCCGGCCGAGCGTGAGGGCGACGTTCGCAGGGCTCCCGCCGGGTAGGTCACGGGTCGCGCCGGCGCCGTCGGGGACCACGTCGACGAGCGCCTCGCCGACCACGAGGAAGCGCGTCACGAGGTCACCTGCCCGTCGTGGACGGCGCGCGCGAGCGACGGGCCGATCGGCAGCCGGGGCAGCAGGGTCGCCTGGACCGCGTGGTAGAGGTCCGGCTTGCCCGGCCACGTCGCCCCGGCGGGCCGGTTCGACGGGTCGAGCTCGTGGTGCCACGACCCCCGCGCGTGGTCGACCACGCGCGTCACGGCGTAGTCCCACCACGTCGCGTAGAGGTCGGCGTACCGCGCGTCCCCGGTGCGCCGGTGCAGCGCGTCGGCCGCGGCGACCGCCTCGGCGACGACCCAGTGCATGCGCTCGCGCACCACCGGGGCGCCGGTCCAGTCCGTCGTGTAGACGAAGCCGTCGGCGCCGTCCACCGCCCACCCGTCCGCCACCGCCCGGTCGAACAGCACGACCGCCGTCGGACGGAGGTCCGGTGGCGCGAGCGTTCCGAGCGCACCCTCCAGGTGCAGGAGGAGGCGGGACCACTCGAGGCCGTGCCCGACGGTCGCCCCGTACGGCTTGAACCGGTCGGCCGGGCGGTCGGCGTTGAGCTCGAGGTCGGGCATCCACGTCGCGTCGAAGTGCTCGGGCAGTCGGCCGTCGTGCGCCGCCGCGAGGCGGACGACGAGCCGGGCCACGCTCGCGGCGCGGTCGCGCCAGGCGAGGTCGCCCGTCGCGTCGGCGACGGCGAGCATGGCCTCGACCGCGTGCATGTTCGCGTTCAACCCGCGGTACGGGTCCAGGTCCTCGAAGGCGACGTCCCACGTGTCGACCACGAGGCCGGCGGCGTCGTCCCAGAACCTGTCGAGGAAGACGGCGCACGCGTCGTCGAGCAGCCCGCGTGCACCCGGCAGCCCGGCGAGCGCCGCGCTCGACGCGGCGAGCAGGACGAACGCGTGGTCGTAGGCGGACTTGCCCGCCGCCCGGTCCGGTCCGCCCTGCGCGTCGAGGGCGTGGAACCACCCGCCGTGCTCGGCGTCGCGGAGCGGGCCGAGCAGCCCGTCGAGCGCGCCACGCGCCACGGGCTCGCATCCGGGGACCCCGAGCATCGCGCCGAGCGCGTAGACGTGGACCGTCCGGCACGTGATCCAGGTCTGCACGCCCGCCGCCGGGTCCGGCACGCCGTCCGCGTCGAGGTACGCAGCACCGCCCCCGGGGACGACGACGCGCCGACCGAACCCGAGCAGGGCGCGCGTGTGCGCGTCCAGCCAGGCGACGTGCGTCCCCCGCTCGGTCCACGCGAGCTCCTCGCGCACCCCGGCCCGCGCCGCGCGGTCGATCGCCGCCGCGGTCACGAGGGGACCGCCGTCCGGCGCACGACGAGCTGGTTGACGCTCCGCAGGACCTGAGGGTCCGCGAGCGCCGCACGGTCCAGCGGTGCCGGCGCCGTGACGTGGAACGTGACGCTCTCGCCGGCGAGGAGGTCCACGAGCAGGTCGTCCACGACGGCGTCGGGGTGCACCTTGTCGACGAGCAGGGACAGGCCCCGCACGAGGGTGTCCGTCGTGACCCGGACGCGGGCGCCGTCGTCGGTCGAGGTGACCTCGACGTGCAGCGCCGGGCTGCGCAGGGCGCTGTCACGCGGCTCTGCGTAGAACCAGGTCGCGCTCTCGTGGCCGAGGGACACGACGAGGAGCTCCTCCGCGGCGTCGCCCGGCACGGCGACGTCGGCCGACAGCGGGACCGTGGCCGTCGCGCGCGCCGCGACGTCGACGGGGATCTTCGCCGCCTCGATCTCGACCCCGTCGTAGCGGGTCCGCCGGACGACGAGGTCGCCCCGCCAGCGCTCGGCCGAGTCGTTGACGACCGCGACGACGAGCCGACCGTCCGCACCGCGCGGCTGGACGGTGAGCAGCCGGTCGGCGAAGGCGTGGCGCAGCGCGTGCAGGAGGGGCTTCGCGCGCCCGTCGCCGTCCACCGCCGCCCACGACGTGACGGGCCAGCAGTCGTTGAGCTGCCAGACGACCGCGCCCATGCAGCGCGGGCTCCAGGAACGGTAGTGCTCGAGCGCGGTGCGCACGGCGGTCGCCTGGTTCCAGGACATGGCCCAGTGCCAGTCCTCCATCGCGTCGGGCAGCGGGACGTGCGCGACGAGCCCGTCCGTGAGCTTGTCGTTGCCCTGCATCGCCTTCTGGTGGACGAGCATCCCGGGCGACTCGGGGGTCAGCGGGTCGTCGCTGATCGCGCGCGTGAGCGTGGACCACGAGGGCGGCCCCTGCCAGCCGAACTCGGCCATGAAGCGCGGCACGGTGTCGCGGTAGTGCGGCCAGTCCTGGCGGTTCCACAGCTCCCACTCGTGCATCGAGCCGTGCCGCGGGTCGTTCGGGTGCACGTCGAGGCTGCCCGACCACGGGCTCGACGGCGTGTACGCGCAGTCCGGGTCGAGCTCCGCGACGACGCGCGGGAAGAGGTCGGTGTAGTACCCGAGGCCCCACGTGCGGCCGTCGAGGCGCTTGTCCCAGCTCCAGTCGTGGAAGCCCCAGATGTTCTCGTTGCTGCCGTTCCACAGCACGAGCGACGCGTGGTGCCCGAGGCGCACGACGTTGTCGCGCGCCTCGGCCTCGACCTCGGAGCGCAGCGGCTCCTCCTCCGCGTAGGCCGCGCAGGCGAAGAGGAAGTCCTGCCAGGTGAGGACGCCCCGCTCGTCGCACAGGTCGTAGAAGTCGTCCGACTCGTAGATCCCGCCGCCCCACACGCGCAGGAGGTTCAGGTTCGCGGAGACCGCCTGGTCGATCCGTGCGGCGTACCGCTCGCGCGTGACGCGGTGCGGGAACGCGTCGTCCGGGATCCAGTTCGCCCCGCGCACCCAGACGGGCACCCCGTTGACGACGAACCGGAAGGACGTGCCGTCCTCGTCGGGCTCCATCTCGAGCGTCGCGGTGCGGAAGCCGACGCGGCGGGCGGACGCGTCGAGGTCCGCGCCCTCGGCCAGCAGCTCGACGACGACGTCGTAGAGCGGCTGGTCACCGTGCGTCCGCGGCCACCACAGGTCCACCTGGGGCACGACGACGTCGACCTCCACCGTGTCGGCGTCGGCCGGCACCTGGACCCGCACCCCGGCGACGGACGCCGCGAGGGTGAGCGGCGCGGGACCGTGACCGGTCCCGGCCGCGCCGGAGCGCTCGACCTCCGCGACCACGCGCACGCGCCCGGCCGCGGACGCCAGGGCCTCGCCCGGCTCGCCCACGACCGTCGCGTGGACGCGCACCTGGGCGAGACGCGCGACCGACCAGGACTCGAGCCGCACCGGGCGCCAGATCCCGGACGTCGCGGTGTCGGGGCCCCAGTCCCAGCCGAAGCTGCACGCCATCTTGCGCATCGCGTTGAACGGGTGCTGGTTGACCTGCGGCCGGTAGCCCAGGAGCAGGCTCTGCCGGTCGGCGTACGGGACGGGGGCCGTGAACCGGACCGCGAGCTCGTTCTCCCCCTCGACGAGCAGCGGGCCGACGTCGAACCGGTAGGTGCGGTGCATGTTCGCCGTGGTGCCGACGACCGTGCCGTTCAGCCGGACCTCCGCGACGGTGTCGAGGCCGTCGAAGACGAGGTCGTGCCGCTCGTGCCCCTCCGGCGCCCACGCGAAACGGGTGGTGTACACCCAGTCGGTCCGGCCGATCCACGCGAGCAGCCGCTCGTGGTCGTCGAGGTACGGGTCGGCGATCAGCCCGGCGGCCAGGAGGTCGGTGTGCACGCTCCCGGGCACCGTGGCCGGGACGTCGGAGACGACCGTCCCCGCGGGGACGGGCCCCGCGCCGGCGCTCACCGTCCAGCCGTCGTGCAGCTCGCGTCGGGTCGTCGCGGGGACGGGGGTGGCGGTGAAGGTCACTTGGTGGCTCCTGCGGTCAGGCCGTTGTAGATGTGTCGCTGGAGGAGGAGGAAGGCGATCAGGGTCGGGACGATCACGAGGATGGTCCCGGCCGCGATGACCTCCCACTCCGACCCCGTCGGTCCCTTGAACCGGAAGAGGGTCGTCGAGATCACGCCGAGCTTGCTCGACGGCATGTAGAGGAAGGGGATGTAGAACTCGTTGTAGATCGCGATGCCCTTGATGATGACGACGGTGGCGATCGCCGGCTTGAGCAGCGGGAAGATGATGCGCGCGTAGATCGTCAGGCGGTTCGCCCCGTCCAGCATCGCAGCCTCGTCGAGCGAGCGCGGGATGGAGCGCATGAACTGCAGGAAGATGTAGATCGCGATGATGTCCGTGCCCATGAAGAGCACGATCGCGGCCCAGCGGGTGTTGAAGAGCCCCAGGCCGTTGATGATCTGGAACGTCGCGACCTGCGTGGTGACCGCGGGGACGAGCGTCGCGAGCAGGAATCCGCCCATGACGAGCTTCTTGCCGCGGAAGTCGAACCGGTCCACCGCGTACGCGGTCATGGTGCCGATGAGGATCGTCCCGGCGAGCGCGACGACGAGGATGATCATGGTGTTCACGAAGCCCGCGAGCATGTCGCTGTCCGTGAAGGCCCTCGTGAAGTTCGAGAAGTTGAACCAGTTCCGGGGCAGGTCGAGCGGACCGGTCGTCACGTACTCCTCGCGGGACTTGAAGGCCGCGAAGAAGATCGTGAGGATCGGGACGACGGCTGCCGCGCACGCGACGACGAGGCTGATGTACTTCGCCGTCGTGGCCAGCGGGCCGGCGACCGGCGCGACACCCCTCGAGAACCGGGCGGCGGCCCCGCGCATCTTGTCCGCTGTGGTGATCCGGGTCGGCGCGGGTGCGGTGGGGGCGCTCATACCAGGTCTCCCTTCTCGTCCGGGAAGAACTTGCGTTGGATCGCGCTGATCACGAGGACGATGACCAGCAGCACGACGGCCATCGCGGACGCGAGGCCGACCTTGGAGTACCGGAACGCCGTGTCGACGGTCTGGATGACGAAGGTCTCGGACCCGTTGGCCCCCTTCGTCATGATGAAGGGGATCTCGAAGACGGAGAGCGCGCCCGAGATCGCGAGGATCAGCGACAGGCCGACGATCTGCTTGATGCCCGGGAAGATGATGTAGCGGAACTTCTGCCACGACGTCGCGCCGTCGAGGTCGGCCGCCTCGTAGACGTCGCCCGGGATCGCTTGGATGGCGCCGAGGAAAAGGACGAAGTTCAGCCCCATGTACCGCCACACGGACGTGCCGGCGAGCGAGTAGTTGACGATGGACGGGTCACCGAGCCAGTGCGGCGTGTCCTGCACGCCCACGATCCCGAGCAGGGCGTCCAGCGTCCCGTCCGGGCGGAAGAAGTAGAGGAAGACGAGGCCGATCGCGACGCCGTTCAGCAGGTAGGGGAAGAAGATCACGCCTTTGAAGAAGTTCCGGAACCGGGTGCTGAAGCTGAGGATGGTCGCGAAGTAGAGGGCGAGCGCGAGCTGGACGAGGGCCCCGACCAGGTAGTAGAGGCTCACGAAGAAGACCCGGAACAGCTCGGGTCGCGTGAAGATGTCGACGTAGTTCGTGAACCCGACGCTCTCCTTCACCGCGTCGAGCCCGTCCCAGGACGTGAAGCTGTACCAGACCATGTTCGCCACCGGCAGGTAGGTGAACACGAGCAGCAGCCCGATCGGGACGACGAGGAACAGCCACGGGGTGAGCGCCCCGGACCGCCGCCTCGGCGGTCGGGACGTCGCGCTCCGTCGGCGCGACTCGGTCGGAGTCGCCACGGTCGGACTGGTCACAGCCATGTCATGCTCATTTCGGTCGGTACGGGCGCGTGGCCCCCGGCGGGGCGAGCCGGGGGCCACGCGCGAACCAGGACTCCTGCGTCAGCCGACGACGCTCGCGCGCGCGGATGACCAGCGAGAGTTGAGGTCGGCGAAGAACGACTCCTTGTCACCGTCGGCGGCACCGCGGGCGACGTCGACCAGCTGCTTGCGGTACTTGTCGCCCCAGAGGTCGATCTCCGCCTCGTTGCTGATGTCGTTGTCCCACGTCTCCTCGCCCGCCGGGGCCGGGGAGAGCTCGACCTGGTTGACGCCGAGGGCGTCGAACGTCGCGAGGGAGTCGGGAGCGGGGGCTCCGACGAGCGGCGAGATCCCGCCCTGCTCCGCGGCGAACGTCGACTTGTCCAGGAACCAGTCGACCCACGCCCGCGCCGCCTCCTTGTTCTCGGAGTGCTTCGAGATCGCGAGCTTGTAGTCGCCCGAGACGGTCGAGGAGAACGTCCCGTCCGTCTGCCACGGCATCGGCCAGAAGTCGATGTCGTCCGCGGACCCGCCGGCGGCCTCGGCCGCGTCCTTCATCTGCGGCACGGCCCAGGAGCCGAGCACCATGGCGCCGACCTTGCCGGTGCCGAGGAGAGTCTTGGACTCCTCCCAGTTGGTCGTGGTCGGGTCCTCCTCCGTGACGCCCGCTGCGACGACGTCGTAGAGCAGCCCGTCGATCGCGTACTGCTCGTTGCCCTCGGACCACGGGGCGTCCTGCGACGTGCGGATGCTCACCGCGTCGGTCCCCGCGAGCGTCCCCTGGTTGTTCTGCCACTGCGTGAGCGGCCAGCCGTCGGTGTAGTTCGTGTAGTACGGGATCGCGTCGGTCTTCTCGCCGATCTGCTGCAGCGCGTCGACGAACGCCTCGGGCGTGGCGGGCGGCTCGGTGATGCCGGCCTGCTCCCAGACCTTCGTGTTCACGACGTAGCCCATCGCGGTGCCGAAGGTCGCGATGCCGTAGACCTCGCCGTCGTAGGCCTGCTCGTTGATGAAGCGGTAGTCCTGCGCGAGCTCGTCGACCGTGCCGAGGGGCTCGAAGAACTGCGGGAGCTGATCCTTGCTGACCGAGTTCGGGACGAGGAGCACGTCGCCGTAGTCCTGCGTGTTGAGACGGATCGAGACGTCGCCCTCGTAGTCGGTGATCGCCTCGAACTCGACCGTCACACCTGGGTTCGCCGTCTGGAACTGGTCCGCGTAGTCCTGGAGCGTGGTGTCCACGATGTCCGTGCGGTTGGTCAGGACCGTGATGGTGCCCGAGAGCTCGCCGTCCTCGCCGCCGCCCTCGCCCGAGCCGCTCGAGCACGCGCCGAGCGCCAGCGTCAGCGCTGTCACGGTGAGCACGGCGGCGATCTGCTTCCTTGCCATGTCGTCTTCACTCCTTGGTCGTCGTTGACGTCGCGTGCGACGGGCCCCGTGTTTCCGGGCGATCACTGGCGACACGACTAGTGAAGCGCTTAAGTTCTCGTAAGTCCACCGGCGATCTATAACGAACAGATATCGGACCCCAGGCTCGTGCGAGGAGTGGTGAAGCGCGTCAGGACGAGCGGCGTGCCGTCGTGCCGCGCGGGCGCAGCGTCGGCGTGGAGTCGAGGAAGCTTCCCCCGACCTTCCCCTCGATCCGGTCGAACAGGCGCCGGGCCACGTGCGCGCCGTACCGCGTCACGTCGTGGCTCAGCGCCGACAGCCGCGGGAACGTCGCCTCGCACAACGGCGAGTCGTCCCAGGCGATCATCGACACGTCCTGCGGCACGCGGACGCCGATCTCGCTCGCGACCCCCAGCCCCGCGACCGCCATGACGTCGTTGTCGTAGATGATCGCCGTGGGCGCGTCCGTCCCGGTGAGGAGCGTGCGGGTCGCCACCGCACCCTGGACCGCCGAGTAGTCGGTCCGGACCACCACACCCTCCGCACCGAGCGTCGCGATCTCGTCGCGGAACGCCTCGTCGCGGATCCCGGTGTGGCCGAACCCCTCCAGCCCCGCGACCCGCGCGATCCGGCGGTGCCCGACGGCATGCAGGTACCGCACCGACTCGCGGACGGCCGCGGCGTCGTCCGTCCAGACGTTCGTCAGGCCGCCCGCGAGCGCCGGGTCCCCCACGACGACCGCGGGCAGCGCCTCCGGCTCCGAGAACATCGCGATGCGCGGGTCGTCGACGCTCGGGTCGACCAGGATCACGCCGTCGACCCGCCGGGCCGCACGCCACGCGCGATACGCCCGCAGCTCCGTCTCCTGGTCCGGCACGACCTGCAGGAGGAGGGCGTACGAGCGCTGCGACAGCTCCGACTCGATGCCGGCGAGGAACTGCATGTAGAACGACTCGACCCCGAGCATCCCGGGGTCCCTCGCGAGCACCAGCCCGACGGTCTCCGTCCGCGCGCCCGAGAGGGACCGCGCCGCGGAGCTGGGGGCCCAGCCCAGGTCCGACGCGATCGCGAGGATCCGTGCGCGGGTCGCCTCCGACACCCCCGGCCGGTTGTTCAGCGCGTACGACACCGCGCCGGTCGAGACCCCGGCCTCCCGCGCGATGTCCGCGATGGTGATCCTCGCCACGACACTCCTTCCTCCAGGTCGCGAGCCTACTGCGACCGCCCGGCGAGCCCGTCGTGTCCCGGTGCCGCAGACGTGGAAAGGTTGGGCCCATGACCGGGTCCGCCGCCTCCCCCGCCCCGCCGCCCGTCGTCGTGCCGCCGGACGCGCTCGCGGCCGCGGCCGCCGGGCGCACGTTCGACCCGCACGCCGTGCTCGGCCCGCACCTCGCGCCCGACGCCGACGACGCGCGCGCCGTCGTCCGGGTGCTGCGCCCGCTCGCCGACGAGGTCGTCGTCGTCACGACCGACGGCGAGCACCCCGCGGCGCACGAGCAGGACGGCGTGTGGGCCGCCGTCGTGCCCGTGCACCAGGACGCCGACGGCACCCGGCACGCCCCCGACTACCGCGTCCGGGCGCGCTACGGCCACGAGGCCACCACCGCCGACGACCCCTACCGGTTCCTGCCCACGCTCGGCGAGGTGGACCTGCACCTCCTCCGGGAAGGCCGGCACGAGGAGCTGTGGCGCGTGCTCGGCGCCAACCTGCGCACGTACCCCAGCGCGCTCGGCGACACCGCCGGCACCGCGTTCGCCGTGTGGGCGCCCAACGCGCGCGCGGTCCGCGTCATCGGCGACTTCAACGGCTGGGGCGCGACGCACCCGATGCGCTCGCTCGGCTCGAGCGGCGTCTGGGAGCTGTTCGTCCCTGGCGTGGGCGCGGGCGCACGCTACAAGTACGAGATCCTCGGCCCCGACGGCTCGTGGCGCCAGAAGGCCGACCCGCTCGCCAAGGGCGCGGAGGTGCCGCCCGCGACGGCCAGCATCGTCGTCGAGTCGCAGTTCGCGTGGACCGACGACGACTGGCTCGCCGCGCGCGCCGCCCACGACCCGCACACGCAGCCCCTCAGCATCTACGAGGTCCACCTCGGGTCGTGGCGTCAGGGGCTGTCCTACCGCGACCTGGCGGAGCAGCTCACGGCGTACGTCGTCGAGCAGGGGTTCACCCACGTCGAGCTCCTGCCCGTCGCCGAGCACCCGTTCGGCGGGTCGTGGGGCTACCAGGTCACCGGCTACTACGCCCCGACCTCACGCTTCGGGCACCCCGACGACTTCCGGTACCTCGTCGACCGCCTGCACGCCGCGGGCGTCGGCGTCGTCGTCGACTGGGTCCCCGCGCACTTCCCGCGCGACGAGTGGGCCCTCGCGCGGTTCGACGGCACGCCCTGCTACGAGCACGCCGACCCCTTGCGCGGCGAGCAGCCCGACTGGGGCACCTTCGTCTTCGACTTCGGGCGCAACGAGGTCCGCAACTTCCTCGTCGCCAACGCGACGTACTGGCTCGAGGAGTTCCACGTCGACGCGCTGCGCGTCGACGCCGTCGCGTCCATGCTCTACCTCGACTACTCGCGTGGCCCGGGCCAGTGGCACCCCAACGTGCACGGCGGGCGCGAGAACCTCGAGGCCATCGCGTTCCTCCAGGAGGCCAACGCGACCGCCTACCGGCGCACGCCCGGCGTCATGATGATCGCCGAGGAGTCGACGGCGTGGCCGGGCGTCACCCGGCCCACGTCGTCCGGCGGCCTCGGGTTCGGGCTCAAGTGGAACATGGGCTGGATGAACGACTCCCTGCGCTACGTCGCCGAGGAGCCGATCAACCGCCGCTACCACCACCACGAGATCACGTTCTCGATGGTCTACGCCTACTCCGAGCAGTTCGTGCTGCCCATCAGCCACGACGAGGTCGTGCACGGCAAGGGCTCGCTCTACGGGAAGATGCCCGGCGACGACTGGCAGAAGCGCGCCGGCGTCCGCGCGTTCCTCGCCTACCAGTGGTCCCACCCCGGCAAGCAGCTCCTCTTCATGGGCAGCGAGATCGGCCAGCACTCCGAGTGGAACGAGGGCCGCTCCCTCGACTGGGACGGTCTCGCCGCCGACCCCGGGCGGCAGGGCGTCCAGCGCGCCGTGCGCGACCTCAACGCGCTCTACCGCGCGACCCCCGCGCTCTGGGAGCTCGACCACGACCCGGCAGGCTTCGAATGGCTGGACGCCGACGACGCCGACCACAACGTCCTCGCCTACGTGCGCCGCGGGCGCGACGGGGGCGAGGTCGCCGTCGTCGTGAACTTCGCCGGCACGCCGCACGAGGGCTACCGCCTCCCCCTGCCGTCGGGCGGCGCGTGGCGCGAGGTGCTCAACACCGACGCCGAGGTCTACGGCGGGTCGGGTGTCGGCAACCTCGGCGAGGTCGAGGCGGAGGCCGTCCCGTGGAAGGGCCGCGCGCACTCCGCGACCCTGCGCCTGCCCCCGCTCGGCGCGCTGTACCTCGTCCCGTCGCCGAGGTAGAGGTCTGGTCTGCCGACGTCGAGGCCTGGTCTGCCGACGTCGAGGCCTGGTCGCCCTGGGTGGTGGGTGGGGTGGCGGCGCCGGGTCTACCATCCGCCGCTCGTTCCTCGCGGCTCCCGCCAGGCCCGCCACGACCCGGCGCCATCACCCCACCCACCCGGCTTCGTCCCACCTCCTGCGCTGCCTCCTCAGCGCGACGGCGGCCGGTCACCGTGGGTGACCGGCCGCCGATCGTCCGCGTCCGTGTGCAGGTGCAGGTGCAGGTGCAGGTGCAGGTGCGTCAGTACAGGCTGATCGCGAGGCGCTGGCGGGCCTTGCCGACGCGGGGGTCGGTGGGGCCGACGACCTCGAAGTAGTCGAGGAGGCGGACGCGGAGCTTCTCCTTGGCGTCGGCGTCCGCGCCGGGGAGGAGGTCGAGCAGGCGGCCGAGCGCATC
Source organism: Cellulosimicrobium sp. NPDC055967 (assembly GCF_042269845.1). Lineage (NCBI taxonomy): Bacteria > Bacillati > Actinomycetota > Actinomycetes > Micrococcales > Promicromonosporaceae > Cellulosimicrobium > Cellulosimicrobium sp. NPDC055967. The sequence goes on along the minus strand of NZ_JBHJYJ010000006.1, from coordinate 236,380 downwards.
GTCGACGTGACCGCCGAGGATGTCGAGGTCGGCGATGGCGAGCTGCGCGTCGACGTCCCCCGGGGCGTCCGCGGCCGCGGCGCGGACGGTCGCGAGGTCGGCGTCACGCGTCCGCTGCAGGAGGCGGACCTGCGCGAGCCCGGCGACGGCGAGCGCGTCCCGCGGGTCCTGCTTGATCGCCTTCTCGTAGGCCGCCACGGCGGCGTCGAGGTCGTCGCGCTCGATCGCGTCGTACGCCTCCTGGTGCAGCGGCGGCAGCTCGGGCTCGGGCTCCGGGGCGGGCTCGGCGGGCACCGGCTCGCCGTCGCCGCCCTGGGCCGGGACGCGGCCGGTGACGCCGTTCGCCTCCGCGGCCTGGAGCACCTGCTCGATCACCGAGCGCACCTGCTCGGCAGGCGCGGCGCCCTGGAACAGCGGTACCGGCTGGCCCTGGAGGATGGCGACGACCGTCGGGACGCCCTGCACCTGGAACGCCGCCGTGATCTGCGGGTAGGTCTGGGCGTCGACGCGGGCCAGGAGGAAGCGGCCGGCGTACTCGTCGGCGAGCGCGCCGAGGTCGGTGCCGAGCTGGGCGTTCGCCTGGTCGGTCGGGATCCACAGCAGGACGACGACCGGGTACTGCGTCGAGTCCTGGACGAGCTGGCCGAACGTCTCGTCCGTGACGTCGACGACGTAGCCTCCGGCCGCGGGCGCGCCGCCCTCCTCCCCCGGCGGCGGGGACTGCGGGCGGGTCAGCGCGGACAGGTCGACCGCTCCGCGCACGTCGAAAGCGGGCTGGGTAGGTTCGCTCATGGTCGCAATCCTACGGAGCGTCAGGCGTTCGCCACCGACGTCGCGACGTGCTCGTTGCCCACGACGCGGATCTTCTCCTCCGACCCGGCCGGCGGGACGTAGAGGGCGACGACGTCCACGTAGCCCACCTTGAGAACGTTCGTCGGCGCGGCGCCACCGTAGAGCGCCTTGATCGTCTCGGTGTCGGGGGGGACCTGCGCGCCCTCCTCCGCCGTCATCGTCTCCTGCGACGTCATGGCGCCCACGACGAGCGCGCCACCGTCCGCGGTGCGCACCGAGCGGACCTGCTCGTCGGCGTTCGGGGTGAACGTCAGCGCGTACGCGCCGGCGGCGGGCTCGAGAGCCGTGGCCCAGGCCTGGGCGCGCTCCGCGAGCAGCGTCCGGAAGGAGTCGTCCTCGAAGGTGCCGACGAAGCCCGACCCGGTCCCGAGGTTGAGCACGTCGGCGTACTGCGCGACGGCGTCCGTGGGCGTGACGAGGAGGCTCGAGTCGTCGGGGGCGACGGCCTCGCTCCCGATGCTCGGGTCGGCGAAGCTCGGCATGGTCACGCCAGGCAGGAGCCGCACCCAGGCCCAGAGCTGGTAGGGATCCCGTGCGCCGGCCTGCTCGAGGACGGACAGGCGCGGGGTCTGCAGGCTCTCGGGCTGGACGCTCACGGCGTACGAGGTGCGCGGCCAGGTCTGCGTCGTCGGGATGACGACCTGCTGCGCCTCGGTGGGGAGCTCCGTCACGAGGTCGGCGTTGCCGCGTGCTGCGGCGACGGCGAGCTGGCTCGTGCGGATCGCGAGCGCCGGGCCGGTGACGCGCGCGTCGAGCTGCGCCGGGTCGTTCGCCTCGCTCGCCGCGGCGAGCGCCGAGGCGACCGCGTCGAGCACCTCGGTCTCCTGCGCCTCGGAGAGGACGGGAGGCGGGGGGTCCTGGGTGGGGTCCGGCTGCGGCGTCGGCAGAGGTGCGGAGCAGGCGGCGAGGAGGAGCGCGCCGACCAGACCGCCGGCCACCCCGGCGAGGGGACGGCGGGCGCGGCGGGCGCGGGCCGTGTCGCGGGCGGTGCTGGTCATCGGGTGCTGTCCTTCGTCTCGTCCGTGTCGCGCTGCGGGTCCGCGGTCTCGCCCGCCCCCGTACCAGGGGTGAATCCCCACGCCCGGCGCCAGGCGTCGGCACGTGTCGCCGCGCTGTCCTGGCTGGTCGGGTGCGCGTCCGCGGCGTCGACGGTCGGCTGCGCCGCGGTCTTGGGCCGCCGCTCGCCGCGCGCGACGATCGGGATCTGGCCGGTGAGCCAGGCGCGACGCGGCTTCTGCCCGCGCGCCTGCTGCTGGGCGAGGCGGTCCGCCTCCTCGCGCTCGCGCAGCTCGCGCCGCGTGAGCATGCGCACCTGCGCGGTGTCGGTGGGCACCTCGCCGTCGGAGGTCGCGCCGTCGCCCTCGCCCGACGGCGCGGGCGGCGCTGCCGCCGGGGCGACGGCCGGGGTCGCCGACGTCGCGGTGCCGCGTCCCGACGGTCCACGGCGCTTGGGGCGCAGGCTCGCCGCGCCGATGCCGAGGCCCAGGAGGATGAGGACCGCGCCGCCGATCACGCCGGGCCACAGGAACGGCGTCTCGACCTGGCGCGGCCAGGACAGCTCGAGCGTCGGGGCGACGGCGCCCTCACCCACGCCGGCCACGAGAAGCTGCCAGCGGCCGGGCTGGTCGGACCAGCGCAGGCTGGCCGAGCCGGCGCCCGTCGACTCCTCGAACCACATGTCCGACCCGGCGGGGTCGACGCCGACGACCGTCGTCTCGGCCGGTGTCTCGTCGTCGGCGGGGGTCTCGCCCTCCGCGGGGGTCTCGCCCTCGGCGGCGGCCTCGCCGTCGGCGGGCGTCTCCTCCGACGCCTCGCCCTCGGCGGGAGACTCTCCGTCGGCCGGGGTCTCGCCGTCGGCGGGCGTCTCCTCTGCGGCGGACGGCTCGACGGCGCGCGTCGCGAGCGCGTCCCAGTCGCTGAGCCCGGTGACGACGCCGTGGGCGTCCTCCCCGACCCAGCCGGTCACGTCGACCTCGCGGCCGATCGCGAGGGTCACCTGCTGCTCGCCCGGTGCCGTGGCGCGGATCGTCACGTCCTCGGCGACGAGGTCCAGGACCCCGGGCTCGGTGACGAGCAGGGTGCCGTCCCCCGTGTACGCCGTGGTCGCCACGACCGTGTCGCTGTCCCGCCACACCGTGGCGGACGCGACGCCGAGGCCGACGGCGACGAGCCCTCCCACGAGCAGGAGGGCAGCGATGATTCGTTGGAGCACCGAGGTTCCCTTCGTCGATCGACGTTCCAGAATAGGTGCGAAACCCCTTGTAGATCGACCTCGGGGAATCGTGCGCGGATCCTCACGATCCGTTCACGAGCCCCTCTCCCCTCGGTCCCACGCTCGTCAGCCGGGATTCAGGAAGAGCGCGCGCGACGCCGTCGGACCGGCCTGTGGCCTCCCCCGTGCCCTCCGTCCCGCAGCACTGCGACCATCGTCTCACCTGCTCCAATCCGGGTATTCAGGACAGCCCGATCCCCGTATCCTGGTCGGAGCACGGCGGGGCCGTGGCACGACCGCCGCGCCCTCCCTCCTCGCGAGGGGACGCCGCCCGGCGGCGGACGCCGCGACGAACCAGCACCGGAGGTCATCGACGTGTCCGACGAGCGCACGCTCTTCCCCATCACGATGCGCGGGTACGACCGCGTCCAGGTCGAGGCACAGCTCGCGAAGCTGGAGAAGGCCGTGGAGGACGCGCGCTCGCGCGTCGAGGCCGCGGACGCCCGCGCCATGCAGCTCACGAGCGAGCTCTCCGACGCGCAGCGTCAGCTCCGCGAGGCGGAGCGCCCCTCGTACGCCGGCCTCGGCTCCCGCATCGAGCAGCTCATGCGCTCGGCGGAGGAGCAGTCCGCCGACATCCTCTCCCAAGCCAACGCCCAGGCCGCCGACATCATGGCGCGCGCGAAGCTCTCTGCCGGCCAGGTGCGGTCCCGCGCCGAGAACGAGGTCGCCGAGCTCCTCAACAGCGCGCGGCTCGAGTCGGAGGAGATCCGGGCCACGAGCGCGTCGGAGGTCGAGGGCACGCTCCTCAGCGCCCAGCGCCGCGCCGAGGAGCTCGTCGGCTCCGCCGAGCGCGAGGCGGCTCGCATCCAGAGCGCGATCGCCACCGAGGAGAGCGAGCGCCGCGCGTCGCTCGAGCGCGAGCTCGGCACGCTGCGCGCGACGGCGGAGCGCGAGACGACCGAGCTGCGCGTCACGACCGAGCGCGAGGCCGCCGAGCTCCGTGCCCGCGTCGCGGCGGAGACCGCCGCCCAGCGCGAGGCCGCCGAGCGCGAGTCCGCCGAGCTCCTGGAGAACGCGCGCCGCGAGGCGCAGCGCCAGGTCGACGAGGCGCAGCGCAAGGCCACCGAGGCGGCCAACGCGGTCACGTCGGAGATGGAGGAGCTGCGCGACAAGGCCCGCACCGCGCTCGCCGACGCGGAGCTCGAGGTCGTGCGTCGCCGCGAGGAGGCGGAGCGCGAGAACGCCGAGCGCCACGCCGCCGCCAAGGCCGAGACGGAGAAGCTGGTCTCGACGGCCGAGGAGCACGCGACGGAGGCGGAGAAGCGCGTCGCGCTCGCGCTGGAGCAGGCCGAGAAGGTCCGCCGGGAGTCCGACTCGTACGTCAAGGACCTCATGTCGACGGCCCGTCGCAACGCCGACCAGATCGTCGCCGAGGCGCGGTCGTTCGCGGACCAGACCGTGAGCGACGCGAAGGCGGAGGCCGAGCAGCAGCGCAACGTCGCCCAACGTCAGCTCGAGGACCTCACGCGCCAGCACGACTCGATCAACACCTATCTCGACGAGCTGCGCGGGCTCCTCGGCGGCGAGGCCGAGACCGCGAAGGCTCCCGCGAAGAAGGCGGCGGTCCCCGCGGGCACGCCCGCGCAGCAGGCGCGCGCGGCGACGCTCATGACGGCGGAGTTCCCGGTCGTCGCCGACGAGCCGGACCAGCAGGGCGCGTCCGCCGCCCCGACGAAGCGTCGCCCCGCGGGCCAGGTGGACGCCGAGGCCGAGACCGACGCCCCCGCCTCGGCCTGACCGGTGTCCTCCGCGGACCCCACGGGCCGCTCCGGGTCCGCTGCCGACGACTGGCGTCGGCAGCGGACCGAGGCCGCAGCGCACCAGCAGCGCGAGCTCGACCGCCAGCGCGCGCGGGAGAGCGCCGCGGCACGCGCGCTCCTCGCCGAGTTCGTGGTCCGCGCCCGTGAGCGCGGTCTCGCGCCCGAGCCGCTGCGCGCCCGCTCGTTCGACGGCACGGCCACCTACCGGACCCCGCTCACGGGCTGGTACCTGCGCCGCAACCGCAGCGTCGCCGTCGGCGAGGACGGGGAGTTCTACGTGCTCGGCGTGCCCGGCAGCCTGCTGGGGCGCCTGCGCGGCGTGACCGTCGAGCCGTCGGACCCGCCGATCGTGCTCGGCAAGGGCGGACGGGACGGCGAGTCGATCGACCTCGCGGACGCGCTCGCGCTCGTGCTCGACGACCGCTGACCGCTCCGACCCGCCGACGCGGGGTGCCGGCTCAGGCCGAGGCGCGGGCCAGGAGGTCGGCCAGGGCGTCCGCGACGGCGGCCGGGTCCTCGACCGCGCTCATGTGCCCGGCGCCGGGTACCTGGACTAGCTGCGCCGTGGGTGCGGCGTCGGCCATGTGCTCGGCCTCGGCCGCGGGCGTGAGCGCGTCCTCCTCCCCCACGACGACGGCCACCGGGCCGGAGAACCCCTCGAGGACGTGGGTGCGGTCCGGCCGGGCCGCCATGGCGCGCTGCGACCACGCGACGCCGTCGGGCCGCTGCCCGCGGATCCACTCCTCGAGCCGTGCCGTGAGGTGCTTGCGCGCGGCCTTGCTCGTCTCGCCGAGCATCACGCCCGGCATGCCGAGGACGGCGTCGACGGTCTGGGACCGCGCGGCCTCGTCCGCGACGCGCAGCCGGTTGGCGCGGGCCTCGTCGGTGTCGGCGGTCGACTTGGTGTCCACGAGCCCGAGCCCGGCGACCAGGTCGGGGTGCCGCTCCGCGAGCGCGAGCGCGACGTAGCCGCCCATCGACAGCCCCGCGACGACCGCGCGCGTGATCCCCGCCGCGGTGAGCGCGGCGGCGGTGGCGTCGGCCGAGGTGTCGATCGACGCCGGCTCGCCCGCCAGCGGGCTCGCGCCGAGCCCAGGGAGGTCGACCGCGACGACGGTGGGCTCGCCCGGCAGCGCGGCCGCGACGTCGGCCCACATGCGGTGGTCCAGCGGGAAGCCGTGCAGCAGCACGAGCGGGGTCCCGTACCCCTCGCGCAGCGTGAAGGTCTCGAGCGGGGCCGTCGTCACGTCGTCCTCCTCAGGTCGTGCTTCCGTCGTCAGGTCTCGTCCCACCGTGCCACGGCCGCGACCGTCCTGCCGGGACGTCAGTCGTCGACGCCGTCCGACCGGCTCGCGTCGTAGCTCGCCTGGTCGGAGTCCGCGGTGTCGCGCTCGGCCGTCACGGCCGCGGTCCCGTCGCCGGACCACGCGGTCGGCAGCGGCAGCGGGAACCCGGGGCGGACGTGGCCGACGATCTCGTCGAGCACGCGACGCACGGACGACTCCCCCACCCACAGGTGCTTGGCGCCGTCGACGCCGATCACCTCGGCGTTGCGCACGCGCGCGAACCGTCGGCGCGCCTCGTCGGGGCGCAGGTAGTCGTCGAGCTCGGGGACGAGCACGACGAGGGGCTTGCCGAACGCGTCCCACCGGTCGAGGTCCTCGTCGGTCGCGCGGTGCAGCGGCGGCGACAGCAGGATCGCGCCCTCCACCGCCGGGTCGGTGCCGTGCTTGAGCGCGAGCTCGGTCCCGAACGACCACCCGACGAGCCAGCGGTGCGGCAGGTCGCGGAACTCGGCGAGCTCGATCGCGGCGGCGACGTCGAAGCGCTCCGCCTCGCCGCCGTCGAACGCGCCCTCGCTCGTGCCGCGCGGCGACGACGTCCCGCGCGTGTTGAACCGCAGCACCGCGAGGTCGGCGAGCGCGGGCAGGCGCCACGCCGCCTTCCGGTACACGTGCGAGTCCATGTAGCCGCCGTGCGTCGGCAGCGGGTGGAGCGTGACCAGGGTCGCGACCGGGTCGCGGTCGGCCGGGAGCGCGAGCTCGCCGACGAGCGTCAGCCCGTCCGCGGTGTGCAGCTCGACGTCCTCGCGCCGCGCGGGCAGGACCGTCAGGGACCGGATGGGGGTAGGACCGGCCGGGACGTCGGCCCCGGCGGGCTCGGGTGCGGTGCTCATCGTGGTCGAGCCTAGTTCGTCAGCCGCGGACCTCTACCGGGGCCGACGACGCCCGCGCGCCTGCCAGCACGACGTGTGCCAGTGCCGGCGGTGGTCGAGCGCCGTCTCGGCACCGAAGAACGAGTCCTCCTGCCAGGCCACGACGTGCCCCGTCCCGGGCGGGATCTCCTGGTTGCACCCCGGGCACAGGTACGTCTTGGACCCGCCGCGCACCGTGCGGACCTGCCACTCGCCGTCGGCCCCGGACTCGCGGCGCGCGCCGCCGAGGGCACGGTCCAGGTCGAGGGGCGCGGGCTCCGCTCCCCACGGTCGCTTGCGGGACGGTCGACGGGACGGCATGCACCCATTCTCCCCCGGGCACACGGCCGGGGCGGCTCCCAGCGGGAGTCCAGGCAGGACCGCTAGAGTGTCCGCGCCGGTGCTGCACCCGGCACGCGGACGCGAGGCGACCCCGACCCGGGACGCCGACGACCGCCGTCGTGCGGGTGCGGCCCAGACCCGACGGCCCCGCGTCGTCCCACCGACCGAAGGACCCCCTCTCGTGAAGCACCGCACCCTGCGCGGCGTCGCCGCGCTCACCCTGGGCGCCGCCCTCGTCCTCTCCGGCTGCGCCTCGGAGGGCGGCGGCTCCGGCGACGAGACGTCGTCGAGCCCGTCCGCGACCGACGGCGCCAGCGATGCCGCGACGTCGTCGCCCGAGGACGTCGCGGCGCTCGAGGCCGTGACGGTCACCGGCGACCCGGGCGCCGAGCCCACCGTGGAGTTCGACCAGCCGTTCGAGGTCTCCGCCGCGGCCGCCATCTCGCTGGACGACGGCGAGGGCGACGAGATCGCCAAGGGCCAGCAGATCACCATGCACACGGCCGCGTTCTCCGGTACGGACGGCGCCAGGATGGGGTCGACGTGGGAGACGGGCTCCCCCGAGCAGCTCCTCATCGACGACTCGATCTTCCCGCAGCTCCTCGACGTCGTCGTCGGCAAGAAGGTCGGCACCCGCTTCCTGTTCGCCAACCCGACGACGGACCAGACGACCGGCGAGCCGATCACCTACCTCACCATCGGTGAGGTCACCGGCGTGAAGACCATCCCGTCGCGTGCCGAGGGCGAGGCGGTCACGCCCGCCGAGGGCCTGCCGACCGTGACGCTCGACGACACCGGCAAGCCGACCATCGAGATCCCCGAGGGCTACGAGGCCCCGACCGAGCTCGTCGCGCAGACGCTCATCAAGGGCAGCGGCCCGGTCGTGACCGAGGACCAGACCGTCACCGCCCACTACACGGGCATGCTGCTCGACGGCACCGTCTTCGACTCGTCGTGGGACCGCGGCGCCCCCACGAGCTTCTCGCTCCAGCAGGTGATCCCGGGCTGGACGCAGGGCCTCGCCGGGCAGACCGTGGGCAGCCAGGTGCTGCTCGTCATCCCGTCGGAGCTGGGCTACGGCGCGCAGGGCAGCGGCACGATCCCCGCGGACTCCCCGCTCGTCTTCGTCGTGGACATCCTCGACGCGCAGTGACCTTCGCCTGACCCGACGAGGGCCGCACCCCGCCACGGGGTGCGGCCCTCGTCGCGTCCGGGACCGGTCCGGGTCCGGGACGGGGGTCCCGGCTCGTCGGGACCCGAGCCGGGCGGGGCCCGCGTGTCGCACGACGTACTCTCGATCCATGACGGACGCCTCCACGACCCCGGTCCCCGCCGTACCCGACGACGCGTCGGCGCCGAGCCCCGCCGACCCGCCCGAGCGCGAGGTGCTCACGTGGGAGACGTTCGGCGTCGCCGCACGCGAGCTCGCCGAGCAGGTCGTGGCGAGCGGGTTCCGGCCCGAGGTCGTCGTCGCCGTCGCGCGCGGCGGGCTCCTGCCGGGCGGCGCGGTCGCGTACGCGCTCGGGACCAAGGGCGTCGGGACGCTCAACGTCGAGTTCTACACCGACATCGGCCAGACCCTCACCGACCCGCGCGTGCTCCCCCCGCTCATGGACACGTCCGACCTGCCGGGAGCGCACGTGCTCGTGGTCGACGACGTCGCGGACTCCGGCCGCACGCTCGCCCTCGTCATGGACATGCTGAGCACCCACGGGGCCGAGGCGCGGTCCGCGGTGCTGTATACCAAGCCGCGCACGATCATCCAGCCGGACTACTCCTGGAAGGACACCGACCTGTGGATCACGTTCCCGTGGTCGGCCGACCCGCCCGTCGAGGGCGCGCAGCCCCGGCCCGCTGACTGACACCCTCCCGCGGCGGGCCCGCGGGTCGCCCGGCCTCGGCGAGGACCCAGGCGGTGAAGGCGTCCACCCCGTCGACGACCGCCTCGAAGCGGGGCGAGTGGAAGACGTCGAACGAGTGCTGACCCCCGGGCAGCTCGGCGTAGACCACGGTGTTCGTGCCGGCGCGTCGCAGCCGCGCCACGAGGTGTCGCGCACCCTCCACGGTCCCCCAGCCGTCCTTGCTGCCGTGGGCGACGAAGAACGGCGGCGCCTCCCCGCGGACGTACCCCTGGGGCTGGAGGACGGGCGGTGGCCCGGCCGGCTCCGCGCCGAAGTAGTGCCCGTAGTAGCCGTACAGCAGGATCGCCCCGGAGACCGTGGTGTCGGCCTCCTCGAAGCCCGGCTGGAACCGCGGGTCGCCCGGGGTGAGTGCGCACAGACCGGCGAGGTTCGCACCCGCGGAGCTGCCCGCCACGAACATCCTCGTCGGGTCGGCCCCGTACTCCCGACCGTGCTCACGGACCCACGCGAGGACCTTCTTGGCGTCGATCTGGTGGTCGGGGAACGTGACCTCGGGGCGCAGCCGATAGTTCGCGCTCACGCACACCCAGCCCCGGCTCGCGAGCCAGGTCAGCAGCGGCAGCGCCTCGCGGCTCTTCTCCCCTCCGGTGAACCCTCCACCGTGGAAGTAGACCAGCACCGGTGCGTCCTGGGGCGCGTCGCGACGCCGGTAGAGGTCGAGGAGGTTGCGGCGACCGGCGTCGCCGTAGGCGATGTTGCGGATCCGCTCCACGTCCCGGCGCGTCCGCACGAACGGCGTCAGCAGGATCCGGGCCCAGGGACGGTGCCGCCGTAGCGGCGCGTCCACGCGCCCCCGCCAGTCCGGGCCGAGCCCCTCCACCAGGCCCGCCGCACCGACCGGTCGCTGCGCACGCCTCGCCACGCGACGACCACCAGTCCCGCGGCGACGACGACGGCCGCTCCGGCCGTGACCCGGCCACCCGTCGTCCCCAGGTCACCCTCGACGGCCGCCAGTGCGGTGGACGCGACCAGGAGGTACATCGCCAGGAACGGCACCTCGTTGACCACCATGCCGAAGACCCAGCTCGCCCGCGCCATCAGGTGGGGTCGACGAGGGGCGACGGCCGCGAAGAAGGTGCACCAGCCGACGACCACCACGACCACCACGTACCCGATCGGCCAGGTCATCGTCGCCCCTCTGTCGCCACGCCCGTCTCGTCCGAACGGTAGGCCCGGAGCCCTCGCAGGGCGATACGGGACGTTCTTGCGCCGTCGACGAGAGCCCGCGGAGCTCGGCCGTGGCCGGGACACCACGACGCACCCCGCCGCCCGGCAGGTCGAGGCCCGTGCGGGGTCCGGCGGACTCCGTGCGGGGTCCGGCGGGGTCCGTGCGGGGTCCAGACGGCGAAGGGCCCGGCACCGCAGGTTGCTGCGGTGCCGGGCCCCGTCGTCGCCTCGTGGCGAGGGGTCCTGAAGACGTGTCTCAGAAGTCCCAGTCGTCGTCCTCGGTGTTGACGGCCTTGCCGATGACGTACGACGAGCCGGACCCGGAGAAGAAGTCGTGGTTCTCGTCCGCGTTCGGCGACAGGGCCGAGAGGATCGCCGGGTTGACGTCGGTCTCGTCCTTGGGGAAGAGCGCCTCGTAGCCGAGGTTCATGAGCGCCTTGTTCGCGTTGTACCGCAGGAACTTCTTGACGTCCTCGGTCAGCCCGACGCCGTCGTAGAGGTCCTCCGTGTACTGCACCTCGTTGTCGTAGAGCTCGAAGAGCAGCTCGAACGTGTACGCCTTGAGCTCGTCGCGCTCCTCGGGGCTGAGCTTCTCGAGGCCCTTCTGGAACTTGTAGCCGATGTAGTACCCGTGCACGGCCTCGTCGCGGATGATGAGGCGGATGAGGTCGGCCGTGTTCGTGAGCTTGGCGCGCGACGACCAGTACATCGGCAGGTAGAAGCCGGAGTAGAAGAGGAACGACTCGAGCAGCGTGCTCGCGACCTTGCGCTTGAGCGGCGAGTCGCCCTTGTAGTACTCCATGACGATCTCGGCCTTGCGCTGGAGGTTCGGGTTCTCCTCCGACCAGCGGAACGCGTCGTCGATCTCGCGCGTCGAGCACAGCGTCGAGAAGATCGACGAGTAGCTCTTGGCGTGCACCGACTCCATGAACGCGATGTTGGTGTACACCGCCTCCTCGTGCGGCGTGATCGCGTCGGGGATGAGCGACACCGCGCCGACCGTGCCCTGGATCGTGTCGAGCAGCGTGAGGCCCGTGAACACGCGCATCGTGAGCTGCTGCTCCTGGGCGGTGAGCGTGTTCCACGACTGGATGTCGTTCGACACCGGCACCTTCTCCGGCAGCCAGAAGTTCCCGACGAGGCGGTCCCACACCTCGAGGTCCTTCTCGTCCTCGAGACGGTTCCAGTTGATCGCGCTCACGCGATCGATGAGCTTGAGCTTCCCCGTGGGCGACATCTGCCTTCTTCTCTCCTGCTGACCCCGGAGCGACCGGGACGACTTCGTGGGACCGGACCTGCGCCGTCGGCCGCTCCTCCGCGGGAGAGTGGCCGACGGCGCCGGGCTTCGAGACAACCGATAGTTGCCTCAGGCGACTACAGCATGCAGCTGACGCAGCCCTCCACCTCGGTGCCCTCGAGGGCCATCTGGCGGAGGCGGATGTAGTAGAGCGTCTTGATGCCCTTGCGCCACGCGTAGATCTGCGCGCGGTTGACGTCGCGCGTCGTGACCGTGTCCTTGAAGAACAGCGTGAGGCTCAGGCCCTGGTCGACGTGCTGCGTGGCGGCGGCGTACGTGTCGATGATCTTCTCGAAGCCGATCTCGTACGCGTCCTCGTAGTACTCGAGGTTGTCGTTCGTCAGGTAGGGCGCCGGGTAGTAGACGCGCCCGATCTTGCCCTCCTTGCGGATCTCGATCTTCGACGGCACCGGGTGGATCGAGGACGTCGAGTTGTTGATGTAGGAGATCGAGCCGGTCGGCGGGACGGCCTGGAGGTTCTGGTTGTAGATCCCGTGCTCCATGACCGAGGCCTTGAGGGCCTTCCAGTCGTCCTGCGTCGGCACGTGCACGCCGGCGTCGGCGAAGAGCTGGCGCACGCGCTCGGTCTCCGGCTCCCACACCTGGTCCGTGTACTTGTCGAAGTACTCCCCCGTCGCGTACTTCGAGTCCTCGAAGCCGCCGAACGCGCGCCCGCGCTCGATCGCGAGTCGGTTCGACGCCGCGATCGCGTGGTAGGCGACCGTGTAGAAGTAGATGTTCGTGAAGTCGATGCCCTCCTCGGACCCGTAGTGGATCCGCTCGCGCGCGAGGTAGCCGTGGAGGTTCATCTGGCCGAGGCCGATCGCGTGACCCGACTCGTTCGCGCGCTTGACCGACGGCACCGACTCGATGCTCGTCTGGTCCGAGACGGCGGTGAGCGCGCGGATCGCGGTGTCGATCGTCTTCGCGAAGTCCGGCGAGTCCATCGTCTTGGCGATGTTCAGCGAGCCGAGGTTGCAGGAGATGTCGCGGCCGACGTGGTCGTACGAGAGGTCCTCGTTGAACGTCGAGGGCGTCGAGACCTGGAGGATCTCCGAGCACAGGTTCGAGTGGGTGATGCGGCCCTTGATCGGGTTCGCCTTGTTCACCGTGTCCTCGAACATGATGTACGGGTAGCCGGACTCGAACTGCAGCTCGGCGATCGTCTGGAAGAAGTCGCGCGCCTTGATCTTCGTCTTGCGGATGCGCGAGTCGTCGACCATCTCGTCGTACTTCTCGGTGACCGAGATGTCCGCGAACGGCTTGCCGTAGACGCGCTCGACGTCGTACGGCGAGAAGAGGTACATGTCCTCGTTCTTCTTGGCGAGCTCGAACGTGATGTCCGGGATCACGACGCCGAGCGACAGCGTCTTGATGCGGATCTTCTCGTCCGCGTTCTCGCGCTTGGTGTCGAGGAACCGCAGGATGTCCGGGTGGTGCGCGTGCAGGTACACGGCGCCGGCGCCCTGGCGCGCGCCGAGCTGGTTCGCGTAGGAGAACGAGTCCTCGAGCAGCTTCATCACGGGGATGACGCCGGACGACTGGTTCTCGATGTGCTTGATGGGCGCGCCGTGCTCGCGGATGTTCGACAGGAGCAGGGCGACGCCGCCGCCGCGCTTGGAGAGCTGCAGCGCCGAGTTGATGCCGCGCGCGATGGACTCCATGTTGTCCTCGATGCGCAGCAGGAAGCAGGACACGGGCTCGCCGCGCTGCGCCTTGCCGACGTTGAGGAACGTGGGGGTCGCGGGCTGGAAGCGGCCCGAGATGACCTCCTCGACGATGTCGAGCGCGGCCTGCTCGTTCCCGTCCGCGAGGCCGAGCGCGACCATGCACACGCGGTCCTCGAAGCGCTCCAGGTACCGCTTCCCGTCGAACGTCTTGAGCGTGTACGACGTGTAGTACTTGAAGGCGCCGAGGAACGTCTCGAAGCGGAACTTCTTGGCGTACGCGAACTCGAACAGGGACTTCACGAACGCGCGGTCGTACTTCGCCAGCACGGCCGGGTCGTAGTACTTGTTCTCGACCAGGTAGTCGAGCTTTTCCTGCAGGTCGTGGAAGAAGACCGTGTTCTGGTTGACGTGCTGGAGGAAGTACGCGCGCGCGGCCTCGCGGTCCTTGTCGAACTGGATCTCGCCGTTCGGGCCGTAGAGGTTCAGCATCGCGTTGAGCGCGTGGTAGTCGAGCTGCGCGCTCGCCAGGGGTACCTCGGTGATCGTGCCACCGCCTGCCACGCTCACGCCGGAATCCGTGACTGTCGTTGCCAAAATCGTCCCAATCCGTCGCGGACGCGCACGGCGTCCTCGGCTGTTCCCAGGAGTTCGAAGGCGTACAGGTAGGGCACCTGGCACTTCGCGGAGATGATGTCGCCGGCGATGCAGTAGGCGTCGCCGAAGTTGGTGTTGCCCGCAGCGATGACGCCACGGATCAACGACCGGTTGTGCACGTCGTTGAGGAACTTCACGACCTGGCGCGGGACGGCACCGCCCTCGTTGCCGCCCCCGTAGGTCGGGACCATGAGCACGTACGGCTCCTCGACGCGCAGGAAGCCCTCGGTGGGACGCAGCGGGATGCGCTGCACGTCCATGCCGAGGGCCGGCAGGTCGAGCCGCTGGACGAACCGGTGCGTGTTCTCGCTGACGCTGGAGAAGTACACGAGCGACCCCACGGGGACGCACCTCCGTCCTGCCCTGCTCCGCCTGCTTCCGTACGAGTTCCGGGGCACCTCACGGTGCCCTGGGGAGGCCGGTCAGGCGACGACCGGCGAGACCTTCTGCGCGAGGGCGTTGATCTGGTCGGGACGGAACCCGGACCAGTGCTCGTCCCCGGCGACGACCACGGGCGCCTGCAGGTAGCCGAGCCCGCGCACGAGCTCGAGCGCCTCGGCGTCCTGGCTGATGTCCACGACGGAGTACTCGATGCCCTTCTTGTCGAGAGCGCGGTACGTCGCGTCGCACTGAACGCAAGCCGGCTTGCTGTAGACCGTGACGCTCATGGGGTGACTCCTCGTCTCTCGCGCTCTGTCCGGGATCGGTCCTCGGGGAGGGAGAAACATCTCTGACCTCGAAGGACACCGGTGGAACTACGTCTGTGTGATTCACCAGAAGGCCTCCGGCCCCCTGGGTGTGCAACCACTATACCTAGTGGTCGACACCGCGCCACCGCACTAGATGTCGTGGTCGAACTTCACCCGTCGGCGTGTGCTAGGAGCCACGGACCCATCCTCCCACCGCCCTCTGACACACCTTCGGAGAGCCTCGTCCACAGCCCGTCGTCCACCGCTCGGAGGCACCACGAACGGCGTCCTCCCGCGGACGGCGGGGCGCCGTCCACAGGGTGGGGACGACCTCGGTCCACACCCTGTGAGGCTCGGTGAGGCCGCCCCGCGGGGCCACCTCCACCGTCGTGCGGACTCGCACCGACGGCCGGCGAAACACCCCAATCCGGGCACGACGAACGTCCAACTCGTCGGCGTGTCGCGTTCCTTCGGCGTGTCGCGCGGCGAGTGCGCGGCATGCGAGAAAGGTCACCCGGTCGCCGATCATCGACCACCGCGCTCCCTCGGCCACCAGGGGTCCACCTCCGCGCACCAGGGCTCCACCTCGGCACACCGGGGCTCTTTCTCGGCCTGCCAGGGCGCGCGAGGGCCCGCCCGGTGCGACCGGGCGGGCCCTCGTCGAACGACGGTCTGCTTCAGCGACAGGCGGTGCCGTCGACCGCCGTCAGGCGGTCTCGTCGACCGCGGAGAGAGTGTTCGACGTCGCGAGGCGGCGGTACCAGTGCGCGGAGTCCTTCCACGTGCGCTCGAGCGTGTCGTAGTCGACGCGGATGATGCCGAACCGGCGGTCGTAGCCGTAGCCCCACTCGAAGTTGTCGAGCAGGGACCACGCGAAGTACCCGCGCACGTCGGCGCCCGCGTCGATCGCGGCGCCGACGGCGTCGACGTGGTCGTGCAGGTACGCGACGCGGCGGTCGTCGTGCACGCGGGCGGTCCCGGCGGCGTCGACCGTGACCTCGTCGGCGAACGCGGCGCCGTTCTCGGTCACCATCATCGGCTGGTGGGGGTAGGTCGTCGCGACGGACACGAGCAGCTCGGTCATGCCGGCGGGCTCGATGTTCCAGCCCATGGCGGTGTACGGGCCGGGCTGCTGGACGAACTCGACGTCGTCGACGCCGATCCACGGGCTGTGGCTCGACGCGCCGTGGCCGTCGTTCTCGGACCGCTCGCCGTCGCCGGAGAAGTGGCGCACGCGCACGGTCGAGTAGTAGTTGACGCCGAGGATCGACAGCGGCTGGCGCACCGTCTCGAGGTCGCCCTCCTGCACGAACGACCAGTCGCTCACGTGCGCGGTGTCGGCGAGCAGGTCGGCCGGGTACTCGCCGTCGAGCATGGGCGCGAGGAACGCGCGGTTGGCGAGCGCGTCGATCTTGCGCACCGCGTCGAGGTCCGCGGCCGACGACGGGTCGTCGGGCCGGATGACGTGCAGGTTGAGCGTGACGGACGTCTTCGCGTCCTCGCCGAGCTCGTCGCGGATCGCCTGGACGGCGAGGCCGTGCGCGAGGTTGAGGTGGTGCACGGCCGCGAGCGCCGCGGCGGGCTCGGTGCGGCCGGGCGCGTGCACGCCGGAGCCGTAGCCGAGGTAGGCGGAGCACCAGGGCTCGTTGAGCGTCGTCCAGGTGTCGATCCGGTCGCCGAGCTCGCGCGCCATGTGGCGGGCGTACTCGGCGAACGCGTACGCGGTGTCGCGGTTGGCCCAGCCGCCGGCGTCCTCGAGCTCCTGCGGGAGGTCCCAGTGGTAGAGCGTGACGACGGGCTTGACGCCCTTCTCGAGCAGCGCGTCGACGAGGCGCGAGTAGAACGCGACGCCCTCGGGGTTGAGCGGGCCGGTGCCGCCGGGCTGGACGCGGGACCAGGAGATGGAGAACCGGTACGCGCCGAGGCCGAGGTCCGCGACGTGCTGCACGTCCTCCTGCCACCGGTGGTAGTGGTCGTCCGCGACGTCGCCCGTGTCGCCGTTGAGCGTGCGGCCCGGGGTGTGAGAGTAGGTGTCCCAGATGGACGGCGTGCGGCCGCCCTCGGCGGCGGCGCCCTCGATCTGGTACGCGGCGGTGGCGGAGCCCCAGAGGAAGTCGGTCGGGAACGTCCGGCGGCCCGACGGCGCGGGCGCGGTCTGCGTTTCGACGGCGTCAGGGGCGGTGGTGTCGGTGGTCACGAGGGTCCTCGCTGCTCGGTCGGCGGACGGCGCGGTCCGCGACGGGGTGGTCGGTGGGAGGTGCTCGGGGAAGGACGGGGGCGAGCATGTCATGGGAGCGCTTCCATGACATGCTCGCCCAGGATACGTCCTCAGCCGAGGTCGATCGTCACGCTCGTCGCGCCGTGCGCCTCGGCCGTCGCCGATCCGGCCCGCACGGACCAGGCCGCCGCGGCGTCGTCGGACGAGACGGTGAGCGTCGCGCCCGACCGGCGCACGCGGAACGTCGCGCCCTGCGCGCCGTCTGCCGACGGGACGACCACGAGCTCGTCGTACCCGTCGGGCAGCTCGAACGCGTGCAGCGTGACGCCGTCGGCCCAGTCGTAGTCGGGGCGGTCGGTGCGGGCGCCCACCGGCAGGACGGTGCCCGGGCGCACGAGCACCGGGAGCGAGTCGAACCCGTGGGTCTCGGTGACCCAGCGCGGGCCGGTCACGGTCTCGCTCAGGGCGGGGCCGTCGTCGGGCTGGACGAGGCGCGTCCACGTGCCCTCCGGCACGTAGTACTCCACGCGGCCGTCCGCGCGGAACACCGGCGCGACGAGGAGCGCGTCGCCCAGCAGGTACTGCGTGTCCGCGGTGTACCCGGCGCGGTCGTGCGGGAGCTCGAGCACGAGCGGCCGCATCATCGGCACGCCGTCGGTGTGCGCCTCCTCGGCCACCCGCCCGAGGTACGGCATGAGCGAGAGCTTGAGGTGCGTGAACTTGCGCGTCACGTCGACGGCCTCGTCGTCGAACGCCCACGGGACCCGGACCGAGCCCGAGCCGTGCAGGCGCGAGTGCGACGACAGGAGGCCGAACGCCGTCCAGCGCTTGAACACGCCCGGGTCGGGCGTGCCCTCGAAGCCGCCCATGTCGTGGCTCCAGTAGCCGAACCCCGACATCGACATCGACAGGCCGCCGCGCAGCGACTCGGCCATCGACGCGTAGGTCGAGTCGCAGTCGCCGCCCCAGTGCACGGGGAACTGCTGGCCGCCCGCCGTCGCGGACCGCGCGAACAGGACCGCCTCGCCCTCGCCGCGCTTGCGCTCGAGCAGCCGGAAGACCGCCTCGTTGTAGAGCTGGGCGTAGTAGTTGTGCATCTTGCGCGGGTCGGAGCCGTCGTGCCACGCGATGCCGTCGACGGGGATCCGCTCGCCGAAGTCGGTCTTGAAGCAGTCGACGCCCTGGTCGAGCAGGCCCTCGAGCTTCCCCACGTACCACGCGGTCGCGTCGGGGTTGGTGAAGTCCACCAGGCCCATGCCCGCCTGCCACAGGTCCCACTGCCACACGGACCCGTCCTCGCGCTTCACGAGGAAGCCCTGCTCCACGGCCTCCGCGAAGAGGGGCGAGCGCTGCGCGACGTACGGGTTGATCCACACGCACACCTTGAGCCCGCGGTCGTGCAGGCGGCGCAGCATGCCCTCGGGGTCGGGGAACGTGCGCGGGTCCCACTCGAAGTCGACCCACTGGTACTCGCGCATCCAGAAGCAGTCGAAGTGGAACACCGACAGCGGCAGGTCGCGCTCGGCCATGCCGTCGATGAACCCGTTCACCGTCTGCTCGTCGTAGCTCGTCGTGAACGACGTCGTGAGCCACAGCCCGAACGACCACGCCGGCACGCGCGCGGGGCGGCCGGTGAGCGCGGTGTACCGGCGCAGCACGTCCTTGGGCGTCGGCCCCTGGATGACCAGGTACTCCAGCGCCTGCCCCTCGACGGAGAACTGGACGCGCGTGTTCACCTCGGACGCGACCTCGAACGACACCTTCTCCGGGTGCTCGACGAACACCCCGTAGCCCTTGGTCGTGAGGTAGAGCGGCACGGACTTGTACGCCTGCTCGCTCGACGTCCCGCCGTCCTCGTTCCAGATGTCCACGACCTGGCCGTTCTTGACGAACGGGCCGAACCGCTCCCCCAGGCCGTAGACGAGCTCGCCCGGCTCGAGCGCGAGCTGCTCGTGGGTCCACGTGCCGCCGTCGTCCGACGTGACGTGCCCGACAGACTTCGGCAGCGAGGAGGTCAGCACCTCGCCGTCCGCCTCGAAGTCGACGCGCCAGCGGTCGCCCCGGTGCACGCGCACGGCGAGGTCCTTGGACCGCAGGACGGCGACGTCGTCGTGCACCTCGACCTCGGGCCGGAACCCGGGCTCGCCGGCCACCTGGAACGCCGGGCCCCGGCGCACGGCGCCCTGGTGGTGCTCCACGCGCACCCGGATGACGCCGGGCGCGGGCGAGGAGTACGTCGTCGTGAGCATCGGGCGGTTGAGCGTGTCACCGCGGCCGCGGATCTTCGCCGTCGGCGCGTACACGGTGAGCGTGCCGGCCGCCTCGTCCGCGCGGACGTCGTCGACCTCGACCGCGTAGAGCGGGTGCATGCCGGGCCGGACCTGCCAGTACCCGTCGGTGAACTTCATGGGTGGTGCTTCCTTCGTCGGTGCGTATCGGAGTCTCGGGGCCGCCCCTGGGGCGGCTCGGCATCACACGGCGAGCGTCACTTCACGGCGCCCGCCGTGACGCCCCGGGTGAGCGTGCGCTGGAAGATGAGGAAGAAGATCAGCGCGGGGATCAGCGAGACGAGCGCGCCCGCGTTCGTCGTCGGGGCGTCCATCATCCGGTCGCCCTGGAGCGACGCGAGGGCGATGGGGATCGTCTGGGTGTCGTTGGTGGTCAGCATGACCAGCGGGATGAAGAACTCGTTCCACGTCCAGATGAAGAAGAAGATCATGAGGACGCCGAGCGTGGGCTTGACGATCGGGTAGACCACCTGCCACAGGATGCGCCAGCGGCCGGCGCCGTCGAGCTGCGCTGCCTCCAGCAGCGCGGGCGGGAACGTGCCGAGCACGGACGCGAGCAGGTACGTGCCGAACGCCGCCTGGATGACGGTGAAGATGATGATGATCGACCACTGCGAGTTCGACAGGCCCACCTTCTGCGCCATGTCGAACAGGGGGTAGATGAGCGCCTCCTGCGGCAGCATGTTGGCCACGAGGAAGAGCGTGACGATCCACAGACGACCCTTGATGCGGCCGACGCCGATCGCGTACGCGCTGAGCAGCGACAGGAGCGTCCCGAACACGGCGACGAGCGCCGAGATGAAGACGGAGTTCCAGAGCTTCTGCGGGAAGTTCGTCCGCGTCCAGAAGTTCTGCACGCCCTCGAGGTAGAGCTCCTTCGGGATGCTCAGCGGGCCGTCCTGCGAGTACTCGGCCGGCGACTTGAACGCGTTGAGCACCATGATGACGAACGGCGACAGCATGAGCAGCGCGACGAGGATCGCCGCGGCGAGCACGAACCAGCGACCGATCCCGCGGCGGTAGCGCTCGTCCTGGCGCGTGGCTCGCAGAGCGCGGCGGGGGTGGGACGCGTCGGCGCCCGGCGCCACGGCGTCCGCGGGGGTGGTGGTGACGGTGGACATCAGCGGCCCTCCTGCTCACGACGCTCGGCGCGGCTCTGCAGCGCGAGGATCACGACGGCGACGACGATGATGACGAGGGTCAGCACGGTCGCCACCGCGGCGCCGTAGCCGACCTTCGACTTGTCGAAGAAGTTGAGGTACGAGTAGTAGCTCGGGACGAGCGTCGAGCTCTCGGGCCCGCCGCGCGTGAGCACGTAGATGGGGCCGAACACCTTGAGCGCGGCGACCGTGCACGTGAGCGTCACGACGAACGTCTCCGGGCGGATCTGGGGGATCGTGATGGCCCCGAAGCGGCGCCACCAGCCCGCGCCGTCGAGCTCGGCCGCCTCGTACAGCTCGGGGTCCACGCGCTGGAGCGCGGACATGAAGATGACGACCGGGTAGCCGATCTGCACCCAGATGAGCACGAGCATGACGCTCGGCAGCGCCGTCGTCGTGTCGCCGAGCCAGTTGGGCGGGTTCTCGATGCCGATCCCGCGCAGGATCACGTTGAGCGCGCCGGTCTGGGAGTTGAGGATCCAGTTCCACAGCACGCCGGCGACGGCGACCGGGAGGATCTGCGGCAGGTAGTACGTGGCGCGCAGGAACGCCGCGACGCGCGGGCCGAAGCGCCGGCCGAGGTAGTCGAACAGCACGGCCGCGAGGACGAGTCCGATGAGGGTCGGCGCGACGACCATCGCGAGGATCATCGCGATCGAGTTCTGGAACGAGGTCCAGAACGCCGAGTCGTGCAGGAGGTCGGCGTAGTTGCCCAGCCCGTACCAGCGCATCGGCGCCATGCCGCCGCGCCACTTGAACAGGCTGTAGTAGACGTTCATCACGAACGGGTAGCCGATCACGACGACGAACGCCACCGCGCCGGGCAGGAGGTAGGGCAGGTACGGCACCCAGGCGGGACGGCGACGACGTCGCGGCGCCGCGGTCGCGCGGGTGGCCTCGCGCTCGGGGCCGGGCGCGGCCTCGGGCACGGTGTCGGTGCGGGTGGTCATGACGGTCTCTTTCGCGGGAGGTGCTCGGGTGGGGGCCCGGGCCGGCCGGGGCGATCCTGGGATCGGACCCGACCGGCCGCGGGCGTGCGTCCGCTCAGCTGTCGAGCAGGTCCGCCTTGCCGTCCACGTACGCGGACTCGAGGCCGTCGAGCACCTCGGTCGGCGACTTCGACTGGTTGATGAGCGACTGGAGCTCGCTGACGATCACGTCGTAGTAGCCGGGCACGGGCCAGTCGGGGTAGAACGCGAGGCCGTCGTCGTCGAGGATCGCCTGGAAGTTCTCGGTGAGCTGCTGCGTGCGCTCGTCCGTGATGACCGACGCGTCGCCGGCGACGGGCAGGCCGCCCTTCTCCGCGAGGATGTTCTGCACCTCGGGGCGCAGGGTGATGTCGATGAACTCCTCGGCGAGGTCGGGCGAGTCGGCGTTCGCCGGGACGACCCAGAGGTTGCCGGACGAGCCGACCTGGAGCGTGTTGCCGGGGAAGTTGAACTGGCCCCAGTCGGCGTCCATCTCCTCGACGATGCGGCCGAACCACCACGAGCCGGAGACCATCATCGGGTAGGTGCCGTTGATGAAGGACACGCCCATGTCCTCGGCGGTCAGCGCGGCGGAGTCGGACGCGACGTAGCCGTCCTTGATCCAGGAGTCGAGCGTCTCGGTGGCCTGCGTCATCTCGGGACCGTGGAAGTCGGGGTCGCCGTCGAAGAGCTGGTACTGGTCGACGAAGTCGCGCTCGGAGCTCGCGAGCACGAGCTCGTACCAGAGCTGGCCCATCGGGTACTCGGCGCCGGCCTCGGCGAGCGGGGTCACGCCCTGGTCCTTGAAGGCCTGCATGACGGTCTCGAGCTCGTCGAGCGTCGTCGGCACCTCGAGCCCGTACTGGGCGAACATGTCCTTGTTGTAGTAGACCTGCACGAACTCGCCGTAGTTCGGGACGCCGTACCACTCGCCCGAGCCCATGAGGCCCTGGTCGTCGTAGGTCGCGGTCGTCTGGAGCGAGCCGCTGAGCTTCTCGTCCCAGCCGCGGTCGGTCGCCGCGTCGGTGAGCGGCGTCAGCAGGCCCTGCGCCGCGAGCTGGCCGGCGGTCGCGTTGCCCTTGTTGTACTCCATGACGTCGGGCACGTCGTCGCCGGTGAGCACGATCTTGGCGTTCTTCTGGATCTGCTCGAACGTCTGCTTCTCGACGACTACGTCGACGTCCGGGTTCTCCTCCTCGAAGATCTCGATCGCCTTGGCCCATGCCTGGCCCATGGCGGAGTCCTCGTTCTCGTAGTGCCAGATCGTCAGGGTCTGGTCGTCGGACCCGCCGCTGCCGCCGGAGCCCCCGCACGCCGCGAGGGCGAGTGGGAGCGCTACCACGGCAGCGACGAGCGAGATCTTCCGGGATCGCAGCATGTGCGTGTCCTCCTCATCGAGTTCCGGCGCTGGAGCCGGAGGGTGACCGGGGCGTCGCCCGGTCGGTCGGGTCAGCGAGCCTCGGGCTCGCGGTCGTCGTCGTCCGGGGACCGGCCGGCCGCGGGGGCGACGCTGCTGCCGGGTTCGAGGACGCACGGGATGAGCACGTTCGGCGTGCTCGGACGGGAGCCGTCCACGAGGGACAGCAGCTTCTGCACACCCAGGCGGCCGAGCTCGGCCCCGGGCGCGTGCATGGTGGTCAGCGGCGGGTTGCTCATCTCCCCGACGCCGGGCGACGTGACGATCGACAGGATCGACATGTCCGCGGGGATCGCGACGCCGCGCTGCTGCAGCTCGGCGACGACGCCGAACGTCGCGATCTCGTTCATGGTGACGAAGGCCGTCAGACGGGGCTCGCGCTCCAGGAGCGTCGCGACGGCGTCGCGGCCCGCGCGCGGGGACTCATCGACGCGCAG
Organism: Cellulosimicrobium sp. NPDC055967; assembly: GCF_042269845.1. Classification (NCBI taxonomy): domain Bacteria; kingdom Bacillati; phylum Actinomycetota; class Actinomycetes; order Micrococcales; family Promicromonosporaceae; genus Cellulosimicrobium; species Cellulosimicrobium sp. NPDC055967. Next base: position 213,070 of record NZ_JBHJYJ010000006.1, on the reverse strand, counting down.
CGCGAGCGGCTCGAGCCCGCGGCGACGCATCGCCGCCTCAAAGCCCTCCTCGGCGCGGAACGTCGGCGCGTAGCCGTCGTCCGCCGTCGCCTGCGAGTGGTTGACGAGGGCGACGTGCCGGTGCCCGAGGTCGACGAGGTGCTGGACCGCGTCGTCCGTCGTGCGCTCGAAGTCGATGTCCACGGACGGACGGTCCGTGACGTCGCGCGTGCGGCCGATCATCGTGTACGGCACCCCGGCCTCGTCGAGCACGTCGACGCGGGCGTCGTCCAGCGCGACCTCCATGAGCAGGACGCCGTCCGCCATCCCCTGGCGCACGAGGTCGCGGACCTCCGGCGCCTGGGTCGTGCGGAAGGGCCACAGCACGAGGTGGTACCCGTTCTCGCGCGCCGTCTCCGCGGCGGAGGAGACGAACTCGGCGACCGTGCCGCCCAGCCCCTTCTCCATCGCGGGGTAGATGAGCGCGAGCACGTGGCTGCGGCGCGACGCGAGCCCGCGGGCCATCGCGTTGGGCTGGTAGCCGAGCTCGGACATGGCGTCCTCGATGCGGCGACGCGTGGCGTCGGAGACGGGACGAGTCCCGGACAGCGCGTAGGAGACCGTGCTCAACGAGACCTGCGCGCGTCGCGCCACGTCCTGCATCGTCGCCATCGTCACCACTCCCCTGTGGTCCGGTCCGTCGCCTCGGCCGTCGAAGCGCTTCGTCGAAACGCATCGTCGAAGCGCTTCGCTGTTACGAGTATTGGATGAACAAATGACGAGAGTCAAGCCCGTGGAGCAAGAACGCGCTCTCTGGTTGACGACTCCCGCGCCGACCTGCACCGACGTCGGGTGGATCCGAAGCCCGTCGAACCGCCGAACCCGGGCATACCGGTGAGTTCGACCCGCGAGTCGCCCCCAACCCCGGGTTCGCCGCGCTCCCCTGACGTGACGAACCCGGGGTCGCTCCTCATGGAACAGGCCGGGTGAGGGACGACCCCGGGTTCGGCGGGTGCGGTCGGCGGGGCGACGCGTGCGGGTGCGGGTGCGGGTGGGTCAGGGCTCGAGGTCGACCGGGGCGCCCGCTCGCAGGACCTCGCGGACGCGCAGGTCGGCGTCCGTGACGACGACGTCGGCGCGGCGGCCCGCGACGAGGCCGCCGCGGTCGTCGAGGCCGAGCACGCCCGCCGGGGTCCACGACGCCGCGCGGACGGCGTCGACCAGCGGCACGCCGGCCTCGACGGTCTCGCGCACGACGTCGAGCAGGTGGTACGTGCCGCCCGCGATGGACCCGCCCTCGGTGAGCCGCGCGACGCCGTGCGCGACGGTCACGCGCATCGGCCCGAGCTCGTAGGCGCCGTCGGCCATGCCCGCCGCGGCCATGGCGTCGGTGACGAGCGCGACGGCGTCCGGCCCGGCGACGGCGCCGTCGGCACCGACGTGCGACCCGACCAGCTCGACGACGCTGCGGATCGTGCCGTGCGCGAGGTGCGTGCCGTCGGCGACGAGCTCGACGACCAGCTCGCCGCGCGCGGCGGCCGCGAGGCACGCCGCGATGGGGCCGGGCTCGCGGTGGTGCAGCGGGCGCATGCCGTTGAACAGGTGGGTCGCGGTGAGCCGCGCGCCGGGCCGACCGGCGGCCGCGAGCGCCGCGACGCCGGCCGCGATCGCCGCCTCGGTCTGCTCGGTGCTCGCGTCGGTGTGCCCGATCGACGGGAGGGCCCCCACCTCGACGAGCGTCTCGATCACTCCCCCGGCGCCGACGACGCCCGGCACCTCGGGCGCGACCGTCATGGTCCGCAGGTAGCCGCGCGCCGCGCCCGCGATCGCGCGCACGAGCTCCGGGTCGCCCTCGAGCATGTCGTGCGGGTTCTGCGCGCCGCACCGCACCTCGGAGAGGAACGGGCCTTCGAGGTGGATGCCGACGATCTCGCCCGCGTCGGCGAGGTCCGCGAGGTTCGCGGTGCGCTCGAGCAGGACGTCGCGCGGGGCCGTGACGAGCGAGGCGACGAGGCTCGTCGTGCCGTGGCGCAGGTGCTCGCGCGCGGCGACGCGCGCCTCCTCGACGCTCGTCGCGTCGGGGAAGCTCGACCCGCCGCCGCCGTGGTCGTGCACGTCGACGAGGCCCGGGAGCAGCGTCGCGCCGTCGCCCGCGGGCAGGTCGGCGTAGCCGGCGTCGGCGGCCTGCGCGCGGGTCCCGACCCACGCGACGCGCCCGTCCTGCAGGGCCACGACGCCGTCGTCGAGCACCCCCGTCGGGGTGACGACGCGGCCCACGAGGACTCGTGCGGTGCCGGTCTGCTGGTCGGGACGAGGGCTGCGGGCGTCGGTCATGGGCCCATTCTGGCGCACTTCGTACACCCGGCGTGCAAACTCGTGCGGACGTGGACGCGCGCGGGTCGGGACGCGAGACGTCAGCGGTCGCGCGCGGCGAGGAGCCGCTTCGCACCGCGGCCGAGGTGCAGGGCGAAGAGCCGCTGGAACGTGGGCACGGCGAACGCGAGCGGGCGCACCCACCACAGCACCGGGCGGCTGAACACGTCGATGCTCCACCACAGGTCGCCCGCGTCGTCGCGCTCGACGGCGAAGCGCTCCTCGCCCACGAACGCGTGCCCGGGCAGGGTGCCGTACCCGAACGCGACGCGGTGCGCGGACCGCTCGACCCAGACGACCTCGCACGGCTCGGGCAGCCGCAGCCGCCCGAGGCCGAGCAGCGTCGTCACGCGCGCACCGGGCTCGGCGACCGGGGCCTCGGTCTCGAGGCGCACGCGCGCCGCGGCGTGCACGCGCCAGGTGAGGAGCTGCTCGCCGAGCCACGCGAGGTCGTCGGGCGTGCGCGGCCGGTCGGTGAGCCGACGGCGCACGTGCAGGTGCCGGTACCCCGTGGGCCAGGTGTCGGTGCGGGTCGCGCCGACCTCCGGGTACGTGAACGTCATGCCGCACTCCCCTCCGGGGCCCGCCCGGGCCCGCGTTCCGTGTCCTGTCCCGCGTCGCCGTGCTCCGCCTCGCCCGTGCCCTCCGCCTCGCGCGAGAGCGGCGGCCGGGCCGCGAGGACCCGCAGCCCGAGGAGGGTGCAGAGCACGAACCCGAGCGCGTTCGCGACGCCGTGCGTCGCCGCCATGACGTCGAGGCTCGGGTGCGCGAACCCGAGCGCCTCGCCCGCGGCCCACCAGAGCGCGAGCAGCATCGACAGCCCGACCACGACCGCACCCGTGCCGAGCAGCGCCCGGACGCCCGCCGTGCTCGCCGTGCTCGCCGTGCTCACCGTGCTCACCGTGCTCACCGTGCTCACCGTGCTCACCGTGCTCACGAGGCTCCCCGGACCGGCCGGGTGCGCGTCGTCGGCCGGGTGCGGCGGGCCGGTGGGCCGCGCGAGCGAGCGGACCGCCGCGACCGCGGTCGCCCAGAGGGCGAGCGTGAGCACTCCCGAGCCGACGAGCTCGGCCACGTCGCCGACGAGGTAGCCGACCAGCACGAGCGCCGTCCCGACCGGCACGCCCCACGCGCCCGCGACCGCGAGCCGGTCGGCGACCGCGAGGCGCGCGACCGTGCCCGCGACGAGTGCCGCACCGAACCCGGCGTAGAGCATGTGCGGGACCGTGAGCGCGAGATACGTCCCGGAGAACCCGAGGAGCCCCCACCCGGCGCGCTCGGCGACCAGCGCGCTCGCGCCGACCGCCGGCATGACCAGCGCGGTCGCGGTCGCCGCGCGCGAGGCGAGACCTGCCGCGGCGACCTGCCCGTCGCGCAGGTCGCGCGCCGTGCGCACCGCCAGACGCGCGCCGGTACCGGCGAGCACGACGGTCGCCGCCGCGAAGACGAGCGCGAGCAGGACGGACGCGGTGCCGTGCGGCAGCACGAGGCTCACCGCCCCGGCGACCCCCGCGAGGGGCCACGCCACGCTGCGCGGCGCGGGGACGACGTCGGGCCCCAGGAGCCGGAGGCCGAGCGGCAGGACCACGACCATGCCGAGGATCACCAGGCCCGAGACGAGGGCCCCGCCGGCGGGGCTCACGCGCCCGCCTCCGGCTCGCCCGCGCGCTCGCGCTCCGCATCCCCCGGGGGCGACGCCCAGGGCGCGCCCGGGTGGACCGCGCGCACGAGGCGCAGCGCGTCGTCGACCACGCCGCGCGCGACGGGGAGCCGGGACAGCCGGACGAGGCTGCCGACGAGCGAGGCCCCGCCGTCGACGAGGCGGCGCGTGCGCGCGAACCCGGGCGAGGTGTCGTGGACCCAGAACAGGGTGATGCCGAGCTGGGCCAGCCACAGCAGCTCGGGGAGCTCCGAGCGCAGCCGCTCGGGGACGCGCGTCGACGTCCCGGCGACGATCTGCTCGAACAGGTCGCGCGAGAGGTCGCGCGAGGCGGCGGAGGCCGCGGAGAAGGGGCTCGCGTCCGAACCCGGGCGGATCGCGACGGACACGAACTCGCCGCCGAACGCGTGGAAGGGGGCGAACGCGTCGACCGACGCTCCCCAGACGCCGCGCAGCCGGTCGGTGAGCGACCCGCCCGCGGCGAGCACGGGCGCGGCGCGCTCGGCGTGCTCGCGCTGCACCTCGAGGTAGAGCTCCTGGACGAGCGCGTCCTTGGACGGGAAGTGGTAGTAGGCGTTCCCGGTGCTCACGCCCGCCTCGGCGGCGACGGCGCGCATGGTCGTCCGCTCGTACCCGACGTCGCGCAGCATCCGGACCGCGACGTCGCGCAGGTGCGCGCGCGTGCGCTCGGACTTCGGTGTCGCGCTCATGCGACGGCGCCGTTTTTGAACATGTTCAAAAACTACCACGGAGAGCAGCCGGCCGGCACGAAGGAGGGTCCGCACCCGCCGCCTGTTGTTTTCTGTTTGCTCTTGTTGGAATCTGTGGCCGACAGCGCAGTCACGTCCCCGTGCCCTGGACCACGCGGGACCCGCTCTTCGACGACGAAGGACACGCATGCGACGACCACGCTCGACGGGCGCCCTGGCGCTCGCCTCCGGCCTCCTGGCCCTGGCCCTCGCGACCCCGGCGGTCGCGGCGACGCCGCCGGCGCCCGCGGCCGCCCCGGCCGCCTCCCCCGGGGCCGCGACCGACGACCCGACGACGCCCCTCGACCGGCCCGAGGTCGGGCCCGGGACGTCCTTCGTCGACGTCGGCGAGAAGCTCGACGGCTACGCCGACCCCGACTGGTACGCGGCCAACGTCCCGGTCGTGGACCTCCCCGACGCGGACGCCGAGGCCGTCTACTACTACCGCTGGCGCGTGCTCAAGGAACACCTGCGCTACACGGAGCCCGGCACGGGCTGGGTGCTCACGGAGTTCCTCGACTGCTGCGGCTACGCCGCGCCGTACCAGGCCATCAACGCCGCGGCGGGCCACCAGCTCGCCGAGGGCCGCTGGCTGCGCGACCAGCGCTACCTCGACGACTACGAGGACTACTGGCTCACCGGCCCCGGCCAGATCGAGCCCGCGCAGAACCCCGAGGCGGCCGACTGGGCGCACCAGTACTCGTTCTGGGCCGTGACCGCGATCGTCGAGCGCGCGAAGGTCACCGGGAACCTCGACCGCCTCCGCGCGCTCCAGCCCGAGCTGGAGACCTTCGTCGAGGACTGGGGGAACCAGTTCGACGCCGACCTCGGGCTCTACTGGCAGACGCCCGAGTACGACGCCAAGGAGAGCTCGCCCGCGTCGTACGCGACCGACCGCGACTACGCGGGCCGCCACACCTTCCGGCCGTCGATCAACGCCTACCTCTACGGCGACATGCTCGCGCTCGCCGAGGTCGCGACGCTCAACGGCGACGAGGCGACCGCGACCGAGTACCGCGACCGCGCCGCCGCGCTGCGCGAGGCCGCGGACACCTACCTCTGGGACGACGAGCGCGACTTCTTCTACGACGTCGTCGACTGGGAGAACCCGGACCACGAGCGCCTGCGCGACCGGCTCGACGTCGGGTTCGTCCCGTGGAAGTTCGGCCTCGCCTCGCCGGAGCAGGCGGTCGCCTTCGACCAGCTCCTCGACCCGCAGGGGTTCGCGGCGCCGTACGGCCCGACGGTGACCGAGCGCCGCTCCCCCGACTTCTGGCGCTCGTCCGACCAGGGATGCTGCAAGTGGGACGGGCCGTCGTGGCCGTTCTCGACGTCGCTCACGCTCGACGGCGTCGCGACCGCGCTGCGCGACGACGCCGCGGGCGACCTCACGCGCGCGGACTACCTCGACCTGTTCGACACCTACGTCCGCACGCAGTTCCGCGACGGCGAGCCGTACGTCGCCGAGGCGCACCACCCCGACGAGGACCGCTGGATCTACGACAGGAACGACCACTCCGAGGACTACCTGCACTCCAGCTACGTGGACCTCGTGCTCCAGGACCTCCTCGGCCTCCAGCCGCAGTCCGACGACTCGCTCGTGCTCGACCCGCTCGTGCCGGCCGACTGGGACTGGTTCGCCGCGGAGAACGTGCCGTACCACGGGCGCAACGTCACGGTCCTGTTCGACCGCGACGGCTCGCGCTACGGGGCCGGCGCGGGCCTGCGCGTCTACGTCGACGGCGAGCAGGTGCTGCACGCCGACGCCGACGCGGTCGCCGAGGGTGCCGACCCGGTCGAGGTGCCGGTGCCGGGCGGCGAGCCGCAGCGCCTCCCCCACGCCGTCAACACGTCGGCGAACCCGCTCCGGAACGCCTACCCGCGCCCCGTCGCGTCGTACACGTGGCGGTACGACGACGCGTGGCGGGTCCTCGACGGCAAGGTCTGGTACGACGAGGTGCCCCAGAACACGCGCTGGTCCAACTACTCCTCGCCGAACGCCCGCGACTGGGTCGGCGTCGAGTTCGCCGAGCCGACGACGATCGGCGACGTCCGCTTCCACGGCTACCAGGACGCCGACGCCGTCCAGCCCGCCGCCGGCTACGGCCTCGAGTACTGGGACGGCGCGTCCTGGCAGGTCGTCCCCGACCAGACGCGCGTGCCCGAGCAGCCCGTCGGCAACGGCCTGAACCGCATCACCTTCCCGCCGCTCGAGACGACGAGCTACCGCGTCACGTTCGACGCCGCGCCCGGCAAGTCCGTCGGCGTGACCGAGCTCGAGTCGTGGAGCCCCGTGTCACGGGCGGTCTCCGCACGCGTCGAGGCTGCGGAGCCCGCCGTCGGGAGTGCCTCCCGGGTGGACGTGACCGTGTCGACGCGCGCGGACGCCGTGACGGGCGTCGAGGTCGCGCCCGAGCTCCCGGCCGGCTGGACGGCCGTCGCCGTGGGCGCGGCGGGCCCGGTCGACCTCGGGTCATGGGACCGCGCGACCCGCTCGTGGGACGTCACGCCCGGGCCCGACGCCGTCCCCGGCAGCGAGGCGCGGATCGGCGCCGTCGTGCGCTGGGGCGGGTCGGGCGCCGCCGAGGAGGCGCGCGCGGCCACGACCGCCCGGCTCGCGTTCGACCCCGCCTGGTACGACGACGTCGTGCTGCACGACGACTTCGACGCCGACACGACCGCGGAGTGGACGACGCTGCAGCCCTCCGGGGAGGCGCTGCCCGCCCTCGCGGCCGGGGACGGGGTGCTCGCCGCGACCGGCGACGCGCGCTACTGGGGGCTGTACGGGCACCGCACGGCCCGCGCGACGTCGTCGTCCGTGGTCGTCGCCGAGATCGGCGCGTTCTCCGGCGCGGGGACCCAGGAGGACTCGCTGTTCCTCGGCCTCGCGGCCGCGGACCGCACCTACGCGCTCGCCTGGTTCAACCACACGAACGTCGCGTCCGGACTCGACTACGTCGGGGGCGCGGACGGGTCGTCGCCGTACTTCGGCATCCGGGGCTACGGCCCCGGCGACCGGATCGCGCTCCAGGTGAACGGCGCGCGCGTCGACGTGTTCGCCGAGGAGGACGGCGCGTGGACCTGGTACGGCGGCACGACGACCGGCGGCGCGCTCGACACGTCCGACCCCGACGTGCTCGCCGGGCTCCTGCCGACGATCGGCTTCCGGGCCGATCGCGGCACCGTGAGCATCGCGTCGTTCGAGGTGCGCTCCCGCTCCACCGCGGCACCCGCGCCCCAGGTCGACGTCACCGCCGTCCCGCGCTGCCTCGCCGGCACGGCCTACGTCGCGGTCCGGGCGGCGTACGTCGGCACGGGCGGAGTCGGGGCGGGCGAGCCCGTGGACGTCGAGCTCGTCACGCCGTACGGGTCGCGCACCGTCGCGGAGGTGGCACCGGGCGGCAACGCCTACCAGTCGTTCTCCGCGCGCGCCGCGTCGATCCCGGCGGGCTCGGCGACGGTGCGGGTGGCGGACGCCGCCGGGACGGTCACCGAGCACGCGGCGCCGTTCGCGGCCCTCACATGCTGACCGGTCGGCCGAGCCCGCGGTCCTGACCCCTCGACCCGGCGGCCGTGGCCCGTCCTCGCTGTGGGACGGGCCACGACCGCCTGCTCGTCCGGGTTGGCGGCTCCCGCGCCGGAAGACCCGCGCGTCAGAAGAGGCGGGAGTCCACGTCGTCGACGCCGCGCATCGCGTCGTAGTCGAGGACGAGGCAGCCGATCCCCCGGTCCGTCGCGAGCACGCGCGCCTGGGGCTTGATCTCCTGCGCGGCGAACACGCCTCGCACGGGCGCGAGCAGCGGGTCGCGGTTGAGGAGCTCGAGGTAGCGCGTGAGCTGCTCGACGCCGTCGATGTCGCCCCGGCGCTTGATCTCGACCGCGACGGTCGCGCCGCTCGCGTCCTTCGCGAGGATGTCCACGGGGCCGATCGCGGTCGGGTACTCCCGGCGGACGAGCGTGTGGCCCGACCCGAGCAGCTCGATCTGCGCGGCGAGCATCTCCTGCAGGTGCGCCTCGACGCCGTCCTTGACCAGCCCCGGGTCGATGCCGAGCTCGTGAGAGCTGTCGTGCTGGACCTCGTGGAGCTCGATCTCGAGGCGGTCGTCGCTCTTCGCGTGCTGCACGGCCCAGACCTCGGTCACGCCGCGCTCGCGCGCCTCCTCGGACGGCTCGCGCACCGCGAGCGAGCACGGCGGGCTCATCCAGTTGAGCGGCTTGTACGACCCGCCGTCGGAGTGCAGCAGCACGCTCCCGTCGGCCTTGACGATGAGCACGCGCGTCGCGAGCGGCAGGTGCGCCGAGAGACGGCCGGTGTAGCGGGCGGAGCAGCGGGCGACGACGAGACGCATGAGGCAGGTCCTCCGGGTCGGTGGTGGGCGGTCCGGGACGCGGCGTCAGCCCACGGGCGACGCCTCAGACGACGACGTCGCGGCGGCCGGGCGGCGCGGCCTCCAGCCAGGAGGCCAGCCCCTCGTACGCGGCGCGCGACATCGTGAGCTCGAAGTCCTGGCCGTGGTACCGGCACCGGACGAGGTAGGTGTCGGGCCCGTCGCCGACGAACGGCTCGCGGCCCGCGATGACGAGGTCGTAGCGGGACCACGTCCGGGCGGGGCGGATCGACACCGACCACAGCCGCCACCAGTCGATGCGGCCGACGCCGTAGTGCGCGATGCCCGCGACCCAGGGCGCACCGGCCGCACCCGCGCGCCGCGCGCCGCACTCGAACGAGCCGACGCGGTGGGACAGGGCGCGCAGACGCCACGCCCCCAGCCCGATCGCGAGAAGGACGAGGACGAGCAGTCCGATCGCGAGCCAGGCCAGGGGCGTCATGGTCGTGCGAAGGTCAGCGGGCCGGTACGGACTCGACCGAGTCCGCGACGATCGTGACCTGGTTCGAGTCGACGGAGAGGAACCCTCCGGAGACGCGCACGTCGAGGGTCTCGCCCTCGGCCACGATGCGCACCGACCCCTCGCGCAGCACGGAGAGCAGCGGCGAGTGGTCCGCGAGGATGCCGATCTCACCGTCCGCCGCGGGGGCCGTGACCCGCTGTGCGCGGCCCGACCAGATCTTGCGGTCCGCCGCCACGAGGTCGACGTTCAGCTGTGCCACGGGAACTCCTTCATGGGCGGTTCATGCCCGGTGTGGTGTCCGGGACGACGCCCGGCCCGCGTGCCGCGGTCCGGGTCCGGGTGCGACGCCCGCGGGGCCGGACCGACCGGCCCGGCCCCGCGCGTGCGTCGGATCAGGCGCCGTACTCCTGCTGGATGCGCGCCCAGTTGCGCTCGAGGTCCTCGAGGCCACCGATGTTGTAGAAGGCCTGCTCGGCGATGTGGTCGAACTCGCCGTCCGCGATCTTCTTGAACGCCTCGATGGTCTCGCTCAGCGGCACGGTCGAGCCCGCGACGCCGGTGAACTTCTCGGCCATGTAGGTGTTCTGGGAGAGGAACTGCTGGATGCGGCGCGCACGCGCGACGACCGTCTTGTCCTCCTCCGAGAGCTCGTCCACACCGAGGATCGCGATGATGTCCTGGAGCTCCTTGTTGCGCTGCAGGATCGACTTCACGCGCGTCGCGACGTCGTAGTGCTCCTGGCCCACGTAGCGCGGGTCGAGGATGCGGCTCGTCGACGCGAGCGGGTCCACCGCCGGGTACAGACCGCGCGAGGCGATCTCACGCGAGAGCTCGGTCGTCGCGTCGAGGTGCGCGAACGTCGTCGCCGGCGCCGGGTCGGTGTAGTCGTCCGCCGGGACGTAGATCGCCTGGAGCGACGTGATCGAGTGACCACGCGTCGAGGTGATGCGCTCCTGGAGCAGACCCATCTCGTCCGCGAGGTTCGGCTGGTAGCCCACCGCGGAGGGCATGCGCCCGAGCAGCGTCGACACCTCGGAGCCCGCCTGCGTAAAGCGGAAGATGTTGTCGATGAACAGCAGCACGTCCTGCTTCTTCACGTCGCGGAAGTACTCCGCCATCGTCAGCGCGGAGAGCGCGACGCGAAGACGCGTGCCCGGCGGCTCGTCCATCTGGCCGAAGACGAGGGCGGTCTTGTCGAAGACGCCCGCGTCCTCCATCTCGTGGATGAGGTCGTTGCCCTCACGCGTGCGCTCGCCGACGCCAGCGAAGACCGAGACACCGCCGTGGTCCTGGGCGACGCGCTGGATCATCTCCTGGATGAGGACCGTCTTGCCGACGCCCGCACCGCCGAAGAGGCCGATCTTCCCACCCTGGACGTAGGGGGTCAGCAGGTCGATGACCTTGATGCCCGTCTCGAACATCGTGGTCTTCGACTCGAGCTGGTCGAACGCCGGGGGCTTGCGGTGGATCGGCCAGCGCTCGGTGATCTCGACCGTCTCGCCCGGAGCGGCGTTGAGCACGTCGCCCGTCACGTTGAAGACCTTGCCCTTGGTGACGTCGCCGACGGGGACGCTGATCGGCGCGCCCGTGTCCGTCACCTGGGCGCCGCGGACGAGGCCGTCGGTCGGCTTGAGGGCGATCGCGCGGATGAGCGAGTCGCCCAGGTGCTGGGCGACCTCGAGCGTGAGCGTGAAGGACTTCTCGCCCTCGCCCTGCGACGAGAGGTCGATCTCGACGGTCAGCGCGTTGTAGATGTCGGGGATGGCGTCCGCCGGGAACTCGATGTCCACGACGGGGCCGATCACACGAGCGACTCGGCCCACGCCGGGACCGCTGGAGTGCTCGACCTGTGCTTCCACGGTGGTGGCGGTCATTGCTGGCCTCGCTTCGCAGTGCCGGAGTGGTCCCCGGCGGTGTCGGTCAGGTTGTCGATGATGGTGCTGGCCGCGCGGGCCGTGCGGCCCGTCATGACGCCGCCAGGGCGTCGGCACCCGAGACGATCTCGCTGATCTCCTGGGTGATGTCCGCCTGACGCGCCTGGTTCGCCAGCCGCGTGTAGTTGCGGATGAGGTCCTCCGCGTTGTCCGTCGCCGTGTGCATCGCACGCTGACGTGCGGCGAGCTCGGACGCCGCCGCCTCGAGGAGGCAGCTGAAGATCCGGCTGCGCACGTAGCGCGGGAGCAGCGCGTCGAGCACGGCCTCGGGCGAGGGCTCGAAGTCGTACAGCGGGAGCACGTCGTGCTTGCCCGCCGGGGCGACGCCCTCGACGACCTCGAGCGGGAGCATCCGCACCACGCGCGGGCGCTGCGTGACCATGTTGACGAACTGCGTGTACACGATGTGCAGCTCGCTCACGCCGCCCTCGGCGGCCGGGGCGAGGAACGCGCCCAGCAGGGCGTCCGCGATCTCCCCCGCGACCTCGGAGTTCGGCGCGTCCGACCCGTACGACCACGAGCCGGCGAGCTCGCGCCCGCGGAACGTGTAGTACGAGATGGCACGACGTCCGGCCGCGTAGAGCGCGACCTCCTTGCCCTCGGCCACGAGCCGCTCGACGAGGCGCTCCGTCTCGCGGATGATCGACGCCGAGTAGGCGCCGGCCATGCCGCGGTCGGAGGCGACGACGAGCACCGCCACGCGGTTGGTGTCCGTGCGCTCGCTGGTCAGCGGGTGCTTCGTCGACGTGTGCGTCGCGACGGCCGAGACCGCCCGGGTGATCGCCCGGGCGTACGGCGACGCGGCGGCCGTGCGGTCGCGCGCCTTGCCGATGCGCGACGCGGCGATGAGCTCCTGCGCGCGGAACATCTTCTTGAGCGACTGCGTCGACTTGATCCGCTGCTTGTAGACGCGCTGGGATCCGGCCATGCTCAGGCCCTCTTCTGCCGGACGATCTGCTCCTGCTCGATCTCCGTCTCGGCCTCGTCCTCGGTGTCGCCGCCGACGAGCGGCGAGCCGTCACCCTTGAGGAAGCCGGAGCGGAACGCGTCGACCGCCGCGGCGAGCTGCGACTCGGTCTCGTCCTCGAGCTTGCCGGACTCGGCGATCGTCGAGAGGACGTCCGTGTTGCGGCGCAGGTGGTCGAGCAGCTCGGACTCGAAGCGACGCACGTCCTCGACCGGGACGTCGTCGATCTTGCCCTTGGTGCCGGCCCAGATGGACGCGACCTGCTCCTCGACCGGGAACGGCGAGTACTGGCCCTGCTTGAGCAGCTCCATGAGGACCGCACCGCGCTGGAGCTGGCCGCGCGACGCCGCGTCGAGGTCGGACGCGAACATCGCGAAGGCCTCGAGCGCACGGTACTGGGCGAGCTCGAGCTTCAGCGTGCCCGAGACCTTCTTCATCGCCTTGACCTGCGCGTCACCACCGACGCGCGACACCGAGATGCCGACGTCGACCGCGGGGCGCTGGTCCGCGTTGAACAGGTCGGACTGGAGGAAGATCTGGCCGTCCGTGATGGAGATGACGTTCGTCGGGATGTACGCCGAGACGTCGTTCGCCTTCGTCTCGATGACCGGGAGGCCCGTCATCGAGCCCGCACCGAGCTCGTCCGAGAGCTTCGCGCAACGCTCGAGGAGACGAGAGTGCAGGTAGAAGACGTCACCGGGGTACGCCTCGCGGCCCGGCGGGCGGCGCAGCAGCAGCGACACGGCACGGTATGCCTCGGCCTGCTTCGACAGGTCGTCGAAGATGATGAGGACGTGCTTGCCGCCGTACATCCAGTGCTGGCCGATGGCCGAGCCCGTGTAGGGGGCGAGGTACTTGAAGCCCGCGGGGTCGGAGGCCGGCGCCGCGACGATCGTCGTGTACTCCAGCGCACCGGCGTCCTCGAGCGCGCCGCGGACCGACGCGATGGTCGAGCCCTTCTGGCCGATCGCGACGTAGATGCAGCGGACCTGCTTGGTCGGGTCGCCCGACTCCCAGTTCGCCTTCTGGTTGATGATCGTGTCGATCGCGATCGCCGTCTTGCCCGTCTGGCGGTCACCGATGATCAGCTGGCGCTGACCACGGCCGATCGGGATCATCGAGTCGATCGCCTTGAGGCCCGTCTGGAGCGGCTCGTGGACCGACTTGCGCGCCATGACGCCGGGCGCCTGGAGCTCGAGGGCGCGGCGGCCCTCGGTCGCGACCTCGCCGAGGCCGTCGATCGGGTTGCCCAGCGGGTCGACGACGCGACCGAGGTAGCCGTCGCCGACGGGGACCGAGAGGACCTCGCCCGTGCGACGGACCTCCTGCCCCTCCTCGATGCCGGTGAACTCGCCGAGCACGACGACACCGATCTCGCGGACGTCGAGGTTGAGGGCGAGACCCAGGGTCCCGTCCTCGAAGCGCAGCAGCTCGTTGGCCATCGCGCCCGGGAGACCCTCGACCTGGGCGATGCCGTCGGCGGCCAGGGTGACCCGGCCCACCTCCTCGGACACGGCGCCCTCGGGCTCGTAGGACTTCACGAAGCTGTCCAGAGCGGCCCGGATCTCCTCCGGCCGGATCGTCAGCTCAGCCATTGCTCTTCTCCTGTCGTGGCCGCACCTCGTGGTTCGGGTGCGGTCGAACGTTTGTCGGTTGTGCGGCCGGTGGCCGGCAGGACGGTCGTCGGTCGGAAGGGTCGGCTCGTCAGCTCACGAGGCGTCGGCGCGCGTCGGCGAGCCGGGACAGCACGGTGGAGTCGACGACGTCGGCACCCACCTGCACACGGAGGCCGCCGAGCACGGAGTTGTCCACCGTGACGTTGAGCTGCACGGCACGCCCGTAGGCCCGCTCGAGGAGCGCACCGAGCCGGTCGAGCTGCGCCTGCGTGAGGACGGTCGCCGACGTCACCGAGGCGACGAGGCGCTGCCGACGCTCTGCCGCGATCTCCCCGATCCAGCCCAGCGTCGGGACGAACCGGCGACCGCGCAGCGCACGCGTCGCGTGGACCGCGAGCACCTCGGTGACCCGGTCGACCTTGCCGTCGAGCAGCGCGTGGAGGAACGCCGCGCGCCGCTCGGGGTCGGTCGTGTCGTCGGAGAGCACCTGGCGGGCCTCGCGCTGCCCGACGAGCGCGCGCGAGGTCCGGAACAGCTCGTCCTCGACCTTCTCCAGCGCTCCGCGCGCCTCGGCGGACGCGAGGACCGCGTCCAGACCGAGCCGCTCGGTCGCGTCCGCGAGGTCGCCCTCACGGGTCCAGCGCGACCGGACCAGGCCGGACACGAGGTCGACGACCCGCTCGTCGAAGCCCGACGCGAGGACGGCGGTCACGAGGGCCGCCTTGTCCGCGCCGGACCGCGACGGGTCCGCGAGCGAGCGCCGCAGCGGCGCCGACTCGTCGAACGCAGCAGTGACCGCGAAGAGCTGCTCGCCCAGCGCCAGCGCGCCCTCGCCCGCCGAGCGCAGGACCGGCTCGAACCGGTCCCGCGCCTGCGTCAGGGACTCGCCGCTCGTTCCGCGCATCAGCGCTCCTCGGAAGCCGTGCCCGCCGCGCTCGCCGCCGCGGGACCCGCGGCCTCGAGCTCGTCGAGGAAGCGGTCGACGACGCGGCTCTGGCGCGCCGAGTCGGCGAGCGACTCGCCGACGATCTTCGAGGCGAGCTCCGTCGCGAGCAGACCGACGTCGTTGCGCAGCGAGACCGCGGCCTGCTGGCGCTCGGCCTCGATCTGGCGGTGCGCCGTCTCGACGATGCGCGCGGCGTCGTCGGACGCCTTGGTCCGCAGGTCGGCCACGATGGCGCCGCCCTCGGCACGCGCCTCCTCGCGGATCTTCGCGGCCTCGGCCCGAGCCTCCTGGAGCTGCTGGTGGTACTCCGCCAGCGCCGCCGCGGCCTCGGCCTGAGCGGACTCGGCCTTGGCGAGACCGCCCTCGATCTTCGCGGTGCGCTCGTCGAGGACCGCCTGGAACTTGGGCAGGATCGCCTTGTAGAACGCGATCGCGAGGACGACCATGATCACGGTCGACCAGAGCAGGTCGTACCCGGCGGGCAGGAAGAGCTCGATGCCCGCGTGCTCCTCGCCCGTCTCCGCCGCGACGGTGAGCGCGGCGTCAGCCAGCGCCGTCATCACTGGATGATGAAGCCGGCGACGAGACCCAGCAGCGCGAGCACCTCGACGAACGCGACACCGATGAACATCGTCGCGCGGAGCTGCCCGGCGACCTCGGGCTGGCGGGCCATGCCCTCGATGGTCTTGCCGATGAGGATGCCGAGGCCGATGCCCGGGCCGATGGCGGCGAGGCCGTAACCGACGGTGCCGATGTTGCCGGTGACCTCAGCGAGAGTGGTGACGTCCACGATTGCTCGTTCCTTCCGTTGGGCGCCCGACCGGATGACCGGGCGTCGCGTTGGTGCTGCGCTTGATGGTGTGTCTGGTGGAGCGGAGTCGGTGCACGACCCGGGGGGTCAGTGCTCCTCCTCGAGCGACATGTTGATGTACACGGCGGCGAGGAGCGCGAAGATGTAGGCCTGCAGGAAGGCCACGAGCATCTCGAAGAGCGTGATCGCGAAGCCGCCGGCGAGGCTGAGCGCCCCGAACGCCTTCATGGCAGGAGCTGCCTCGAAGATGAAATACTGCGTCGCCGCGAAGCAGAGCACGAGCATGATGTGCCCGGCGATCATGTTGGCCGCGAGTCGGATCGCCAGCGAGGCGGGCCGGATGATGAGGACCTGCAGGAGCTCGATCGGCGTCACGATCAGGTAGATCGGCGCCGGGACCCCCGGGGGGAAGAGGCTGTTCTTGAGGTAGCCGCCGAGGCCGTGCTTCTTGATGCCGACCGCCCAGTAGGCGACGAACACCCACACGGCGAGCACGATCGGCAGGCCGATGCGCGAGGTCCCGGCCAGGTTGAGGCCCGGGATGACGCTCGTGATGTTGAACGCGAGTACGGAGAAGAAGATCGTCGCGATCATCGGGACGAAGCGCTTGGCGTTCTCCTTCCCCATGATCTCCTCGACGATCTGCACGCGCACGAAGTCGATGAGCATCTCGAGGGCGTTCTGGAACCGGCCGGGCACGAGCCGCGCGCGGCGCGCACCGGTGACGAAGATCGCCAGCAGGACGATCGCCGCGACCATGCGGATGATCCAGATCCGGTCGATCTGGAAGATCGTGTCCTCGAAGAGGATGGCCGGAGGGAAGAAGTCGGCGATCGACGGCGCGTGGAAGCCACTCTCGCCCTCGGAAGCAGCGAGGAGCACGGGGGTCGCAAGCGTGGACAGGGTGGACTCCCAATGGTCGTGTGGTCCCAGCAGCCAGCACATTGTTGTGGGCACGCCGTCGGACCTGGCCGTCATGGATTCGCCAGTAGCCTAGCGCATGGATCGGCGTGGTCCTGCCGATCCTGGCCTGCTTGTGACTTTTTGCTCATGCGGGCGGGACCCGCTTCCTGGTACTGGGGCGCGCTCTCCGCGCGCGGCGCACCAGGTCAGCGTCCGGAGGGCTCCACGTAGGGGATCCGACCCCGGCTCACGGCGCGGTAGTCGAGGACGGCGGACCCGATCACGCCGACGAGCAGGACGCCCGCGAACACCCACCGGTCGTAGAAGTCCATGCCCCGCAGGACGACGAGGACGGCGATGAGCACGACCATCTTCGCGAGCCAGCTCCCCATGACCACGGCGGCCGTGGTCGTCGGGCTCGCGTCGACGGTCCGCAGCATCACGTAGACGGTGGTGGCCGAGAAGAACAGGGCGACCCCCACGCCGAGCAGCGCGCCCCAGACGCCCGGGAGCCCCGCCACCAGCGCGCCGACGGCGACACCGAGGACGGTGAGCGCGCCCAGGAGCACGAGCACGTCCCGCAGCGCGGTGCGGAACACGGCGCGCACCGCCCGGCCCTGCGGCCCGAGCGTGGGCTCGGACGGCGTCGCGCCCTCGGCGGCGCCGTCGGCGGACGGGCGGGCGACGTACGACCCCGCGTCGTCCGGGCGGGTCGGCTCGGGCTGGCTCGTGGTCATCTCAGGGCTTCCTTCGGCGGGGTGGGGACGGCGGGCGCGGGCGCGGCGGCCGTCTCGGGCGGGAGGTCGTCGGGAGCGGCCGCGACGGGCACGGGCGCGGTGGCGGTCGCGGCGTCGTCGTCCAGGAACCGGCCGCGCGTGCGCAGCGGCCCGAGGGTGAGCACCGCGGAGATCAGGACGGCCACGGCGAGGCCCACGGCCACGCCGTGCCAGTGCCACTGCACGAGCGCGACGGCGGCGAAGGCGAACACGGCCGTCCAGACGTAGAGGATGAGGACGGCGCGCCGGTGCGAGTGCCCGATCGCGAGCATCCGGTGGTGCAGGTGCATGCGGTCCGGGTGGAACGGCGACTTCCCCCGCGCGACACGGCGCACCACCGCCATGCCCATGTCGAGCAGGGGCAGCAGGATCACCGCGAGCGGCAGCAGGATCGGGATGAAGGCCGGGATCTGCTGCGCGCCGGAGAGCGCGTCGGTCTCGATCTTGCCGGTCACGACGATGGCCGCGGCGGACATGACGAGCCCGAGGACCATCGAGCCCGAGTCCCCCATGAAGATGCGCGCGGGATGGAAGTTGTGCGGCAGGAAGCCGACGCAGATGCCGACGAGCGCGGCGATCACGAGCGTCGCGAGGCTCGAGTAGTCGTCGGCGCTCGCCTTCTGCGTGAGCACGTACGAGTAGACGAAGAACGCCGTGCCGCCGATCGCGACGAGCCCCGCGGCGAGGCCGTCCAGGCCGTCGACGAAGTTGACCGCGTTCATCGCGACGACCACCACGAGGATCGTCGCGGCGAGCTGGAGGCGCGAGGACCAGATGAGCTGCTGGTCGCCGATCCCGAGGGGCAGCCGGTACAGGACGACGCCCTGCGTGGCCATCAGCCCCGCCGCGAGCACCTGCCCCGCGAGCTTCGTCATCCAGTCGAGGTCCCAGATGTCGTCGGCGATCCCGAGCAGGCAGACGATCGCCGCCCCGCCGACGATCCCCCAGATCCGCGGGTCGGCCACGAGCCGTCCGGCGACCTCGCCCACGAACACGCTCTCGAGGAACGGCATCTGCGACGCGAAGACGACCGCCGTCACGAGGCCCAGCAGCATCGCGAGGCCGCCGAGGCGGGGGGTCGGGATCGTGTGGACGTCGCGGTCGCGCACGGCGGTGATCGCGCCGGTGCGCAGCGCGACCCACCGCGCGAAGGGCGTCGTGAGGAACGTCACCACGGCGGCGACGAGCATCACGAGCAGGTAGACCCTCACCCGCCGTTCGCCTCCGGCTCCCGGGCGTCGTCGGAGGTGGGAGCGTCGGTGCCGGCAGCGTCGGTGCCGGGAGCGGCGGCGGCCGGGTCGGCCGGCGGGTCGTCGGGGCCCGCGACGTCCGCGACCTCGCGGAGCCGGTCGAGCGTGACCGCGCCCTGGCGCACGACGCGCAACGTGCCCGACGTCGCGTCGACGATGGTCGACGCCACCCCCCCGGGCGCCGTCCCCCCGTCGAGGTAGACCGCCACCGCGTCGCCGAGCTGCTCGCGCGCGTCGTCGAGGTCGAGGGCCGCGGGACGCCCGGTCGCGTTCGCCGACGACACCGCGAGCGGGCCCGTGCGGCGCAGCAGCGCGAGCGCCGCCGGATGGTCGGGCATGCGCAGCGCGACGGTCCCGTGGGTCTCCCCCAGGTCCCAGGCCAGCGAGGGCTGCGCCTGCAGGATGATCGTGAAGCCGCCGGGCCAGAAGGCCTCGACGAGGCGGCGCGCGTCGTCGGGGACGTCGGTCGCGAGCCCGTCGAGCGTGCGCGCGTCCGGCACGAGCACGGGCGGGGGCATCTGCCGGCCCCGGCCCTTGGCCGCGAGGAGCGCGGCGACGGCCTCGGCGTCGAAGGCGTCGGCGCCGATGCCGTAGACGGTGTCGGTGGGCAGCACGACGAGGCCACCGCGGGAGATCGCGTTGACCGCCTCGTCGATGCCGGCGCCCCAGGTGTTCGGGTCGGTCACGGGGTGGACGGAGCTCACGGGTCCATCCTTCCACGCCCACGGGCGGGCTCCGGGTCACCGGCGTGCCCGGGTCCCGCGCGCCGGGCCACGACCATGCGGTCGCGTCCCGTGAGGTCGGCGACGGTGCGGACGTCGACGAACGCGCCGGTCGCCGCGACCATGTCCCGCGCGGCGGCGGCCTGGACCTCGGCGTGCTCCATGACGTAGAGACCGCCGGGACGCAGGAGCCGCGCGGCCGCGGCCGTGATCCCCCGCGGCACCTCGAGCCCGTCCGGCCCGAGGCCGTAGAGCGCGACGCCCGGGTCGTGGTCGGCCACCTCGGGGTCGCGCGGGACGGCACCGGGGGGCACGTACGGCGGGTTGGACACGACGACGTCGACCGCGCCGTCGAGGCCGCCGTCGACGGCCGGCCCGGCGAGCGCCGTGCGGGCGTCGCCCCGCACCAGGTGCACGACGACGCCGCTCGCCGCGTGCACGGCCGTCACGTTCCGCTCGGCCCAGGCGTGGGCGGCGGCGTCGAGCTCGACCGCGTGCACGTCGGTCCCGGCGACCTCCGTCGCGACGGCGAGCGCGATCGCCCCCGAGCCGGTGCACAGGTCGACGACGGTCGCGCGCCCCGCCCCGGCCACGACCGCGCGGGCCTCGTCGACGGCGACCTGCGCGACCTGCTCGGTCTCGGGCCGCGGGACGAAGACGCCCTTCCCGACGGCGAGCTCGAGGTGGCGGAACGGCGCGGTGCCCACGAGGTGCTGGAGCGGCACGCGCTGCGCGCGCCGGGCGACGAGCCGCGCGAGGTCGGGCGCTACGTCGTCCGGCACGGGCGTGCCGAGGACCGCACGGCGGGCCACCTCGGCGCGGGGCACCGCGAGGGCGTGGGCGAGCAGGAGCTCGGCGTCCGCGCGCGCCGAGGGCACCCCGGCGGCGTCGAGGACCGCCGTCGTCCAGCGCAGCCAGGTCGAGGTGCGGGCGTCCGACGGCGGGGTCGGACCGAACGGCTCAGGCATCGCCGGCGCTCGCGAGACGCGCCGCCTCGTCGGCCTCGACCGCCGAGCGGACCACCGGGTCGAGGTCGCCGTCGAGCACCTGGTCGAGGTTGTACGCCTTGTACCCGGTGCGGTGGTCCGCGATGCGGTTCTCCGGGAAGTTGTAGGTGCGGATGCGCTCGGAACGGTCGACGGTGCGGACCTGAGAGCGGCGCAGGTCGGCGGCCTCGGCGGCCGCGGCCTCCTGCTGCGCGGCGAGCAGGCGCGCGCGCAGCACGCGCATCGCCTGCTCGCGGTTCTGGAGCTGGGACTTCTCGTTCTGCATCGACACGACGATGCCGGTCGGCAGGTGCGTGATGCGCACGGCGGAGTCGGTAGTGTTGACGGACTGCCCGCCCGGGCCGGACGAACGGTAGACGTCGATGCGCAGGTCGTTCGGGTCGATCTCGACCTCGCCCGCATCCTCGACCTCGGGAAAGACGAGCACCCCGGCCGCCGACGTGTGGATCCGGCCCTGCGACTCGGTCACCGGGACGCGCTGGACCCGGTGCACGCCGCCCTCGTACTTGAGGTTCGCCCAGACGCCGTCCGCGGGGTCGGACGGCGTGCTGCGCGCCTTGACCGCGACCTGGACGTCCTTGAAGCCGCCCAGGTCGGAGTCGGTCGACTCGAGGACCTCCGTCTTCCAGCCCCGGCGCTCCGCGTACCGCAGGTACATGCGCAGCAGGTCCCCGGCGAACAGCGCCGACTCCTCGCCGCCCTCGCCGGCCTTGATCTCGAGGATGACGTCGCGGCCGTCGTCCGGGTCGCGCGGGACGAGCACGCGGCGCAGGCGCTCGCGCGCCTCCTCCTCGGCGGCGCGCAGGCCCGGGAGCTCCGCGGCGAACGCCTCCCCGTCCTCGCCGCCGAGGGCCGCGAGCTCCGCGGCGGCCTCGGCGTCGTCGCTCGCCTCGCGCCACGCGCGGTACGCGCCCACGACCTGGTTCAGCTCGGCGTAGCGCCGCCCGAGCGTGCGCGCGCGGCCCGCGTCGGCGTGGACGGCGGGGTCGGCGAGCTGGGTCTCGATGTCGGCGTGCTCGGCCAGCAGCGGCTCGACGGCGGCGAACGACTCGGTCACGGACGGCTCCTCGGTGACGGGCGGGTCGCGGTCGTCGGCACGAGGTCACGACCGCGCGAGGATCGGGAGGATCGCTCGGGCAAAGCAACAGCGCCGGTGGTCCGACCTCGCCGACTGCCCCTGGAGAGGTTGTCGGGATCGGACCACCGGCGCTGCGGTGTCGCTACTTGTCGGCGGCCTTCTTGCCGTAGCGGGCCTCGAAGCGGGCCACACGGCCACCGGTGTCGAGGATCTTCTGCTTGCCCGTGTAGAACGGGTGGCAGGCGCTGCACACGTCGGAGCTGATCTTGCCCGACGCCTCGGTGCTGCGCGTCACGAAGGTGTTGCCACAGGTGCAGGTCACCTCGGTGACGACGTACTCGGGGTGGATACCAGACTTCACGGTTTTCTCCTTGGGGTGACGTCTCCGGGTCAGGTGCGGCGACCGCACCTGTGAACCGGCGACAGGCGGCCTGACGGACGCAGGCCGACGAACCATTGTGCCAGAACGCGCGGGCGCCCCGAGAACTTCCCGGGGCCGCCCGCCGTCGGCTCCTGCCGGACGAGCGTCAGATCGTGCGGCCGACGTTGTCGTCGTCCGCGAGACCACCCGGGGTCGTCTTCTGGACGTGGAGCAGGAACTCGACGTTCGTCTGGGTCTTCTTGAGCTGGCCGAGCAGCAGCTCGATCGCCTGCTGCTGGTCGAGCGCACCCATCACGCGGCGGAGCTTGTAGACGATCTTCAGCTCGTCCGGCGACAGGAGGATCTCCTCGCGGCGCGTGCCGGACGCGTTGACGTCCACGGCCGGGAAGATGCGCTTGTCGGCGAGGTTGCGGGACAGGCGGAGCTCCATGTTCCCCGTGCCCTTGAACTCCTCGAAGATGACCTCGTCCATCTTGGAGCCCGTCTCCACGAGCGCCGAGGCGAGGATCGTCAGCGAGCCGCCGTTCTCGATGTTGCGGGCCGCGCCGAAGAACCGCTTGGGCGGGTAGAGCGCGGACGCGTCCACACCACCGGAGAGGATGCGGCCCGACGCGGGCGCCGCGAGGTTGTAGGCGCGCGAGAGGCGGGTCAGCGAGTCGAGGAGCACCACGACGTCCTGGCCGAGCTCGACCAGGCGCTTCGCCCGCTCGATCGCGAGCTCCGCGACGATCGTGTGGTCGGACGCGGGACGGTCGAACGTCGAGGCGATGACCTCGCCCTTCACCGTCCGCTCCATGTCCGTGACCTCTTCGGGCCGCTCGTCCACGAGCACCACCATGAGGTGGACCTCGGGGTTGTTGGCCGTGATCGCGTTCGCGATCTGCTGCATGATGATCGTCTTGCCGGCCTTGGGCGGCGCGACGATGAGGCCGCGCTGGCCCTTGCCGATCGGCGCGACGATGTCGATGACGCGCGGCGTCAGGCGCGTGGCCTCGGAGTTCTCGAGGCGCAGGCGCTCCTGCGGGTACAGCGGCGTGAGCTTGGTGAACTCGGGACGCTGGCGCGCCTCCTCGGGCGACATGCCGTTGACCGTGTCCAGGCGGACCAGCGCGTTGAACTTCTGGCGTGCCGTGCTGCCCTGGTTCTCGCCCTCGCGCGGCTGGCGCACCGCGCCGGTGACGGCGTCACCGCGGCGCAGCCCGGCCTTCTTCACCTGGCCGAGCGAGACGTACACGTCGTTCTGGCCCGGCAGGTACCCGCTCGTGCGCACGAACGCGTAGTTGTCGAGGATGTCGAGGATGCCGGCGACGGGAAGCAGGACGTCGTCCTCGTTGACCTCGATGTCGTCGAGGCCCGCGAGGTCCGGTCCCTGGCGGTTGCGGCCACGCTTGCGGTCGCGCTCGCGGCCGCGGTCGCGGCCCCGGCGGCGACGGCCGCCGCGCTCGTCGTCCAGGAGCTGGCGGTCGTCCCGCCGGTCGCCCTGACGCTCGCCGCGACCCTGCTGGCCACCGCTCTGCTGCTCGCGCTGCGGGGTGCTGCCCTGCTGGTCGCGCTGGCGGTCGCCGCCCTGCTGGTCGCGCTGACGGTCGGCGCGCGTCGCGTCGCCGTCGCCCTCGCCGGTCCGGGGGGCGCCGGCACCGCGGCCCGCGCGGCGCGAGCCCCGCTCGCCCGTGACGAGGCCGACCGCCGCGGCGGCGCGTGCGGCGCGCTCGTCGGCGGACTCGTTCGAGGCGTCGCGCGTGCGCACGCCCTGCTCGCCGAGCGCCTCGGCGACCGCGGCGGCGGCCTCCGAGCGGGAGTCGCGACGGCCGTCGCGACGCTCGCCACGCTGTTCCGAGCGCTGCTCGTCGGCGCGCACGGGCAGGTCGAGCACGGGAGCGGCGGTCCGCTCCTCGCGGCTCGCGGCCGACGGCGCGTCCTGGCGCGCCGGCGCGGCGCTGTCGGTGGTGGCCGCGGGGCTCGCGGCGGGACGCTCGGCACGACGGCTGCGGCCGCGCCCCGAGGCGGCGGGCGCCTCGCTCGTCTCACGGCCCGAGGCGTTCGCCCCGTCCGTGTCGCGCCGCGGCGCGGCGGGGCGCTCGGAGGCGCTCTGCTCGCCGGTGCGGGCGCGGATGACGTCCACAAGATCGCCCTTGCGCATCTTGGACGTGCCCTTGACCCCGAGCTGCGAGGCGAGCGCCTGCAGCTCCGGGAGGCGCAGCGTGGAGAGCGCGCCGGTCCGGGCGGTCCCGCCGGCAGCGGCCGAACCGGTCGCGCTGCTCGTGGCGGTGTCGATGGTGTCTGTCACGAAGGACCCTTCCCCCTCGTTTGCGCCCGCCGCTCAGAGGGCGGGCCGCGGGTGGTCGACGCCCGGCCGTGACGGCCGGTGCGTAGGTGTCGCCACGCGTCAGTGGTACGACGACGTCATCTGACGCGGGGCTGGATTGCCTTCTCTCGGACTGCTCGGTCGCAGCACACCCGGTGGATGAGAGCGCGCTCTGCGAGCGGACGTGCTGGTGCGAGAGCGTGA
Source organism: Cellulosimicrobium sp. NPDC055967 (assembly GCF_042269845.1). Taxonomy (NCBI): domain Bacteria; kingdom Bacillati; phylum Actinomycetota; class Actinomycetes; order Micrococcales; family Promicromonosporaceae; genus Cellulosimicrobium; species Cellulosimicrobium sp. NPDC055967. The sequence goes on along the minus strand of NZ_JBHJYJ010000006.1, from coordinate 188,557 downwards.
CCGAAGGCTGGGAATCATCCTAGCACCGGCAGGACCGAGGTCAGAGCCGTTCGGCCACGACGCCCCGCGTGTCGACGTCGAGGCGGTGCACCGCCCAGTCGGCGGCCCCCCCGACGAGGGAGTCCGCGACGCGCGCGACCTCCTCCAGGCCGTCCGCCGCCGAGAGCACGAGCACGGTCGGGCCGGCTCCCGAGACGGTCGCGGCGAGGCCGTGGGCCCGCAGCGCCTGGACGAGCTCGAACGACGACGGCATGACGTCGGCCCGGTACGCCTGGTGCAGGCGGTCGTCCGTCGCGTCGAGCAGCAGGTCGGGCCGCCGGGTGAGCGCCTCGACGAGGAGGGCGGCGCGCCCGGCGTTGAAGGCGGCGTCGGCGTGCGGCACGTGGGCCGGGAGCACGCCCCGCGCCCGGCTGGTCGCGAGCCGGGCCGAGGGCACGAGCACGGTCGCCCGCACGTCGGCGTGCACGTCGAGCCGCACCGCGCGGGCGCCCGCCCCGGAGCCCGCGTCCCACGCGACGGTGGCGCCCCCCAGGAGCGCGGGCGCCGCGTTGTCCGGGTGCCCCTCGATGGCGGTCGCGAGGCCGAGAGCCACATCGTCGTCGAGGACCGACGGGTCGGCGACGAGCGCCCGCGCCGCCACGATGCCCGCGACGACGGCGGCCGCCGACGAGCCGAGGCCGCGCCCGTGCGGGACGCGGTTCACGCAGGTCAGGTGCAGGCCGGTCTGCGGCGCGCCCGCGACGTCGAGCGCGGCCCGCAGGGCGCGCACCACGAGGTGGGACGCGTCGCCGGGCACCTCTCCCGCGCCCTCTCCCTCGACGTCGACGACCACGTCGTCGCTCGCGAGCGCGCGCACCTCGAGCACGTCGTGGAGGGCGAGCGCCAGGCCCAGCGCGTCGAATCCGGGGCCGAGGTTGGCGCTCGTCGCCGGGACGCGCACCCGCACGTGGTCCGCGCCGAGCTGCATCAGTCGAGCCCGAGGGCGTCGGCGATGGACACGACGTCGGCGCTCACGCGCGTCGGGGTGACCTCGCTCCCGTCGAGCGTGCGCAGCGCCCACTGCGGGTCCTTGAGCCCGTGGCCCGTGACCGTGACGACGATGCGCGCGCCCGCGGGGACGAGCCCGCGCTCGGCGCGCGCGAGGATCCCGGCGACGCCGGCGGCCGACGCGGGCTCGACGAACACGCCGACCTCGCTCGACAGGACCCGGTGGGCGGCGAGGATCTGCTCGTCCGTGACCGCCTCGATGACGCCGCTCGACTCGTCGCGCGCCGCCTCGGCGAGCTCCCACGAGGCGGGGTTGCCGATGCGGATCGCGGTCGCGATCGTCTCCGGCTCGGTGATCGGGTGGCCCGCGACGATCGGCGCGGCGCCCGCCGCCTGGAAGCCCCACATCTGCGGGACGTGCGTGGACACGGCCGGCAGACCCTCGCCCGCGTGGCCGGGGGCGCCCTGGCCTGCATACTCCCGGAAGCCCTTCCAGTACGCGGTGATGTTCCCCGCGTTGCCGACGGGCAGTGCGTGGATGTCGGGCGCGTCGCCCAGCGCGTCGACGATCTCGAACGCGCCGGTCTTCTGACCCTCGATCCGGTCGGGGTTCACCGAGTTGACGAGCTCGACCGGGTAGGCGTCGGCGAGCTTGCGCGCGGCGACGAGGCAGTCGTCGAAGTTGCCGTCGACCTGGAGCAGGCGCGCGCCGTGCGCGATCGCCTGGCTGAGCTTGCCCATCGCGATCTTGCCGTCCGGGACGAGCACGGCGCACGTCATCCCGGCACGCACCGCGTACGCGGCGGCCGACGCCGACGTGTTTCCCGTGGACGCGCACACGACCGCCTGCGCACCGCGGCCCGCGGCCGCAGAGATCGCCGTCGTCATGCCGCGGTCCTTGAACGACCCCGTGGGGTTCATGCCCTCGACCTTGACGAAGACCTGGGCACCGGTGCGCTCCGAGAGCGCCGGGGACTCGACGAGCGGCGTGCCGCCCTCGCCGAGCGTGACGATCCGCTCGGCGACGTGCGCGGGCAGACGCTCACGATACTCGGCGATGATTCCCTGCCACTGGTGTACCACCTGGTGGGCCATCAGGCTCCCTCGACTCTCAGGACGGACGTGATCGTGCGGACGGGCTCGAGCTCGGCGACCGCGGCGACGGTCGCGGACAGCGCCGACTCCGGCGCCGCGTGCGTGGTGATGAGGAGCTCCGCGACCCCGGGCTCCGCGACGTCCGCCCCGCCCGGCGCCGCGGGCTGGCGGACGGCCTCGATGGAGACGCCGTGCTCGGCGAGCGCGTGCGCGACCTGCGCGAGCACGCCCGGGCGGTCGTCGACGTCGAGACGCACCTGGTAGCGGGTCACGGCCGCGCTCGCCGGGAGGATCGCGAGCTCGGCGTAGGTGGACTCCTGCGGGCCCTTGCCCCCGAGCACGCGGTGGCGCGCGGCCGAGACGACGTCGCCCAGGACGGCGGACGCCGTCGGCGCCCCGCCGGCACCGCGGCCGTAGAACATCAGCTCGCCCGCGGACTCCGCCTCGACGAACACCGCGTTGAACGACCCGCGGACGTTCGCGAGGGGGTGCGACGTGGGCACGAGCGCCGGGTGCACGCGCACCGAGACGCCGGCCGGCGCGCCCGCCGCGGTGCCCTCGCGCCGCTCCGCGATGGCGAGGAGCTTGATGACGTGGCCGGTCTGCGCCGCCCACGCGACGTCGTCGGCGGTGACGGACATGATGCCCTCGCGCGCGACGTCGTCCAGCGAGACGCGGGTGTGGAACGCGAGGCTCGCGAGGATCGCGGCCTTGGCCGCGGCGTCGTAGCCCTCGACGTCGGCCGTCGGGTCGGCCTCCGCGTAGCCGAGGTCCTGCGCCTCCTTGACGGCCTCCTCGAGGTCCCTGCCCGTGGTGGCCATCTGGTCGAGGACGTAGTTGGTCGTCCCGTTGACGATGCCGAGCACGCGGCGCACGCGGTCGCCCGCGAGCGACTCGCGCACCGGGCGCACGATGGGGATCGCGCCCGCGACGGCGGCCTCGAAGTAGATGTCGACCCCGGCCGCGTCCGCGGCCTTGTAGAGCGTCGGCCCGTCCTCGGCGAGCAGGGCCTTGTTCGCCGTGACGACGGCGGCGCCCGCGTCGATCGCGCGCAGCAGCAGCGACCGCGCGGGCTCGGTGCCGCCCATGACCTCCACGACGATGTCCGCGCGCGCGACGAGGCCCTCCGCGTCCTCGGTCAGGAGCGAGCGGTCGACCGACGCGGCGCGCGGCGCGGCCGCGTCCCGCACCGCGATCCCGACGAGCTCGAGGCGCGCGCCCACGCGCGAGGCGAGGTCGTCGGACTGCTCCGTCAGCAGCCGCGCGACCTGGGTGCCGACGACGCCGCAGCCCAGCAGGGCGACGCGCAGGGGCGGGTGGGACTCGGCGGCAGGGGGCACGACGGACCTTCCTCGGGTGGTCAGGACGGGTGCGGCGCCGTGCACGCGGACCGGGTCGTGCCCGGGTGGCTCGGGAGCCGCAGGCACAGGATACGGCGCCCCGTGCGACCACCCCGGGCGTGCCCACGGGTCGGATGCCGGCACGGGGCCGGCGTCCGCCGTCAGCCCTCGTCGAGCGCGAGCAGGTCGTCGACCGTCTCGCGGCGCACGAGCACCCGGCTCGCGCCGTCGCGCACCGCGACCACGGGCGGTCGGGCGAGCAGGTTGTAGTTCGACGCCATCGAGCGGCCGTAGGCACCGGTCGCCGGGACCGCCAGGAGGTCCCCCGCGCGCACGTCGCCGGGGAGCCGCACCTCGTGGACGACGATGTCGCCGCTCTCGCAGTGCTTGCCGACCACGCGTGCGAGCACCGGCTCCGCGTCCGACGCCCGGCCGACGACCTCCGCGTGGTACTGCGCCTCGTAGAGCGCCGGGCGGATGTTGTCGCTCATGCCGCCGTCGACCGACACGTACGTGCGCACCCGGCCGTCGTCGAGCGTCACGGGCTTGACCGTGCCCACGGTGTACAGCGTGAGGCCGGCCGGCCCGACGATCGCGCGACCGGGCTCGATCGAGAACCGCGGCAGCGGCGTACCGAGCTCCGCGGCCGCCGCGTCGACGGCGGCCGCGACGTCCTTCGCCACGCGCTCGGGGTCGAGCGCGACCTCGCCGGGGAGGTAGGCGATGCCGTAGCCCCCGCCGATGTCGACCTCGTCGACGAGCACGCCCGTGCGTGCGGCGAGCTCGGCGCGCAGCTCCAGCACCGCGCGCGCCGCGACCTCGAACCCCGACGGGTCGAGGATCTGCGACCCGATGTGCGAGTGGATCCCCAGCAGGTGCAGCTCGGGGCGCGCGACGACGTCGAGCAGCGCGGTCATGGCCGGGGAGTCGCCGGTCCGGGTGCCGTCCGCCGCGCGCGGCGCGGCGATCGACAGGCCGAACTTTTGGTCCTCGTGCGCCGTCGAGATGTACTCGTGCCCACCAGCGTGGACCCCCGTCGTCACGCGCACCATGACGGGCGCGACGACGCCGCGCTCCCCCGCGAGGCGCGCGACGCGCTCGACCTCGACGAGCGAGTCGACGATGATCCGGCCCACGCCCTCGTCGAGCGCGCGCCCGATCTCGGCGTCGGACTTGTTGTTGCCGTGCAGCCCGATCTCCTGGCCGGGGACGCCCGCGCGCAGCGCGACGGCGAGCTCTCCCCCGCTCGCGGTGTCGACGCGCAGTCCCTCCTCGCGCGCCCAGCGCGCGACGGCGACCGTGAGCAGCGCCTTGCCCGCGTAGTACACGTCGACGTCCGACCCGACGGCGCGGAACGCCGCCTCGAACGCCGTGCGGTACGCGCGGGCCCGGGCACGGAAGTCCGCCTCGTCGAGCACGTAGGCAGGCGTGCCGTGCTCGGCCGCGAGGTCGTGGACGTCGACGCCCGCGACCTCGACGACCCCGTCCTCCCGACGGCGCACGCCCCGCGACCACGGCTCGCCGGGGTACCCCGGCAGGCCCGTGCTCACATGCGCTCCGGCGCGGAGACGCCGAGCAGGCCGAGGCCGTTGGCGAGCACCTGGCGCACCGCGTCGTTGAGCCACAGGCGCGTGCGGTGCGTGTCCGTGACCTCCTCGTCGGGGTAGGGCAGGACGCGCTGCGACTTCTGCTGGTACCACGTGTGGTAGTCGCCCGCGAGCGCCTCGAGGTAGCGCGCGACCCGGTGCGGCTCGCGCAGCTCCGCGGCCTGGGCCACGATGCGCGGAAACTCGGTGAGGCGCCCGACGAGCGCGGCCTCGCTCGGGTGGTCGAGCAGCGCGGGCTCGAAGCCGTCGGCGCGCGCGACGCCGCGGTCGGCCGCGTTGCGGTCCACCGCCGCGGTGCGCGAGTGCGCGTACTGCACGTAGTAGACGGGGTTCTCGTTCGTCGCCCGCGCGAGCAGGTCGAGGTCGAGGTCGATGTTCTGGTCCGCGGACGAGCGCGCGAGCGAGTAGCGCGCGGCGTCGACCCCGACGGCGTCCACGAGGTCTTCCAGGGTCACGACGGTCCCGGCGCGCTTGGACATGCGCACAGGCACGCCGTCCTTGACGAGGTTGACCATCTGCCCGATGAGGAGCTGCAGGTTCTTCCCCGGGGTGTCGCCGAACGCGGCGCAGACCGCCATCATGCGGCCCACGTACCCGTGGTGGTCCGCGCCGAGCATGATGATGACCTCGTCGAAGCCGCGCTCGCGCTTGTCGAGGTAGTACGCGATGTCGCCCGCGATGTACGCGGCGTCGCCGTCCGACTTGATGACGACGCGGTCCTTGTCGTCGCCGAAGTCGGTCGTGCGCAGCCACGTCGCGCCGTCCTGCTCGAACATGTGGCCCGACTCGCGCAGGCGCTCGACGGCCCGCTCCACGGCGCCCGACTCGTGCAGCGAGTCCTCGTGGAAGTACACGTCGAAGTCGACGCCGAAGTCGTGCAGCGACGCCTTGATCTCGCCGAACATGCGCTCGACGCCGCGCGACCGGAAGACCTCCTGCGCCTCGGCGTCCGGGAGCGTGCGCGGGTCGGGGGCGCCGGCGGCGAGCGCGTCGGCGATCACCGCGTCCGCGATCTCGGTGATGTACTCGCCGCCGTACCCGTCCTCGGGCGCCTCCAGACCGCGGGCGCGGGCGAGCAGCGAGCGGGCGAACCGGTCGATCTGCGCGCCGTGGTCGTTGAAGTAGTACTCGCGCGTCACGTCCGCGCCGCTCGCCTCGAGCACGCGCGCGAGCGAGTCGCCGACGGCGGCCCAGCGGACGCCGCCGATGTGGATCGGGCCGGTCGGGTTGGCGGAGACGAACTCGAGGTTGACCTTCGTGCCCGCCCTCGAGTCGTTGCGCCCGTAGGCCGGGCCCGCGTCGACGATCGTGCGCGCGAGCTCGCCCGCCGCGGCAGCGTCGAGCGTGATGTTGAGGAAGCCCGGGCCGGCGACGTCCACGGCCTTGACGCCCGGCGTCGCGGCGAGCCGCGTCGCGAGGTCCTCGGCGAGGGCGCGCGGCGTCGTGCCCGCCTTCTTGGCGAGCTGCAGCGCGACGTTCGTGGCCCAGTCGCCGTGCTCGCGCTGGCGGGGTCGCTCCACGTGGACGCGCTCGGGGACCGCGGTCGGGTCCAGGGCGAGGGTGCCGTCGGCGACGGCGGCGGCCAGGGCAGCGCTCAGCGCTTCGGAGAGCTCGTCGGGGGTCACCGGGCGATTCTACCGAGGCGCGAGCACCCTCCGTCGCGGCATTTCGCGCGAGGGCCGCGGGGCGTCCGGACCGCCTGGCCGCCGTCGGGCCCACGCACCCCGGACGTGCTGGTAGTCTCGTGCATCGCGTCGGCGGACACCGTCGGTGCTCGCCCTCGTAGCTCAGTGGATAGAGCGTCTGCCTCCGGAGCAGAAGGTCGTAGGTTCGAATCCTATCGAGGGCACCCGCTCCGCTCCGACGAGCCCGGCCCGCCTCCGGCGGCCGGGCTCGCGTCGTCTCCGCCGCCGTCGACCCAGCCTGCTTCCCGCGCCGCGTCGCGTGCGCCCGCTACGGTGGGGCCATGACCGACGGCGGCTACGGGGACTTCGAGTTCGAGCGCCGGTTCCTCGTGCGCGAGCTGCCCGAGGACCTGCGCGACGCACCGGCGCTCATCGTGCAGAGCTACTACCTGGCGGACGAGGGCTACGCCCTGCGGCTGCGGGCCAAGGTCCCGACCGTGGACGCGACGATGGACGCGGAGACGGACCCGGTACGCCTGCTCGACCGGTTCGCCCCTGCCGTCGACCTGTGCACCCTCACCGTCAAGGGGCCCATGGCGGGCGGCACGCGGTACGAGGCGGAGCGCGAGGTCGACGTCGCGGTGGGCGTGCAGATGATCCGGCGCGGCGGGGCGCGCGTCGTCAAGACGCGGTACTCGGTCTGGGTCGGCGCGGACGGCTGGGTGGTCGACGTGTTCGGCGGCGCGAACCACCCGCTCGTCGTCGCGGAGTGCGAGCGCACCGGCCCCGTCACGGACCTGCAGATCCCCGCCTTCTGCGTCACGGAGCTCACCGACGACCCCCGCTTCTCCAACGACGCCCTGGCGAACCGGCCCTACGGCTCGTGGCGCGAGGAGTTCGAGGCCGAGCTCGCGGCGTCGGGCCCGCGGTTCCTCCCGGACTTCGGCCGCAACGAGCGGCTCTCCGGCCCGTAGCGACCGCGCGCTGCCCGCCCGGCCACCCGGTCAGCGCAGTGCGTCGGCCGCCGCACAGACGGCGGCGACGTCGAACCGGACCGTCCGACGGTCGACCGGCACCCACCCGGGCTCGTGCCCGAACAGCACGGCCCACGGGAGCGCGCCGGACGAGACGTGCTCGCGCGCGTGGTCGTGCGCGCGAGCGTCCGCGACTTCCCGCTCGACGGCGTCCTCCAGCGCCACGAGCTCCGACCGCACGGCCTCACCCTCCTCCGTGAGACGGCGCGCGCGCCCGGGCTCGAGGTAGCCGTCGCGGCGCGCGGCCCGCACGACGTCGCGCGAGGCCGAGCGCACCCGGGCGCGGAGGCCGTCGTCAGCGGGGTCGAGCACGACCCGCGCCCCCGGCCCGGCACCGTCACCGAACACCGCGGCGACGGCGACGCGCTCGCGCTCGGAGCCGGGGACAGGGTCGAGGAGGGTGAGAGCCGGGGCCGACCCGGGCGCCGCCGGCTCCACCCGGACGAGGCCGGAGAGCGCGAGGCTCAGCACCTGCGCGGCGAGCGCGTGCTCGGGACGGCGCAGGACGACCGCGGCGAGGAGCAGGTCGGCCACGGTTCCGACGATACGGCGGAGAGGGCCGAGGCGGAGGGCGCCGGGCCGTGTCAGGAGTTCTGGATCTCCTCGACGCCCTGGACGAACTCGAAGTGCCACGGCTCGTAGGCGCCGCTGCCGCCACGCTTGGCCCAGGCCGGGTTGGCCCAGCCGTAGGTGGCACCGTTCTGGTTGATCCACGCGTAGACCTCGCGCGAGCCGGTCTCGACCGAGCACAGGTCGATCGCGAGCCCCCACCCGTGCATGGACCAGCCGGGCGGCGCGGCGAACGCGCCACGGGAGGACTTGAGCGACACCTGCGTCGAGAGCGTGCGGTACGACGAGACGAGGCACAGGTCGCGACCGAACGTCGCCCGGAAGGCCTCGTTCATGGCCGACAGCGAGACCGCGGCGTCGGGCCGCAGGTGCTCGCCGGCCTGCCAGAGCTCGCACAGCGCGTGCTCGTCGAGGTTGCCGTTGGTGCCGGCGGGGCGGACGGTCGGGTCGCAGCCGGGGAGCGGGTCACGTGCGGCGGACCGGGAGGCTGCCTCGCGCCGCACCTCGACGCGCGGTGCGGCGGCGACGCTCTGGGAGACCGCGGGCGCCGTCGACGCGGCGGTCGCGAGGTCGAGCGCGCTGGGGCCGAGCGGGCGCGTGTCGGGCTCGAAGGGGGATCCCGTGCCGAGCCCGTCGTCCGCGCCGGCGGAGAGGGGCATCGCGATCGTCGCGGCGGCGAGCGTCCCGAGGACGGCGATGCGCGGCATCCAGCGGTGCTGGCTGGAGACCTGCGCCTGGGGACGACGACGGCGTGAGCCCTGCTCCGCCTCGCGCCGTGCCCGTCGGGACTCGAGGGCGGGTGCGTCGGTCTGCTGCGACTCCACCCGCCACCTGCCTCTCACCCTTCGGGGTGGCTCCCGGGCCACCGACGACCGATCAATCACGGAACAGTAACGAAGCACTCCGGCGATGCCAAGTCCCCTGCTCAGGGCCGGTCCCGACGCGGGGAACGGTCGTCAGTGCCGACGCTGCATCGCGTCGCGCACCTCCCCCACGAGCTCCTCGAGGATGTCCTCGAGGAACACGACGCCGAGGGCGCCGCCGCCCTCGGGCGCGTCGACGCGCGCCAGGTGCGCGCCCGAGCGCTGCATCGCCCGGAGCGCGTCCTCGACCTCGTCGCCCGGGGCGGCGGTCGCGAGCGCCCGCACGCGCCACGACGGGACCGGGGTCCCGCGCGTCGTCTCGTCCGCGTAGAGCACGTCCTTGACGTGCAGGTAGCCCACGAGGTCGCCCGTGACGTCTGCGACGGCGAACCGGGAGAAGCCGGTCTTGGCGACCAGGCGCTCGACCTCGTCGGGCGTGCAGCCCTCGGTGACGGTGACGAGGTCCGAGACGGGGACCATGACGTCCTGCGCGGTGCGCTCGGAGAACTCGATGGCTCCCGAGAGCAACCCCTGCTCGTCGCGCAGGACCCCCTCGGCCTGGGAGTGCTCGACGATGGACTGCACCTCCTCGGCGGTGAACGCCGACGCCACCTCGTCCTTCGGCTCGACGCCCGTGGCGCGCACCGCGTGGTTCGCGAGCCAGTTGAGCGCGACGATGACCGGCCGCAGCACGCGCCCGATCCACACGAGCGGCGGCCCGAACCACATGACCGCCGTCTCGGGCCCCGCGACCGCGAGGTTCTTCGGGACCATCTCGCCCAGCACGACGTGCAGGTAGACGACGATCGCGAGCGCGACGACGAACGCGATCGGGTGGGCGAGCGACGTGCTCACGCCGAGGGCGTGCAACGGGTCCTCGATGAGGTGCGCGAGCGCGGGCTCCGCGACGACGCCGAGGCCCGTGGAGCAGACCGTGACGCCGAGCTGGGCGCACGCGAGCATGAGCGACACGTTCTCCATCGCCCACAGGACGGTCTGCGCCCGCCGGTTCCCCTGCGCGGCGAGCGGCTCGATCGCCGAGCGGCGCGCGGAGATGACGGCGAACTCGGCGCCGACGAAGAACGCGTTGCCCGCGAGCAGGAGGACGGCGACGAGGAGCGCGGTGGTCGAGCTCACGACTCCACCTCCACCGGGGCCGCACGGACGGAGAGCCGCTCGACCCGCCGGCCCTCCATCGCCTCCACGCGCAGCACGACGCGGTCGCGACCGTCGCCCGCGACGACCTCGTCGCCCGGCTCCGGCACGCGCCCGAGCCGCGCCATGACGAGGCCGCCGAGCGTCTCGTACGCGCCGTCCTCGGGCGCGCGGAGCCCGGTGACCTCGGTGAGCTCGTCGGGCCGCATGACGCCCGGCACGAGCCAGGAGCCGTCCGCACGGCGGGCCGCGCCGGAGCGCCGCGGGTCGTGCTCGTCCGCCACGTCCCCCACGAGCTCCTCGACGACGTCCTCGAGCGTCACGACGCCGGAGGTGCCGCCGTACTCGTCGACGACGACCGCCATCTGGAGCCCGAAGCCGCGCAGCTCGACGAGCAGCGGACCGAGGCGCACGGTCTCCGGCACCCGGGGCGCCTCGACCATGAGCGCCGCCGCCGGGACCTCCTCGCGCCGCTCGTACGGGACGGCGACGGCGCGGCGCAGGTGGACGAGGCCGACGACGTCGTCCCGGTCCTCGCCGATCACGGGGAAGCGGGAGTGCCCGGTCCGGCGCGCGGCGTCGACGACGTCCGCCGCCGTCGCGTCGCGGTCCACGACGACCATCCGCATCCGGTCCGTCATGACGTCGACCGCGCTCAGCTCGTCGAGCTCGATGGAGTTCGTGAGGAGCGTCGCGACGGAGACGTCGAGCGTGCCCTCCTGCGCGGAGCGGCGGACGAGCGCGGCGAGCTCGGAGGCCGAGCGTGCGCCCGACAGCTCCTCGCGCGGCTCGACGCCGACGCGGCGCAGGATCGCGTTCGCCGACCCGTTGAGCACGGCGATCACGGGCCGGAACAGCTTGGTGAACTGGCGCTGCACGGGCACGACCTGCCGGGCCGTCGCGTAGGGGGCGCTGAGGGCGAAGTTCTTGGGGATGAGCTCGCCGAAGAGCATCGAGACGAAGTTCACGACGAGGAGGGCCAGGACCCCGGCGAGGACCGCCGAGGCCGCCTGCCCGAGCGCGGTGGCGCTCAGCCCGGCGCCGAACAGCGAGAGCAGCGCCGGCTGCGCCGTGTAGCCGAGGAGGATCGTGGTGAGGGTGATCCCGACCTGCGCGGACGACAGCTCCGTCGACAGGTGCTTGAGGCCGGCCCGGACGCTGCGGTCGCGCCGGTCGGCACGCGCCTTCCCGCCGGTGGGCGGGGATCCGCGTCTGTCGCCCTCCTGGTCGGGGTCGTCGCCCGCGGGGAGGACGGCGGGGTCGAGGGTGACCAGGGAGAACTCGCTGGCCACGAAGACGGCGGTGCCTGCGGTGAGGAGCACCCCGAGCGCGACCATGACCCAGTCGCCTACCACGAGGTGCTCCACCGATATCGAGAGGTGGTCTTCATCGTGCCGACGATGCTAGCGCCCGCTCCCCCCGGGCCGCCCGGCCGCACGGCGCCCGGCCGCCCGGCGGCGGCGAAATCCGGCCGACCTGGGCCGACGTGTGCCACGCTGTATCCCATGGCAGATCCGAGGGCAGCGAGCGCATCACCGACCGGCGCGGGCGCCGGTCCCGTCCCGGGCCGCGGGCCCGTGCCCACGACGGCGCCGTTGACGGGCGGCACCCCGCAGCAGGCCGCCACGGTCCTCGTCGTCGAGGACGAGCCCGCCATCGCGACGGCGATCGCGCAGCGCCTGAGCGCGGAGGGCTGGCGCGTCGAGGTCGCGCGCGACGGGCTCTCCGGCGTCGACGCCGCGACACGGCTGCGCCCGGACGTCATCGTGCTCGACGTCATGCTGCCCGGCATCGACGGCCTCGAGGTCACCCGGCGCATCCAGGCCGAGCAGCCCGTGCCGATCCTCATGCTCACCGCGCGCGACGACGAGACCGACATGCTCATCGGGCTCGGCGTGGGTGCCGACGACTACATGACGAAGCCCTTCTCGATGCGCGAGCTGGTCGCGCGCATCAAGGCGCTGCTGCGCCGGGTCGACCGCGCCACCCAGGCCGCGAGCGCCGCCCCGACCGACCCGCCCATGACGGTCGGTGACGTGACCATCGACAAGGCCCAGCGCCGCGTCTACCGCGCGGGCGACGAGGTCCACCTCACGCCCACCGAGTTCGAGCTCCTCGTCATGCTGGCGAGCTCGCCCAAGACCGTCCTCACGCGCGAGCGTCTCCTCGCGGAGGTCTGGGACTGGGCGGACGCGAGCGGGACGCGCACCGTCGACTCGCACATCAAGGCGCTGCGCCGCAAGCTCGGCGCCGACCTCATCCGCACGGTGCACGGCGTCGGCTACGCGTTCGAGCCGCCCGCCGGATGACCTCCCACCCCGCTGGCCCTGCCGACCCGGTCGACGGCGCGGGCGGGTCGACGAGCGCTCCGGCGCGGAACGGCCTGCACCGGGCGCACACGATCCGCCCGCACCTGCCCGACGTCCGTCCGCTCGACTCGTTCCGCTCGCTGAAGATCAAGCTCGGCGTGCTCGTGGCCGCGACCGTCACGCTCGCCGTCCTCATCACGTGGATCGGGCTGCAGAACCAGCTCGGGCCGTCGCGCACGTTCCCGCTCGCGATCGTCCTGTCGCTGCTGCTCACCCAGCTCCTCGCGCGCGGGATGACGTCGCCGCTGCGCGAGATGACGGCGGCGGCGCGCGCGATGGCCGACGGCGACTACACGCGGCGGGTGCGGGCGACGAGCCGTGACGAGGTGGGCCAGCTCGCCGTCGCGTTCAACGTCATGGCGGAGGACCTCGCGACGAGCGACCAGGTGCGCCGCGAGCTCATCGCGAACGTGTCGCACGAGCTGCGGACGCCGATCGCGGCGCTCCAGGCGCAGCTCGAGAACGTCGTCGACGGCGTCACGCAGCCGACGCCCGCGACCATGGAGATGGCGCTGGCCCAGACGGAGCGCCTCACGCGCCTCGTCTCCTACCTCCTGGACCTGTCGCGCATCGAGGCCGGCGCGGCGGCCCTCAACATCACCGAGATCGACGTCGGCGACTTCCTCGAGGAGAACGCCGAGGCGGTGTCGATGGTGGAGGCCGGGAAGCAGCTGCGGTACGTCGTGGACGTCACGCCGCCCGACCTCGTGCTCGAGGCGGACCGCGAGCGCCTGCACCAGGTCGTGACGAACCTCCTGCAGAACGCGATCCGGCACTCCCCGCAGGGGGGCGAGATCCGGCTCGAGGCGTACCCGGTGGACGACGACGTCGTGCTCGAGATCGTGGACGAGGGCCCGGGGATCGCGAAGGAGGACCGCGAGCGCATCTTCGAGCGCTTCGCCCGGGCCAGCGCGACGGGCACGCACACGACGACAGGTGGCTCGACGGGCGGGACGGGCATCGGCCTGGCGATCGTCCGGTGGGCGATCGACCTCCACGGCGGACGGATCGAGGTCGCGGACTCGCGCAGCGGCGCGACGATGCGCGTCACGCTCCCGGCCCGCTCCCGCGCCGTCGGGCTCGACCCGCTCGGCGACCCGGCGCCCGGCCCCGAGGGCCCGACGACGCGCTGAGCCCGCCGCTGACAGCGCGGACACGGGGTCGGCCGCGTGCGTGATATCCATCACACCGCGCGGCCCGGATACCTCGCGATGGCGTGGAATTCCGCGATCTTGCCGTCCGACGAGGTCCGCGTGGGGTCACGTTTGCCTGGCCCAGACGCAGCGTGAAGAACCCGCGGACAGGCCGCGCGCGAACGCCCCGCGCAGCCCGCTGGGCCGCCGTCGAGGGCCTAGGCTGGAGTGGTCCGGAATCCGGACGAGTCTGTGCCGACGTCGGGCGCCACGCCTCGCGCGTGCCGTCACGCGTCTGCTCGCAGACTGTGACCGACAGCGACCTGTGTGTGAAAGTGGGCGATCCTCGCGTGTCCCCGAAGGCTGAGTCAGAGGCGATCAGCGACGCAAGCTCCGTGTTCGGAGCGAACGAGTGGCTGGTCGACGAGCTGTACGAGCAGTATCTCCTGGACAAGAACGCGGTCGACCCCGCGTGGTGGGACTTCTTCGAGGACTACCGTCCGGCAGAGCGTGCCGAGGCAGCCACGACGACGGCCGACGCGCCGTCGACGCCCGTGAACGGGTCCTCCGCGGCGCCCGCCGCGGCCCCGGCAGCCCCCTCCGCGCCGGTCGCTCCCGCCGCCGTGACGGACGGCTCGGCCGCCGCCGAGGCGGCGCAGCGGGTCAAGCCCCCGAAGCTCCCGGCCGACCCCGCGGTCAACGCCGCCGCCGAGGCCGTCCGGGCTACGCGCCCCGTCGCGACCGCCCAGCCCGCGACCGCGCCGTACGCGCAGGTCCCGGCCCGCAAGGTCGCCGGCGCGCCGACGGCCGAGGCGGAGGCCGGCGGGGACGACGTGCAGAAGCTCCGCGGGCCCGCGGCGCGCGTCGTGACGAACATGGAGGCCAGCATCCAGGTGCCGACGGCGACGTCGGTGCGCGCGGTGCCGGCCAAGCTCATGGTCGACAACCGGATCGTCATCAACAACCACCTCGCGCGCGGCCGCGGCGGCAAGATCTCGTTCACCCACCTCATCGGGTTCGCGCTCGTCGAGGCGCTGGCGGACATGCCGGTCATGAACGCGAGCTACACGCAGCTCGACGGCAAGCCCGCGGTGAACCAGCCGGCGCACGTCAACTTCGGCCTCGCCATCGACCTGGCGAAGCCGGACGGGTCGCGCCAGCTCCTCGTGCCGAGCATCAAGAAGGCCGAGACGATGGACTTCGCCCAGTTCTGGGCGGCCTACGAGGACCTCGTGCGCCGCGCGCGCGGCGGCAAGCTCGGCGTCGACGACTTCGCCGGGACCACGATCTCGCTCACCAACCCCGGCGGCATCGGCACCGTGCACTCGGTCCCGCGCCTCATGGCGGGCCAGGGCACGATCATCGGCGTCGGTGCGATGGACTACCCCGCGGAGTTCGCGGGCGCGTCGACCGAGCGCCTCGCGCGCCTGGGCATCTCGAAGGTCCTGACCATCACGTCGACCTACGACCACCGCATCATCCAGGGCGCGCAGTCGGGCGAGTTCCTGCGGATCCTGTCGCAGAAGCTCCTCGGCGAGGACGGCTTCTACGACCGCGTGTTCGCGGCGCTGCGCATCCCGTACGAGCCGGTGCGCTGGGTCCGCGACAACACGACGGACGCCGAGATCGAGGCGGCCAAGCCCGCGAAGATCGCCGAGCTCATCCACTCGTACCGGTCGCGCGGGCACCTCATGGCCGACACCGACCCGCTCGCGTACCGGCAGCGCAAGCACGGCGACCTGGACATCCAGAACCACGGGATGACGCTGTGGGACCTGGACCGCACGTTCCCCACGGGCGGCTTCGGCGGCAGGACCAAGTCCTCGCTGCGCGACATCCTCGGTCTGCTGCGCGACTCCTACTGCCGCACCGTCGGCGTGGAGTACATGCACCTGGCCGACCGCACGCAGCGCAAGTGGCTGCAGGAGCGGCTCGAGTCCGGGTACGCGCGCACGCCCCGCGAGGACCAGCTCCGCATCCTGCGCCGTCTCAACTCGGCCGAGGCGTTCGAGACGTTCCTGCAGACGAAGTTCGTCGGGCAGAAGCGCTTCTCGCTCGAGGGCGGCGAGGCGCTCATCCCGCTGCTCGACGCCATCCTGTCGAAGGCGGCGGAGAACGGCCTCGACGAGGTCGGCATCGGCATGGCCCACCGCGGCCGCCTCAACGTGCTCGCCAACATCGCGGGCAAGAGCTACGCGCAGATCTTCGCCGAGTTCGAGGGCAACCTCGACCCGAAGAGCGTGCAGGGCTCGGGCGACGTGAAGTACCACCTCGGCACCGAGGGCGTCTTCACCGCCGAGACCGGCGCGACGACCAAGGTCTACCTCGCCGCCAACCCGTCGCACCTCGAGGCGGTCGACCCGGTGCTCGAGGGCATCGTGCGCGCCAAGCAGGACCGCATCGACCTGGGCGGCGACGGGTTCTCCGTCCTGCCGATCCTCATCCACGGCGACGCGGCCTTCGCGGGCCAGGGCGTCGTGCCCGAGGTGCTCAACCTCGCGCAGCTGCGCGGGTACCGCACGGGCGGCACGGTGCACGTGCTCATCAACAACCAGGTCGGCTTCACCACCGGCCCGTCGTCGTCGCGCTCGACGACGTACGCGACCGACGTCGCCAAGGGCTACCAGGTCCCGATCTTCCACGTGAACGGCGACGACCCGGAGGCGTGCGTGCGCGTCGCGGAGCTGGCCTTCGCGTTCCGCGAGCAGTTCGACCGCGACGTGATCATCGACATGATCTGCTACCGCCGCCGCGGTCACAACGAGGGCGACGACCCCTCGATGACGCAGCCGCTCATGTACAACCTCATCGAGGCCAAGCGCTCGGTGCGCAAGCTCTACACCGAGAACCTCGTCGCGCGCGGCGACATCACGCTCGAGGAGGCCGAGCACGTCCTCCAGGACTACCAGGCCCAGCTCGAGCGCGTGTTCACCGAGACCAAGGAGGGCGGCTTCACGCCCGCCGCGGACCGCGAGCCGATCGCCGGCCTCGAGCGCCCGGAGTCCCAGCTCGAGGACGCCGGCACGATGGTCGGCTGGAAGACGGCGATCGACCGCTCGGTCCTCGAGCGCGTCGGCCAGGTGCACGTCGCGCCGCCGGAGGGCTTCACCGTCCACCCCAAGCTCGCGCAGCTCCTCGAGAAGCGTCGGCAGATGTCCGTCGAGGGCGGCATCGACTGGGGCTTCGGCGAGCTCGCCGCGTTCGGCTCGCTCCTCGCGGAGGGCACGCCCGTGCGCCTCGCCGGGCAGGACTCGCGCCGCGGCACGTTCGTGCAGCGCCACGCCGTCCTGCACGACCGCGAGACGGGCGCCGAGTGGACGCCGCTGCTGTACCTGTCGGCGGACCAGGCCAAGTTCTGGGTCTACGACTCGTCCCTGTCCGAGTACGCCGCGCTCGGCTTCGAGTACGGCTACTCCGTCGAGCGCCCAGACGCGCTCGTGCTGTGGGAGGCGCAGTTCGGCGACTTCGTCAACGGCGCCCAGACGGTGATCGACGAGTTCATCTCGTCCGCCGAGCAGAAGTGGGGCCAGCACTCCTCGGTCGTCATGCTGCTCCCCCACGGCTACGAGGGCCAGGGGCCGGACCACTCGTCGGCGCGCATCGAGCGGTTCCTGCAGCTCGCCGCCGAGGACAACATGACGATCGCGCAGCCGTCGACGCCCGCGTCGTACTTCCACCTGCTGCGCCAGCAGGCGTACGCCCGCCCACGTCGTCCGCTCATCGTCTTCACGCCGAAGCAGCTCCTGCGCCTCAAGGCCGCCGCGTCGAGCGTCGAGGACTTCACGACCGGCACGTTCCGGCCCGTCCTCCCGGACGCGACCGCGGAGCCGGCGAAGGTCGACCGCGTGCTGCTCAGCACGGGCCGCGTCTACTACGACCTCCTCGCCGAGCGCACCAAGCGCGGCGACGAGGGCGTGGCGCTCGTCCGCCTCGAGCAGCTCTACCCGCTCGACGTCGACGGCATCCGGGCCGAGCTCGCGAAGTACCCGGGCGCCGAGGTCGTGTGGGTCCAGGACGAGCCGGAGAACCAGGGCGCCTGGTCGTTCGTGCACATCAACCTGCCCGAGGACCTGCCGCGCGTGAGCGTCGTCTCGCGTCCGGCGTCGGCGTCGACCGCCGCGGGCACGGCGAAGAAGCACCAGGCCCAGCAGGCCGTGCTCCTCGAGCAGGCGTTCGCCCGCTGACGCGGCCGGGCTCCGGCCCCGGACACGACGAAGGCCCCCTCGCGGAGGGGGTCTTCGTCGTCGGTGCGTGCGGCACTGTCGCGCCCGGGAGCCCGGGAGTCGTCGCCGCCAACGCGAGATCGACCCGAGCGTCCGAGATCGACCCTCAGGGGGTCGATCTGGCGACGTACGGGTCGATCTCGCGGGTCACCAGCGGTCGTGGACCGCCGCGCGCAGGTGGCGGTCGTAGATTTCGCGGACGCCCGAGGTGAAGAGCGGGCCGAGGACGTCGGCGTCGCCCGCGGCGGCGTTCGAGCGGGCCTGCTCGACGTTGCGCGCGCCGGGGATGACGGTCGACACGCCCGGCTGCTGCCAGACCCACGCGATCGCGACCTGGGCGGGCGTGAGCTCCTGCCCGACGACGTCCTGCACGAGCGTGGTGAACTCGCCCGCCGCCCGGACGCCGGTCTCGAAGTCGACGCCCGAGAACGTCTCGCCGACGTCGAACGCGCTGCCGTCGCGGTTGTACGTGCGATGGTCGTCGGCGGCGAAGGTCGTGTCCTTCGTGTACTTCCCCGACAGCAGCCCGGACGCGAGCGGCACGCGCGCGATGACGCCGACCCCGGCGGCGGACGCCGCGGGCAGCACGGCGTCGAGCGGCTTGAGCCGGAACGCGTTGAGGATGATCTGCACGGTCGCGACACGGGGGCGCGCGATCGCGGTGAGCGCCTCGTCGACGGTCTCGACGCTCACGCCGTAGCTGGCGATCGCGCCCTCGGCGACGAGCGTGTCGAGCCCGTCATAGACCTCGTCGCGCGAGTAGACCGCCGTCGGGGGGCAGTGGAGCTGGACGAGGTCGAGGCGGTCCGTCCGGAGGTTCCGACGCGACCGGTCGGTCCACTCGCGGAACTTCGCGAGAGTGAAGTTGTCCGCGTCCTGGGCCTCGCGGCGTCCCATCTTAGTCGCGACAGTGATCGCGTGGCCCGGGTTGTCCGCGAGGTAGCCGCCGATGATCTGCTCGCTGCGCCCGTCGCCGTAGACGTCCGCGGTGTCGAAGAACGTCACGCCGGCCTCGGCCGAGGCGTCGAGCACGGCGCGCGCGTCGTCCTCGCTCACGTCGCCCCAGTCGGCGCCGAGCTGCCAGGTTCCCAGTCCGACGACCGAGACGAGCCGTCCCGTGCGTCCGAGCACCTGTCGTTCCATCGTTCCTCCTCGTGCTGCGTCGGGTGCGTCGGGAGACACACCCGGGCACCGAGTCTGACTGCCGAGAGCGCATCGCGCACGCTCGCACGCCGAGTACCGTATGTGAGCGTGAACACCCATGCCCCCTCGGGGACCCAGGTCCGCATCGCCCACGGCGAGCACGCAGCGACGATCACCGAGGTGGGAGCGGCCGTGCGCGAGTACGCGGTGGGCGGCCGGCCCGTCTTCACCCCCTTCGCGGAGGACGAGGTCGCACCCGCGTTCAACGGCGCGGTCCTGCTCCCCTGGCCCAACCGGCTGCGCGACGGCGCGTACGAGGTGGACGACACGGCGTACCAGGTGCCCGTGTCGGAGCCCGAGCGCGGCACGGCCCTCCACGGGCTCGCCTGCTGGCAGCGCTGGGTCGTCGTCGAGCACGAGGCCGCGCGCGCGACGCTCGAGCTGCACCTGCCGCCGTCGCCCGGCTACCCGTTCGACCTCGTCACGCGCGTCACCTACTCGCTCGACGACGCGGGGCTGCGCGTCCACGTGCGGACCACGAACGTCGGCGGCGCGACCGCCCCCTACGGGATCGGCTTCCACCCCTGGCTGTCCGCCGACGGCGCGAACCTCGACGAGTGCACGCTGCGCCTCGACGCCGCGACCCGCGTCACGACCGACGAGCGGCTCCTGCCCACCGGCACCGAGCCCGTCGCGGGGAGCTACGACCTGCGCGAGCCGCGCCTGCTCGCGGGCGTCGACCTCGACGACGCCTACGTCGACGTGCTGCGCGACGCCGACGGCCTGTCCTGGATGCGCCTGTCCGCCCCCGACGGCCGCACGTCCGCCGTCTGGATGGACGGCTCCATGGACACGTGGCAGGTCTGCACGGGCGACCACGTGGGGGACGTCGCGTTCCGTCGGTCCGGCGTCGCCGCGGAGCCGATGAGCTGCATCGCGGACGCGTTCCGCACCGGCGACCGCCTCGTCCGGCTCGAGCCGGGCGCCTCGCACGAGGTCGTCTGGGGCGCGACGCTGCTCTGACCCGCCAGGTCGTGGGCGGTCCGTCCGATATGCCCGGCTGGACACGCCGTCGCCACGAGGCGGTTTCGACCCACGCGGTCCGCGTCGGGGAGAATGGCGCCCGTGGAGGACGCCGTGAGTCGTGAGGTACGGATCTGCGTCGTCGGCGACGAGCTGAGCGCCGGCGTCGGCGACGCGAAGGCCCTGGGGTGGGCGGGGCGCGTCGTCGCGCGCACACGCTTCCCCCAGCCGGCCTACGTGTTCCCGCTCGCCATCCCCGGCGAGACGACGACGGCGCTCAGCCAGCGCTGGGAGGCGGAGACCGCGCGGCGGTTCGCCCCCGAGCCGGACGTGGACAACCGCCTCGTCATCGGCCTCGGCCGCCACGACCTGGACGCGGGGCTCTCGGTCGCGCGCTCGCGCCTCAACCTCGCGAACGTGCTCGACGTCGCGGAGTCGCACCGCCTGCCGACGTTCGTCGTGGGCCCCCCGCCGGGCCACGCGCAGGACGCCGAGCGGCTCGCCGAGCTCTCGCACGCCTTCTCGGACGTCGCGAACCGGCGCCGCGTGCCGTACGTGGACACGTTCAGCCCCCTCGTGACGCACGAGCAGTGGCTCGCGGACCTCGCCCAGAGCGGCAACGGGTTCCCCGGGCAGGCGGGCTACGGGCTCATGGCCTGGCTCGTCCTGCACACGGGCTGGCACGCGTGGCTGGGCCTGCCGGACGACACGGTCTGAACCGACCACGCACGCCGACGGCCCGTCGCCCCAGGACCACTCCTGGGACGGCGGGCCGTCGGCGCGTCGGCGTCAGCCGCGCGAGACCGTGAGGTCGCCCGAGACGGTGTTCGCGGAGACGTACGCGCCGCCGGCGCCCGGCTGGTCGACGTGGTCGACCGACGTCGTGCGCTGCGCGGCGGAGTCCAGGCGGACGCCGTCGAGCACGGCCTTGCCGGTGACGCTGCGGGCCTTGAGGTTGACCGGCGACCCGGCGCCGAGGCGCACGGCCACGTCGCCGGAGACGGTGCGGGCGTCGACGAGCGGTGTGCTCTCGCGCGCCACGACCTCGACGCCGCTCGTCACGGTGTTGACGGACACCCGGCCGAGGGTCCCGCCGAGCGTGACCGCCCCGGACGCGGTGCTCACGTGGACGTCGCCGACGTGCTCGCCGACGTCGACCGCGCCGGTCGCCGTCTTGATCGACGCCGTGCCCGACACGCCCTGGACGCGCACCGCGCCCTTCGCGGTCGTCACGGACAGGTCGGCCCGCGTCCCGACGACGGAGGCCGCGGCGCGCGCGGTCGTCACCTTGACCGGCACGTGGGCGGGGACGGTGAGGCGGACCACGGCGCGGTCCTTGTCGCGCAGGCCCTTGGCCCGCTCGACGAGGCCCTCGACGCCGGCGAAGTCGTAGCCGACGCGCAGCTCGCCGTCGTGGACGCTCACCTGCAGGGGGCGCTCGGACACCTCGCTGACGTAGAGGTGCGCCCCGGCCTCGCGCGCGGGGTCGGCGACGACGTCGACCGCGCCGTCAGTGAGCTGGACGACGACGCGCCGGACGTCGGCGACGTCGACGGTCTGGGGGGCGTTGATGACCCAGGACTCGGTGCTCATGCGCTTCTCCTCGTTCGGTGCTGCGGTTCAGGGGTGCGGTGCTGGTCGTTCGTCGAGGGGTTTCTCGTGATCGTCGGTCAGGGCAGGGTCGCTCGCACGGCCTTGCGCGCGCTGTCGAGCACGGTGCGCAGGGTGTCGACCGTGAGCTCCGAGACGACGCTCGCCGCGTCGGCCCGGCGCAGGTCGGCGCGCACGTCCTCGCGGAATCGCTGGAGCAGCGCCTCGGCCTCCATGCGCCACGCGTACGACTCGCGGCGCCGTGGGTCGGCCTCTCCGTCGCGCGGGCGGGCGCGCGCGGTCTGCGCTGCGGCCGCGAGCTCGGCCCGCAGGCCCTTCAGCGAGCCCTGCACGTCGGCGCGCAGCGCCTCGGCGCGCTGGCGCACCGTCTCGGCGATGCCGTGCTCCAGCGCCGCGACGTCCGCGCGACGCGCCTCGATCTCCGCGCGACCGGCGGGCGTCAGCTCGTACGTCGTCTTGCGACCGTCCGCGCTGCGGTGCACGAGGCCCTCGTCCTCGAGCCGCGCGAGGCGGGGATAGATGGTCCCGGCGCTCGGTCGGTAGGTGCCGCCGAAGCGCTCCGAGAGCTCGGTGATGAGCTCGTAGCCGTGCTTGGGCCCCGTGTCGAGGAGCGCCAGGAGGTAGAGCCGGAGCTCGCCGTGCGCGAAGACGGTGGCCATCAGCGGTCCACCGGCCCGCTCGACGGCGCGCCGCCGCGAGCCCCCGGGGCCCCCCACACGGGGGCGTCGGCGTCGGCCGGGGCGTCCTCGACCGGGTGCCCGGCCGCGTCCCACGACGTCTCCTCCGGCGCCCCGCGCAGGACGGTCACGTCGCCGGAGACGGCGGAGACCCGAACCGGCGACCCCTTCCCGGACCGCGCGGGCTGGTGGAACGAGCGTGCGGACCCGCGCTGCTCCGCGCCGTCCACGAGGAGGCGCCCGCTCACGCAGCGGATCGCGTAGTCCATCGCGTCGGGGTCGGGCAGGCGCACGAGCACGTCGGCGGAGACGGCGCTCACGGTGATCTCGGACGGGGTCGTCCGGGTGTCGACGGTGACGGACCCCGAGACGGAGTCGAGGCGCAGCGCACGGAGCGCACCGGTCGCGGTGAGGCCGCCGGACACGGAGTCCATGCGGACCGGGCCGTCGTGCTCGCTCGCCGAGACCTCGCCCGAGACCGTGTCGACGCGCAGCTCGCCGCGCGTGCGGCTCGTCATCACGGAGCCGGAGACGGTCGCCAGCCGGGCGCCGTCGCGCACGCCCGCGACGAGGGCCTCGCCCTGCACGGTCGCGACCTTGACCGTCGTCGTCGCCGGCACGGCGACGTGGACGTCGGCCGCGTCCTTGCCCGTGTAGGTGCGGAAGCGCTCGAGGAAGCCCTTCCAGCCCGCGACGAAGGGGCCGTAGCCGACCCGGAGCGTGGTCCCCTCGAGGCGCACCTCCAGGGGGCGGCCCACGACCGAGTGGACCTCGACGCGCGTGTCGGTGCGCGTCGGGTCGTCGTGCGCGACGACGTCGATGCGTCCGCCGATGACGGTCGCGTCGAGCGTCCGCACGCGCGCGAGGTCGATGGCCTGCGGACCGGTGACGGTCCAGCTCTCCTGCGTCATCCTGTGCTCCGTCCGTGGTCGCGCCCCTGCGCCATGGCAGCGGTCGCGTGGGACACTCGCGATATATCTCGTTTCGCAAGACACGATATATCGCGTGCTCGGCCGAGGCAAGGGGTCGCGTGTGGGACGATGGTGGGCGGACTTGACCCGCCGAGACCGGCGGGGCTCCCCCGATCGTCAGGAGAACACCATGAGCAAGCGCGGACGCAAGCGTCGCAGCCGCAAGGGCAACGCCGCGAACCACGGCAAGCGCCCCAACGCCTGAGACGGCGCACCCCTCCGGGGGACGGCGAGAGGGCCCGGACCGACGACGTCGGTCCGGGCCCTCTCGCTCTTCTCGGTCCCGCGGCGGCCGGCGGCCCCTCAGGCGGGTCTCAGCGGGTCTCGACGACGGTCGTCGTCGTGACCATGACCGTGAGCTGCGTGTGGATGCGCTCCCGCAGCCCCGCCGGCGCCTTCTCGTGGCACGAGCGGCGCACGAGCTGCTTGACGAGCTCCTCGACGCTCAGCTCGGCGAGGCACGGCGAGCAGTGCGCGACGTGCGCACGCATGCGCAGCTCGTCGTCCGGCGTCATCTCCGAGTCGAGGTACTCGTAGAGGTGCGTGAGCGCGTGCTCGCACTCCGACTCCCCCGCGGTCGAGTGCGGGATGGGCGTCACCGTCTCCTCGGCCGGGCCGCGCCCCGGGATCCGGCTCTCTGACGTGCTCACGACTCACCTCCGGGGGTCTTGGCCCCCACCAGTCCTCGCCTCACGGCGTAGTCGGCCAACAGCTCGCGCAGCTGGCGCCTGCCTCGGTGCAGGCGGGACATGACCGTGCCGATCGGTGTCCCCATGATCTCCGCGATCTCCTTGTAGGGGAAGCCCTCGACGTCCGCGTAGTACACGACCATGCGTCGGTCCTCGGGCAGCTCCTGCAGCGCGCGCTTCACGTCCGAGTCCGGCAGCCGGTCGAGCGCCTCCGCCTCGGCGGAGCGCAGCCCCTGCGACGTGTGCGACGCGGCGCGCGCGATCTGCCAGTCCTCGACGTCGTCCGTCTGCGCCTGCTGCGGCTCGCGCTGCTTCTTGCGGTACGTGTTGATGAACGTGTTCGTGAGGATGCGGTACAGCCACGCCTTGAGGTTCGTGCCCGGCCGGTACTGGTGGAACGCCGCGAACGCCTTCGCGAACGTCTCCTGCACCAGGTCCTCGGCGTCCGACGGGTTGCGCGTCATGCGCAGCGCCGCGGAGTACAGCTGGTCGAGGTACTGCAGCGCGTCCTGCTCGAACCGCGCGGCGCGCGCGGCGTCGCTCTCGGTCTGCGGCGCGCGGTTCGTGTCCTCGGCGTCCGTGTCCGTGGGCAGCGTCGTGCCCTCGACCGGCGTCGTTCCCGACGTCGTCGCGGGGCTGCCGGAGACGTCGCTGCCGGAGATTCGCTCTGTCATCAACAACGAGCCTAGTCCCCTGTTCGTCTGGGTGTCCGGTGACGTGACCGGTGCCGACCACGCGGCGGCGAACGCCGCGTCCGCCGTCGGCGCCCCGGGGGTCGACGACGCGGCCCGGGCGGCGGGTGCGGGAGTCTCGAGCAGGACGGTCACGAGTGGTGCAACCCCCGCGTGCCCGCGCGCATTCCCGCCCCCGCCGAGGCTCTGACGCTCCGACGTGAGGCGTGCCTCACGGTCCGCGGGTGGCGCCGTCCCGGCGGTCGCGGCAGGCTGGGACCGACCGGTGGACGCCTGCGGCGGACCCCGGCGAGTCACCGGCGATGAGGAGAGAACCGATGCTGCTGCGTCACCTCGCGAGGCCCATGCTGGCCTCGTGGTTCGTCTACGACGGGCTCCAGGCCGCGCTCAAGCCCGCCGAGCACGTGCGAGCCGCGCGCTCGGGCGTCGAGCTCGTCGAGAAGAGCGCCGGCATCGAGGCTCCGCTCAGCGAGAAGCAGGTCGCGGTGCTCGTGCGCGCCCACGGGGCCGCGACGGCCGTCGCCGGGCTGTTCCTCGCCGTCGGCAAGGCGCCCCGCACGGCGGCCCTGACCCTCGCCGCGCTCACGGTGCCGCTCGCGGTCGTCAACCAGCCCTTCACCTCGGGCGGGGCGACGCGCGCCGAGCGCACGCGCAAGTTCGTGGCGAACGTCGGCGCGATCGGCGCGGCGCTCATCGCGGGCGCGGACTACGAGGGCCGCCCGGGCGTGCAGTGGCGCCTCGAGAAGGCCCGGCACGACCTCGCGCTCGCCAAGCAGGCGAAGCAGGAGGCCGTGGTCGCGAGCGCGAAGGGGGCCGTGAAGGACGTCTCGGCCTCGGCCCGGGGAGCGGCGAAGGAGGCGAGCCGCTCCACGAAGAGCGCGGCGAAGCGCGCGGCCAAGGAGGCCGGGCGCTCGGCGCGGCGCGCCACGAAGGCCGCCCAGGAGGCGGCCCAGCACGCCGCCGGCCTCGCCGCGGACGCCGTGCACGACGCCGAGGCCGCCGTCCGCGCGAAGGTCGCCTGACGCGGTCGGGACGCGTCCGCCCGGCGGTACCGTCCGCCGTCGGGCACGGTGCCTCCACTAGCCTGGAGGCCATGACGACCACGCCCTCCGCCGCGCCCGTGCCCCCCGCCGTCGACGAGGGCTGGGCCGCGCCCACGGCGGGCGGGCCGCTCGACGCGACGGTCGAGGTCCCGGGGTCCAAGTCGCTCACGAACCGGCTGCTCGTGCTGGCCGCGCTCGCCGACGGCCCCGGGACGCTGCGCGGTGCGCTGCGCAGCCGCGACGCGGACCTCATGATCGCCGCCCTGCGCACGCTCGGCGTCGGCGTCGAGGAGGGCGCGTCGCCGAGCGAGCTGCACGTGACCCCCGGACCGCTGCGCGGGCCCGTCGAGGTCGACTGCGGCCTGGCCGGCACCGTCATGCGCTTCCTGCCGCCGCTCGCGGCGCTCGCCGACGGCACGGTCCGGTTCGACGGCGACGAGGGCGCGCGCGTGCGCCCCATGGGCCCGGTGCTCGCGGCGCTCAGCGCGCTCGACGTGCCGGTCGACGGCGACGGCGACGGGCTCCCGACGACGCTCCCGTTCACGATCCGCGGCCGCGGCCGGGTGCGCGGCGGGTCGGTCGACGTCGACGCGTCGGCGTCGAGCCAGTTCGTCTCCGGGCTCCTCCTCGCGGCCGCGCGCTACGACCAGGGCCTCACCGTCCGGCAAATCGGCCACACGCTGCCGAGCATGCCGCACATCGAGATGACGGTGGAGGTCCTGCGCGAGGTCGGGGTCGTCGTCGACGACTCGCGGCCCGCGATCTGGCGGGTCGAGCCCGGTCCGATCGCGGCGCGCGACGTGCAGGTCGAGCCGGACCTGTCGAACGCCGCGCCCTTCCTCGCGGCCGCGCTCGTGGCGGGCGGCACCGTCCGCGTCACGGGCTGGCCGACGGCGACGACCCAGCCCGGCGCGATGGTCCCGGAGCTGCTCGAGTCGATGGGCGCGACCGCGTCGCTGGACGGCGACGTGCTGTCCGTGACGGGCACCGGCGAGGTGCGCGGCGTCGACGTCGACCTGCACGCCGCCGGCGAGCTCGCGCCGACGATCGCCGCGCTGGCTGCCCTCGCGGACTCCCCCAGCCGCCTGCGCGGCATCGCCCACCTGCGCGGGCACGAGACCGACCGGCTGGCCGCGCTCGCGACGGAGATCACGCGCCTCGGCGGGCAGGCGGAGGAGACGCGCGACGGCCTCGTCATCACGCCGCGCCCCCTGCACGGCGCGCTGTTCCGCACCTACCACGACCACCGCATGGCGACCTCCGCGGCCGTGATCGGCCTGCGCGTCCCGGGGGTCGGCGTCGAGAACGTCGAGACGACGGCCAAGACGCTGCCCGGGTTCGCGGACATGTGGCAGCGCATGCTCGGCGGCGGGACGGGACCCGGCGAGGGAGCGGCGGCCCGCTGATGGCCCGCCGCGTCCCGGACGAGTCCGACTTCCGCTCGCGCCCCGGCAAGCGCGGCAGCCGTCCCCGCACCAAGCAGCGGCCCGAGCACGCGGACGCGGTGACGGGGTTCGTCACGGGCGTGGACCGCGGCCGGTACACGCTGCTCGTCGGGCACGACGGCCCGGACGGCGGCGACGCGACCGGCGAGGACGAGCGCACGGTCCTCGCGATGAAGGCGCGCGAGCTCGGCCGCACCCGCATCGTGTGCGGGGACCGGGTGGACCTCGTCGGGGACGTGACCGGCGACGACGGGTCGCTCGCGCGGATCGTGCGCATCCAGGACCGGTCGTCGGTGCTGCGCCGCACGGCCGACGACACCGACCCCTACGAGCGCGTGATCGTGGCCAACGCCGACCAGCTCGTCGTCGTCACCGCGCTCGCCGAGCCCGAGCCGCGCACACGCATGATCGACCGGTGCGTGGTCGCTGCGTACGACGCCGGCATGGACGTCCTGCTGTGCCTCACCAAGGCGGACCTCGCCGACCCGGAGCCGCTGCGCGCGCTGTACGAGCCGCTCGGGGTGTCCGTCGTCGTGACGCGCCGCGCGCCCGACGGCCTCGCGCCGGACGGCTGGGCGATCGAGCCGCTCGGCGCGGTGCGCGCTGCGCTGGCCGGACGCACGTCCGTGTTCGTCGGGCACTCGGGCGTCGGCAAGTCGACGCTCGTCAACGCGCTCGTCCCGGACGCGCAGCGTGCGACGGGCCACGTCAACGACGTCACGGGTCGCGGCCGGCACACGTCGACGTCGGCCGTCGCGCTGCGCCTGCCGGGCGGCGGGTGGGTCATCGACACCCCCGGCGTGCGGTCGTTCGGCCTCGCGCACGTGCAGGTCGACCACCTGCTGCACGCGTTCGAGGACCTCGACGCGGTCGCCGCGGACTGCCCGCGCGGGTGCACCCACCTCGACGACGCCCCGGACTGCGCGCTCGACGAGTGGGTCGAGGCGTCGCCCGACGACGAGACCCGCGCGGCCCGCGCCGCGCGGCTCGAGTCGTTCCGCCGCGTGCTCGCCTCGCGCACCGGCGCGGCCTGAGCCCGTCCCGCGGCCGCCGCCCTCCCCGGGCCGCGCTCACGGCGCCGGGGCCGCGGCCACAACGGTGGCGAGCCGCTCGGCCAGCGCGGTCACCCGCGCCGCCGGGACGTCGACCGGGAGCGTCGCGTAGGAGAAGCCCTGCCGGGCGAGGTCGGCCTCGATGGCGGCCGCCGGCACGTCCGACGGCAGCGCGCCGACGAAGCGCGTCCGCGTCGGGCTGAGCCGGACCGGGGTGGGTGCGCCGTCGACCAGGATCGTGACGACGTCGCCGGCGTCGTCCGCCCCCGGCGCGAGGCGTTCGACGTCCCGGCGGACCTGGCCGCCGAGCTCGGCCTGGGTCACGACGCGCCGCAGGCTCTGCTCGCGCGCGATCGCGTCGACCGCGGCGTCGGAGACGCCGACGGCCCCGCGCGCGACGGCGTCGGCGTCGGCCCCGAGACCTGCGGTGCGCAGCACCGTCACCACGCGGCTCCGCTCCTGCTCGATGACGAAGCGCGCGAACTCCTCGGGGTCTCCCAGCTCGGAGGCGGTGCGGCGGAGCCCCTGGGCGGCGCTGGGACCGGCCTTGGCCTCGACGACGGTGACGACGTCGAGCACGCCGTCGCGTCCGCGACGCACGATCATGCCGTCGGTGAGCTCCCGACCGCTCAGGTCGCTGAGCCGGTGCCCCTCGAGGACCTCGAGGCCCGTCCGGTCCGCGACCCCCAGCGTGCGGTCGGCACCCTGCGCGAGGCGCCGGGCGATGTCGCGGTGCGCGAGCTCCTCCACGAGCTGGCCCTTGAGGTGCTCGACGTGGGTGCCCTTCGCGAGCACGCGCGCGACCGCCTCGTCGGACAGGTCGAGCCCGGCGAGGACCTGGCGCGCCGCCCGCAGCTGCTGCTCGGCGAGCTCCCGGCCCGCCGCGGTGATGCCGAACCGGCTCGCGGCGCGCGACGCGAGCCGTTCGGCGACGTCCTCGCCGAACAAGACCGCGGCCCTGCCCCGGAACGCGCGGAGACGGAGCGCGGACGGCGCCGCGGTGAGCGCCCGGCCGACCGGACGCAGCCCGCGCGCCACCGCCCCGACGTCGAGCGCCAGGAAGATCGCGTCGAGGACGATCCACGTGAGGGTCGGCTCGTCGAGCGACAGGTCGGCGACGGCCGCGTCGAGGGCGACGCCCTCGGCCGCCGACTCGTCCCGGTAGGCCGTGACGTCGCCCGTGAGCGTCTCGACGCCCCAGGCGGCCGCGACGGCCGCTCCCGCCAGCGGGGTGAGGAGAGCGCCGGCGAGCAACGACGTCGTGATCGCGAGCGCCACCTTGGCGGCCGCGAGGAACGACTCGTCGGCCTCCGCGAGCTCGATCCGCCGGTGCACCGCCGCGAGCAGCACCGGATCGTCCACGCCCAGCCGCTCCTGCGTGAGGCGGACCACGAAGCGCAGGTTCCAGACCTTGAGCCGGTCCCGGTCGATCGCCTCCCGCACGCGCGCGATGTTCTCGACGACGACCGCGATCGGCTCGCCCGTGAGACGCCCGAGCTCCTCGGGCGGCGCGCCGGCGAAGGAACCTGGCCGGTAGCCGTCGCTGAGCAGGAGGGGGAAGCGCCGACCGAGCCCGAGGCGGGCACGGTCGTAGACGGCGCGCCTGCTCGGGAGCTGCTGCCGGTTCCGGTCGAGGTTCGCGATGTCCACCCCCACCGACCGCTCGCTCTCGGGGAGGCTCTGCACCAGCTCGGCCGGCGTGAGGACGCCGGCCGACGGCGCGTACCTGCTGAGCACCCGCTCGGCCGCGGCCACGGAGATCTCGAGCGACCGGTAGTCGAGGCTCGCGAGCGTCCGGTCCGCCTCGAGCAGCCCCTCGAGGTCGGGCGAGCACACCTGCAGCGCGTAGCGGTCCCGCTCCGCGAGGGCCTCCCGCTCGTTGTCGGCGAGCAGCTCCTGCGCGACGGTCTTCGCGTGCTCCAGGAACTGCTCGGGGAAGTCCCGCTCCACGAGGGCCACGAGCGCGCGCTCGTCGGGGACGCCGAGCGCCGCGAGCTCCCGCTCGATCCTCGCGGTGAGCTCCCGCTCCTGCGCCCGCGCGTCCTCCCGCGCGGCGACGACCTCCGCGGGCTCCACCCCCGCCGAGGGCCGGTCGCGGTCGAGCTGCTCCAGCCGCAGCCGCAGCGCGTCGCGCCGCCGCACGGCCTCGACGAGCGGGGCGCCGCCGACGGCACGTCCGAGCGCCTGGGTCTGCGCCTCGGTGAGGCTCGGTCGCAGCAGCCGGGCGTACCTCGCCGGCACGTCGGCCGGTGCGTCGTCCGCCGGCCGCGGCCCGGTGTCGGGGTCTCTCGACACGACGACCGTCGGCACGACGGGCGGCACCGACACCACGTTCGTCACCGCACCGTTGCCCGCCGCCGACTGGAGCTGCTGCAGGAGCCCCCCGGCGAGCGCGAGCCCCGACACGCTCGCGA
Organism: Cellulosimicrobium sp. NPDC055967; assembly: GCF_042269845.1. NCBI lineage: Bacteria > Bacillati > Actinomycetota > Actinomycetes > Micrococcales > Promicromonosporaceae > Cellulosimicrobium > Cellulosimicrobium sp. NPDC055967. Next base: position 157,796 of record NZ_JBHJYJ010000006.1, on the reverse strand, counting down.
CCGGACCCGCGGCGAGCGCCGGCCCGGCGCGTCCGCGCTGCGCGGCCGGCGCCGCGACGGACGCCCTCGGCGCCGCCGCCCTGCCACGCGGAGCGCCCGGCTCGACCCCGTGCACAGCGCCGCGGCTCCTGCCCATGAGCCCCTCCCGCTGCCAGGATGCGACGACCGCGCCCCGCCCTCCAGCACGATCGCGCGCCCGGGCGCGCACCGTCCCTGCCCGATGGGGCACCGGCCCGCCCGCGAGGCGCGCCGTCGCCGCGTTCCGCCTCCCACGCGTGGCGCTCTCACGTCACGACCGGCTCGCCGCTACGGTGTGAGCCATGACGCCCCCCTCGACGCGCGGCTACGACGACGACCTGCGCCTCGCCCACGTGATCGCCGACCAGGTCGACGCGCACACGATGTCGCGCTTCAAGGCGCTCGACCTGCACGTCGAGTCGAAGCCGGACTCGACGCCCGTGAGCGACGCCGACCGCACGGCCGAGGAGATCATCCGCGGCCAGCTCGGCCGCGCACGCGGCCGCGACGCGATCGTCGGCGAGGAGTACGGCGAGACCGGTCACGGCGCCCGGCGCTGGATCGTCGACCCGATCGACGGGACCAAGAACTTCGTGCGCGGGGTGCCCGTCTGGGCGACGCTCATCGCGCTCGCCGACGGGGACGAGGTCGTCGTCGGGCTCGTCTCGGCGCCCGCGCTCGGCCGGCGCTGGTGGGCAGCGAAGGGCACCGGCGCGTGGACGGGCAAGTCGCTCGCGGCCGCGTCGCGGCTGCGGGTGTCGGGCGTCTCGTCCTGGTCCGACGCGTCGCTCGCCTACGCGTCGCTCGACGGCTGGGAGGAGCGCGGCAAGCTCGACCCGTTCCTCGACCTCATGCGCGGCGCGTGGCGCACGCGCGGCTACGGCGACTTCTGGTCGTACATGCTCGTCGCCGAGGGCGCGGTCGACGCCGCGGCCGAGCCCGAGCTGGAGCTCTACGACATGGCCGCGCTCGTCCCCATCGTCACCGAGGCCGGCGGCCGGTTCACGTCGCTCGACGGCGCTGACGGCCCGTGGGGCGGCAACGCCGTCGCGACGAACGGGCTGCTGCACGACGAGGTGCTCGGCCGCCTCGGCTGAGGCGGACCGCCGTCGGGCACCGCCCGACGGCGGCGGGCCGGCCGCACCGCGCGGACGTCAGCCGCGCGGCACGTCCTTGAGCTCCGACCAGTCGTACCAGAGCAGGTCGCGCTCGCCCACGCGGTCGATCGCGGCGTCGAGCGCCTCGTCGGCGCCGGGGCCGTCGTCGTCGGCCGCGGCGAGGACCGCCTCCACGTCCTCGACCGCCTCCGGCTCGTCGACGTGCACGCACACGATCGCGACGTCGGGCACGGTCCGCAGGACCTCGACGGCGCTGGGCGCGGGCGCGTCCTCGTCGTCGGAGTCGTCCCCGCCCACGACCTGCACCGCGCCGTCGGGCACCTCGAGCGTCACGACGAGCCGCTGGCGCGGCGCGTCCGGTCGCGCGGCGACGAGCGCCAGCGAGTCGTCCGCCGCCTCGAGCGCGGCCGCGTACTCCAGCCCCTCCTCGTCCTCGTCGGGCAGCGCGCGCGTCAGCGCGGCGGTCACGGCGTGGGCGCCGCGCGGGGCGACGGTCCAGCGGGCGGCGTCGGCGGTCACGGTGACGGCGTCGAGCTCGTCGAGCGTCGCGGGGAGGTAGATGCGCATGGGTTCAGTGTGCCGCCTCCAGCACGGGTCCGTGCGCCGCACCACGCCCGGGCGGTGCTGCCTCCCGCACGTGCGCGGCGAGCTGCGCGAGGGCGCGGCGGGCGGGGCTCGCGGGCGCCGACTCGGCGAGCGTGCGGCCCTCCCGGAGCCCGAGGTCGAGCGCGGCGTCCTCGGGGACGACGTGCAGGTCGTCGACGCTCGCGTAGCGGGACATCGCGTCGCGCACCGCTCGCTCCGGCCGGGGGCCGACGACGCTCGCGCGCACACGGTTCACCACGACGGCGCGCGCCGCGCCGACGCACGCGCCCGTCTCGGCGAGCTCGTCGAGCGCGCGGACCAGGCGCTGGAGCCCGACGGGGTCGCCCGCGCCGACGACGACCACGACGTCCGCCGCCGCGAGCGCGCTCCAGGTCGCGTCGTTGCGCTGCGGGGCGCGGGTGTCGTATGTCAGGAGCTCGTCCCGCTCGATCCCGAAGCCGCAGTCGACGACCGTCCAGTCGGCGACCGACCGCGCGACCTCCCACACGGCGTCGAGCGACGCCCCGGGCAGCTCCGGCCAGCGGGCCGCCCGGGTCAGGCCCGTGAGCACCCGGACCCGCGGCAGGACCGTCGGAGCGAGCGCGACCAGGCCTGCGGCGTCGAGCACGCCCTGACGCGCGCTGCGGGCGGCCGCCGCCAGCCCCGGCGACTCGTCGAGCAGGCCGAGGCGCTGGGCGACGCTCCCGCCGTACGTGTCCGCGTCGACGAGCAGGACCTCCGCGTCGGGCGACGGCGGGACCGCGGCCGGGACGTCCACGTCCGGGGGGCGCCGCTCCCGGCGCGGCGGACGAGCGCGCCGCGCGGGCGGCGGTCCCGCGAGCTCGGCGGCGAGGTTCGTCGCCACCGTCGTGCGACCGGGAGCCCCCGTCGGTCCCCACACAGCGACGGTCCGTCCGAGGCGGGGCGCCGGCCCCGGGTCCGCCGTGGCGCCGCCTGCGACGGGCCGGACCGCGCCGGGCGCGCCCGGCTCCGCCTCGCGCAGCGGCAGGACCGCGCGGACGACGTCGCGCAGCGCGTCCGGGGCGGAGTCCAGGTCCACGACCGCGTCGACCCCGTAGGCGCGCAGCCGCCCCTCCTCCCACGTCCCGCCCGGGGCGAGCGCGACGACCCGGACGCCGTGGGCGTGCAGGTCGACGATCGCCTGCCGGTCCAACGCGGGCAGGTCGCACGACACCACGGCGACCCGGCCCGCACCGGCCGCGGCCGCGGCGAGCAGCTCGACGACGTCGGCGCACCGCCGCGTGACCTGGAGCCCCGGAGCGGCGAGCGTCGTGACCACCTCGGCCTCGCGCGCGCCGCGGACCGCGCACAGGACGGTCGCGACCGTGGTCGCGCCGCTCATCCCGCACCTCCGACCGGGACGAGCGCGATCGTCCCGTCCCCGGCCACCGCCGCCAGCACGGCCGGGAGGTCGTCGACGCCGACGAGGAGGTGGACCGTCGTCGGCCCACCCACGACGAGCGTCCCCTCGCCCTCGTCGACCTGCGCGACGGTGACACCGCCGACGAGCAGCTCGGGCTGCGGCGCCTCGTCGTCCGCGGCGGCACCCGGCTCGGCACCGGCCGTCGGCGCGGGTACCTCGGGGACGTACCAGACGTCGACCGCGGCCCCGGCGACGATCCGCTCCGAGAGGCCCGTCGTCACGGGGACCGCGACCGCGCGCACCGCGAGGTCGGACGCCGCACCGAGCGACGACGCGGGGACCAGCTCGCCCTCGGCGACGGTCCGCAGGACCACGGCCTCGCCCGGGAGCCCGTCCGCCACGAGCAGGTAGCGGTCCGTCTGCGCGCCGAGCCGCACCTCGACCGTCCGCAGGTCCGCGGCGGTCACGGCCGTCCCGGGCGTCAGCGCCGCCCCGGCCGCGTACACGGTGACGGTCCGGCTCGCGGTGCTCACGGCCCACGAACCCAGGGCCACCGACAGCGCGACCACGACGATCCCCACGAGGAGCCGCGGGTCCTTCCAGCCGGGTCGCCGCAGGCGCGCGGCAGGCCGTGGTGCGGGCTCGGCCCGCACGGGTCGTTCCGTGGTCGTCGTCATCTTTTCTCCCCCTCGGTGGTCCGGCACGTCAGCCGTGCCGCGGCTTCATGATCCCCGGTCCGCGCCTCGCGCGGCAGACCCTGTGGACGAGCGCCGGGCGGCGGCGCGCGCGTGCCAGACTGACGCCATGGCCCAGCGGTTCCTCACCCTCGCCGACGTCACGGACGAGCTCAACATCTCCGCGGCGCAGGCGTACGCGCTCGTCCGCTCCGGGGAGCTCCCCGCGATCCAGGTGGGCGGCCGGGGCCAGTGGCGCGTCGAGGTCAGCGAGCTCGAGGCGTACATCCAGCGGATGTACGCCCAGACGCGCCAGCGCATCGAGGCCGGCGACTTCGACGGCTGACCGACCCTCGCCCCCTCGCCCCCCGTGCCGTGCGGACGCCGGCGTCCGCGTCGCGCGCTCCCCTGCAGGCTGCTCACCGCGGGACGAACCCCGCCTCCGACTCGCTGACGCACAGGAGCGCGGACCAGGGCAGGACCCGCGACCCGTGCCCGCTGCCCGGGGCGACCTCCAGGTCGACGTGGTCCTTGCCGACGCGCGCGACCCAGCCGGGGTACGTCCCGGCCGCGGTGCGCACCTGGACGGGTCGTCGGTCGCGCATCAGCGCGCGCAGGGCGTGGCCGAGGCCGAGCCGTGCCGACCGGGTCGAGGGTGCCGGCTGCGCGTGGCGGCCGAGGCCCTGGACGGCGGCGATCGCCACGGTCGGGACGAGGTGCTGGCGCCGGGCCTCGCCCACGAGCACCCACTCCTCCGCCGCCTCGCGCAGCTCCCCGGTGACGGCGGACCCGTCGCGCAGCTCGAGCGTGACGGTGCCGGGCGTGCCACGCAGCCGCTCGACGAGCGTGATCGTCGCGTGCTCCGCGCGGGTGAGGTCGGCGACGGCCGTGGCCCGGTCCTGGGTCTCCGCGGCGACGAGCTGTGCCGCGAGGTCGTCGAAGAGGGCGTCCCATCGCACCGGGACACCGTAGCGGTCCACCGCACCGACGACCCGCGCCGTGTCCACATCACGAGAAGTCCTCTGGACAGGCGGGCCGGGTCGCGCTTAGATCGACTCGTCGCGATCAAACGACATCAAACGACGTCAAGAGCCGTCCTCGACGGACGGCCACGCAGGGGGCACACCGATGGACCGTCGCACCGCCGTACCCGCGCGAGCCGGAGGAGTCACCGTCCTCCTCGCGCTCCTCCTCGTCATGAGCGGTGCCGTCTCGGCGCTCGCGCTGCGCGCCACGCACCTCGTGGGCACCCTCCCCGGCACCCGCCCCGAGCCCTACGTGGAGCTTCTCGCCGTGGCGCTCGGGGCCGCGGCGGCCACCTGGGTGGGGGTCAGCACGCTGCTCGGCCTGGGCTGCGTGGTCGTGCGCGCGCTGGGCCGCTCGTGGGGAGCGGGCGAGCGGCTCGTGCTCCGCGTGGCACCGGCCGTCGTCCGCCAGGCCGTGCGGGCGGGCGTGGGGCTGACCGTCGGCGCGGGCCTCGTCCTCGCCGGAGGGACGGCGCAGGCCGCCACCACCCCCGACGCCGACCCCGGCGTCGTGGCGGTCGACCTGGGCTGGCAGACCTCGGCGCCGGCGACCGAACCTGTCGGGCCCGCGCAGCCTGCTCCCCTCCCGACGGACGAGTCGGCCCCCGCGGCGCCGCACACCCGCTCCGCGCCGCCGACGACCGCAGAACGGCCCGGGCCGGCGGTCTCCGCCCCGGCCGCGCAGCCCTCCCGCCCCGACGCGGTCGTGCCGGACGCGCCGACGACCTCGTCGGCTACCCCAGACGTGCTGGACCTGCCGGACTCACCGAGCGCGCCGAGCGCCGTGCCGAGCATGCCTTCTACCGGGGAACCGGCGGGCGCGACCGCCCCCGGCACCGCGACGACCGAGACCTCGGCACCCGCAGCACCCGCACGCGCGCCCGAGGGCCGGAGCGCCACGACCGAGCAGCGCGACGCCGCGCTCACGGTCGTGCGGGACGTCGCCCCGGACGGGCCGCCCGAGGTCGTCGTCGTGCGCGGCGACTCGCTCTGGTCGATCGCCGCACGCCACCTGCCGGACGGCGCGTCCGACACACAGGTCGCCGACGCGGTGCAGCGCTGGTACGCCGCGAACGTCGAGGTCGTCGGGGACGACCCCGACCTCGTCCGCCCCGGCCAGGTGCTCGTCGCACCGAGCGCCTGACGACCGCCTGCCACGAAGGAGCCCGACCGTGACCGCTCCCCTGCTGACCACCGCGGACGTCCAGCTCGCGACCAACGTCGCCGCCCCGTCGCACCGCCGGGCCGCCCCCGCCTCGCCCGAAGGGCCCGCGCGACCCGCCCGCTCCACGAGCGTGCCCGCCGACCCGCCCGCTCGCCTGCTGCGGTGCGTCGGCGAGCGCCCCGTCCCGACCGTGGACCTGCGCGACATCGCGACCGCGCGGGCACCGCAGCACGTCGTGCGGGGACGTCCTCTCGCGCCGCCGACGGCGCCGCTCCCGCTCCCCGACCCGACGGCCCTGTGCTGCGCGGTCGTGCGCGCCGCCGTCGAGGTCGTTCGCGGCGAGCGCACCGTGGGGCAGCTCGCCCGGTGGGTGTCTCCCGAGATCTACGAGACGCTCGCCCGACGGTCGCGCCTGGTCGCCGACGGTCCACGCCCCACGACGACCCGGCCCGTCACCGTGCGCCGCGCCCGCGTCCTGCGGATCGGCGACGGCGTCGCGGAGGGCACCGTCGTGGTCGAGGACGGTGACCGCGTGCGGGCCGCCGCGGCGCGGCTCGAGGCGCGCCGGGGCACGTGGCGCGTCGTCGCCCTCGAGATCGGGTGACCGACCGCCCTCGGGGCCGACGACGGCGGGGCGCGCCACCCCTGGTGGCACGCCCCGCCGTCGTCGGTCCCGTCACGGCGCAGGCCGGACGGGGCGAGGATCACTCCTCGTTCTGACCGTGGCAGACCTTGTACTTCTTGCCCGAGCCGCACGGGCACTGCGCGTTGCGCGGCGTCCCGGGGAACGTGCGACCGTCGCTCTCGACCGCGCTCGCCTCGCCGTGCAGCGCCCGGCGCGAGCGCCGGCTCGCGTCGCCCGAGACGACGGCCTGGCCGGTGCCGTCCTCGCTCGGCGCGCTGTACGACAGCGGCACCTGACGGTCGGGGCCGTCGAGGCCCTTCGCGATGAGCGTCCCCGGGCGGTCGCCGCGCGGACCGCCGAACGCCGCCGGGGTCGTCACCGGGACGGGCTCGGCCTCGACCGGGGCGTCCTGGGTCGGGGCGTCGGCCGCCGCAGGTGCGTCCGCGACGGGAGCGTCCGCCACGGGGGCGTCCTGCGTCGGAGCAGCGGCCTGCTGGGCCGCCGCCGCGAGTCCTGCCGCAGCACCGGCCGAGGCCGCACCGGCCGCCCCGCCGAGCGCCTGGCCGGCCGCCGACTGAGCCGCCTGCGCCGCGTCCGCGACCGAGATCGCCGCGGCCTGGCCCGGTGCCGCGCCCGGCTCGGCGACCTTGACCTCGAGGTTGAAGAGGTACCCGACCGTCTCCTCCTTGATGGCCTCGGTCATCGCCTGGAAGAGCTGGAAGCCCTCGCGCTGGTACTCGACCAGCGGGTCGCGCTGCGCCATCGCGCGCAGCCCGATGCCCTCCTTGAGGTAGTCCATCTCGTAGAGGTGCTCGCGCCACTTGCGGTCGAGGACCGAGAGCGTCACGCGGCGCTCGAGCTGGCGCATGTTCGCCGCACCGAGCTGCTCCTCGCGGTTCTGGTAGGCGATGCGGGCGTCGGAGAGGATCTCCTCGAGCAGCAGGTCCTGCGACAGCCGGGTCTCTCCGCCCGCCTGCTCGACGACCTCGTCCGGCTCGATCGAGATCGGGAAGACGGCCTTGATCGCGGTCCACAGACCGTCCAGGTCCCACTGCTCCGGGTTGCCCTCGGCCGTCGCGCCCTCGACGTACGCGGTGACGACGTCGGTGAGGAAGTGCTGCACCTGCTCCTGCAGGTCCTCGCCCTCGAGCACGCGACGACGCTCGTCGTAGATGACCGTACGCTGGCGCGACAGGACGTCGTCGTACTTGAGGACGTTCTTGCGGATCTCGAAGTTGCGGGACTCGACCTGGCCCTGCGCGCTCGCGATGCCGCGTGTGACCATCTTCGACTCGAGCGGCACGTCGTCGGGGAACCCGGCGCGGTTCATCATCGACTCGGCGAGGGTCGAGTTGAACAGGCGCATGAGGTCGTCCTGCATCGACAGGTAGAACCGCGACTCGCCCGGGTCGCCCTGACGGCCGGAACGACCGCGGAGCTGGTTGTCGATGCGGCGCGACTCGTGGCGCTCGGTGCCGAGCACGTAGAGACCGCCGAGCTCCCGGACCTCGTCGTGCTCCGCCGCGACCGCGGCCTTCGCCTTCTCGAGCGCGTCGGGCCAGGCGGCCTCGTACTCCTCCGGGTTCTCCGCGGCGTCGAGGCCGCGCGCCGCGAGGTCCGCGACCGCCATGAACTCGGCGTTGCCGCCGAGCATGATGTCGGTACCACGGCCGGCCATGTTCGTCGCGACCGTCACGGCGCCCTTGCGGCCCGCGAGCGCGACGATCGAGGCCTCGCGCTCGTGCTGCTTCGCGTTGAGGACCTCGTGCGGCACGCCCTGCTTCTTGAGCTTGGACGACAGCAGCTCGGACTTCTCGACGCTCGTCGTGCCGACGAGCACCGGCTGGCCCTGCGCGTGGCGCTCGACGATGTCCGCGACGACCGCGTCGAACTTGCCCTCCTCGTTCTTGTACACGAGGTCGGGCTGGTCGACGCGCTGCATCGGCCGGTTCGTCGGGATCGGCACGACGCCGAGCTTGTACGTGCCCTGGAACTCGGCCGCCTCCGTGTCCGCGGTACCGGTCATGCCCGAGAGCTTGGAGTACAGGCGGAAGTAGTTCTGCAGCGTGATCGTGGCGAGCGTCTGGTTCTCCGCCTTGATCTGCACGCCCTCCTTGGCCTCGATGGCCTGGTGCATGCCCTCGTTGTACCGGCGGCCGGGCAGGATGCGCCCGGTGTGCTCGTCGACGATCATGACCTCGCCGTTCAGCACGACGTAGTCCTTGTCCCGCTTGAAGAGCTCCTTCGCCTTGATGGCGTTGTTGAGGAAGCCGATGAGCGGCGTGTTCAGCGACTCGTAGAGGTTGTCGATACCGAGGTAGTCCTCGACCTTCTCGATGCCCGGCTCGAGCACGCCGACGGTGCGCTTCTTCTCGTCGACCTCGTAGTCGGGCCCCGGGTTCAGGCGTCGCACGACCTTCGCGAACTCGCCGAACCAGCGGTTCGTGTCGCCCGACGCGGGACCCGAGATGATGAGCGGCGTGCGCGCCTCGTCGATGAGGATCGAGTCGACCTCGTCGACGATCGCGAAGTGGTGGCCGCGCTGCACGAGGTCGTCGGTGGACCACGCCATGTTGTCGCGCAGGTAGTCGAAGCCGAACTCGTTGTTCGTGCCGTACGTGATGTCCGCGGCGTACTCCTGGCGACGCTGCGCGGGCGTCTGCCCGGACAGGATGACGCCGGTCGTCAGGCCGAGGAAGCGGTAGACGCGGCCCATGAGCTCGCTCTGGTACTTCGCGAGGTAGTCGTTGACCGTGACGACGTGCACGCCCTTGCCCTCGAGCGCGTTGAGGTACGCGGCCGTCGTCGCGACGAGCGTCTTGCCCTCACCGGTCTTCATCTCGGCGATGTTGCCGAGGTGCAGCGCCGCGCCGCCCATGAGCTGGACGTCGAAGTGCCGCTGACCGAGCGTGCGGCGCGACGCCTCGCGCACCGCGGCGAACGCCTCGGGGAGCAGGTCGTCGAGGGACTCGCCGGCCTCGAGGCGCGCCTTGAAGCGGTCGGTCTCCTCCCGCAGCTCCTCGTCGGTGAGATCCTCGAAGCCCGGCTCGAGCTTGTTGACCTGGTCGGCGAGGCCGGACAGCTTCTTGAGGATCCGGCCCTCGCCGATGCGAAGGACCTTGTCGAGGATCGAAGGCACGCAGGACTCCCGTATCGATCGGTGCCCGGGCCGGGTGGTCCGGGAGCAGCGCCGACGCTCTGCCGCGCGGGCGCGCACGGCAGCGGACGTCGGCAACGTCACACAACATCGTAGGCGAGTCGGAGCGACGTCGGACCCGCCCGGGTTTCGCCGACGACGAACCTCGCCGGCGAGACCCGCGCCAGCCTACGACGACGGGGCCCGCTCCGGCGGACCGCCCACCGTCCGCGGCGGGCGTCACGGTCAGGCGGCCGCCACCTCGGCCGCGAGGGCCGGGGCCAGGTCGCCCGACGCGGCGACGTCGACCTCGGGCACGCCCAGCCACCCCCCGAGCACCCGCAGCTCGGCGGCCAGACGGGCCGCCGTCTGCTCCCCCGCCGCCCGCTCACGGTGCGCCGACAGGACCCGCAGCACACCCGCCCGCCGGTCGGCCTTGAGGTCGACCCGCGCCGTGAGGTCCTCGCCCTCGAGGAACGGCAGGACGTAGTAGCCGTGCACCCGCTTCGGAGCCGGCACGTAGATCTCGATCCGGTAGTGCACGTCGAACAGCCGCTCGAGCCGCGTGCGCTCGAACACGAGCGGGTCGAACGGGTTGAGCAGCGTCGTCGCCGTCGCCCGACGCGGGAGCGCGGCGTCGGCGTGCAGGTAGGTCGGCTCGTCCCAGCCGCGCACCGTCACGCGCCGCAGCGTCCCGGACTCGACGAGCTCGTCGAACGCCGTGCGGACCGCGGGCCCCCGGAGCCGGAAGTAGTCCTTGAAGCAGCGCAGCGTCCCCACCCCGTGCGCCCGGGCGCCGATCTCGAGCAGGGCGCGCACGGCGTCGGCGTCCCCGACGGGCGGCGCCGCGACGACCTCCGGCGGGAGCACGCGCTCCGTGAGGTCGTAGCAGCGCTCGAACGCACCGTTGCGACGCGCCGAGGTGATCTCGCCCGTGAAGAAGAGGAACTCGAGCGCGCGCTTGGCGACCGTCCAGTTCCAACCCCACTGCGACCGGTCCCGCGGGTGCGCGCGGCCCTCGGCCTCCAGGATCTCGTGCACCTCGCTCGCCGTGATCGGGCCGCGTTCCGTGACGAGGCGACGCACGTCCGCCACCGCCTCGGAGTGGCTCATCTCCACCGCGCTGATCGTCCCCCACGCCTCGGTCCGGTACCGACGGCGGCGCCACTCCAGCAGCGGCCACGTGCTCGGCGGGACGTACGACGCCACGTGCGCCCACGTCTCCACGAGCCGGCGCGGGGCACGACCTGCCGCGCGGTCCAGCAGCGCCGTGTCGTACGGGCCGAGGCGCGCGTACAGCGGCATGAGGTGCGCCCGCGCGAGCACGTTCACCGAGTCGATCTGCAGCAGCCCGAGGCGGTCGATCACGCCCTGGACCTGCCGCATCGTCGGCGCCCGCCCGTCGGTGCCGTCGTACGGACGCGCGCGGTGCAGCCCCTGCGCGGCGAGCGCGACACGGCGCGCCTGGGACAGGGACATCGACTCGGACCTCGACGGCGTGGCGACCACCCCCCGATCCTGCCCGACCCCACCCACACGCCGCCCCGCGGTCGGCCGGGTGCGGACAGCGCGACGCGCCCGGACCCTGAGGGGTCCGGGCGCGTCCGTGAGGGTCAGGCGGTCTTCTCGACCGCGGCGTCGGCGCAGTCGCAGGACGTGTCGAGCGCGACGACCCCGTAGGTCCAGCCCCGGCGCCGGTAGGCGACGGACGGACGGGAGGTCTCGACGTCGACGAAGAGGAAGAAGTCGTGGCCGACCATCTCCATCTCGTACAGCGCGTCGTCCACGGTCATGGGTTCCGCGGAGTGCAGCTTCTGCCGGATGACGACGGGCGAGTCGCCGAGGGTGGTCTCGACGGCCTCCCCGGGCTCGCTGGGCGCGGTCGGCGCCGGCGGCGGGGGTGCGGCGTGCGTGGCCGGGTCGTAGGGGCGCACGTCGACGGGCGGCACGACCGTGTGGTTGCGGTGGTCCTTGCGACGGTCGCGGGCACGGCGCAGGCGCTCGGCGAGCTTGTCCATCGCGAGGTCGAGGGCGCCGAACCGGTCGTCTGCCGCTGCCTCGGCGCGGACGACGGGTCCCTTGGCGCGGACGGTCAGCTCGACGCGTTCGCGAACCCCGGAGAGCCTCGGGTTGTTCTCGTGGGTGACCTCGACGTCCACGCGCTGCGCGGTGGGCGCGAGCTGCTGGACCTTGGCGAGCTTGTCCTCCACGTGCCGGCGGAAGCGGTCTGCCACTTCCGTGTGCCTGCCGACGACGACGATCTCCATGTGAGCCTCCGCGAGGATCTTGTGCGGCGCCCGGCCGGTGCGTCCGAGCGCCTCGTTCGGATTCGGTAGGAGCACCCGTTCCCAGGTGCGGTGGGCTACCACCTCCTTGCGGCGCGAGGCCGCGCGCTCGGTACGCTCGCGCGGCGTCGGACGTGCCCAGCACCTCCGTCGTCCGCGGCGACTGGCCCTCAGACTAACCCGCGTCCCGGGGTGTCGGCAGCACCAACGGGAGGTGAACCGGAGGACCTTCGGCCCCACCCTCCCGACGGCGTGCCACCCGTCTCCCCCGGCGCCTGCCGACGCGTCGACGGCGCGGGCGTCGCGGCCAGCACGACGGCTCCCAGCACGGGCATCCCGGCGCGGGCGAGGGCGGTCTCGCACGCGGCGAGGGTGGCCCCGGTGGTGAGGACGTCGTCGACGAGCAGGCACGGGAGCCCCTCCCGGACGGCCTCCCGCGCCCGCCGTCCGGTCACGGGTCCCGCCGCGAGGCGGACGGCCCCGAGGCGGGCGCCACGCGCCCGGGAACCGAGCCCGACCTGGTCGCGGACCGGTCCCCGCTGGACGAGCAGGGGCACCGTCCGCGTCGGCGTCCCCGAGGTGACGAGTCCCGCGGCGACGGCGCGCGCGAGCACGGTGACGGGGTCGCGCCCGCGCGTCCGACGCGCCGCGGCCGACGTCGGCGCGGGCACGACGAGGACCGGCCCCGCCAGGGCGCCGGGGCGGCCACCGAGGAGCCGGCCCAGCGCGACGCCCGCCCGTCGCGCGACGGTGCCCAGCGGGCGGTCGAGGTCGGCCCGGCCACGGTCCTTCCAGGCGACGACGACGCCGCGCACCGGCCCCGCGTAGTGCGCCGGGGCCCAGACGGGGAGGGGCGCGACGCCGTCGAGCCGGTCGAGGCGGGGTGCCGCCTGCTCACGCCGCCGCAGCGGGGCGTGCAGTGGCGCGAGGCAGTCGGGGCACCACCGGACGTCGGGACGGTCGCACCCGGGGCACGCGACCGGCAGCACGAGGCGCGCGGCGTCGTCGAGAGCACGGAGGAGCACCGGACCAGCATGCCCGCGGCGCCGCCTGCGCGCGGGCGCGGCGGCGGGCCTGTGGACGACGGCCGGCCTGTGGTCGGGCCCCGACGACGGCGAGACCGCGGCCCCGGTCAGCCGGGGTACGTGGGCAGGCGCACCTCGGTCGCGACCTTCGTCCAGAGCGTCGACGTGCCCGCGGCGTAGAGGCTGCTGTCGCTGGTCCCGACCAGCGTCGTGGCGATGCCCGTCGCCGAGGCGAGGGACACGGCGTCCTCGACCGGTGACGAGGCCATCGTCGGACCGCCGACGGGGACGCGCTGCACCACGGGGTCGGACGTCCCGACGGTGCGGCCGAGCACCCCGAGCAGGGCACGGTCCACCCACGTGACCTGGGTGGCGGCGAGCACGGGCTGCCCCACGCGGACCGGCTCCGAGAGCTGGGTCGGGCGGCCTGCCTCGTCGCGGACGATGCCGGCGACCTGGATCTGCGCCCCGCTCCCGGCGTCGCTCACGACGGCGACCCGTGCGCCGTCCGGCGCCACGCGCACCGACATGATCGTGCGGCCCTCGAGCCAGGGGGCCGCAACGGTGGAGACCGCCGCGTCGGACCCCGCCTCGCGGAGGTCGACGACCTGGAGCGTGCCCGCCTGGACCTGCGGCCCGCTCCACAGGTACTGGAAGCGGTCGATCGTCGGCGCGAGGAGGTTCGACCCGCTGAGCAGCGTCGTCGGCCCGGACTCCGCGGTGGGTGCCGTGACGATGCGTCCGCCCCCGTCGCGGACCACGTACGCCGCGTCGGAGGACCGTCCGCGGAACGCGAGGGCGGTGGGCTGGAGCCCGGTGAGCGGCGCGGCGGACGCGACGGCCTTGGTCGTGCGGCCCTCGAGGCTCATGATCTGGTCCCCGGACAGGACCACGGGGTCGTCGGGGGTGGTCGCGACGCCGATGGTCGGGACCTCGTCCGCGGAGAGGGTGGAGCCGCCCACCCCGGTCGTGATCTCGACCCGTCCGCCGAGGGACGCCTGGAGCTGGGCCAGCAGGAGGGCGCGGTCGGCGGGGGACGCCTCCGTCACGGGCTCGTTGAGCGGCACGATGACGGCGCCCTCCCCCGGCGGGACCGAGTCGATGCTCAGCGCGGTGCCCTCGGGGGCGACGGTCGCCACGGAGCCCGCGAGCCACTCCGAGGGACCGCGCAGCGTCTCGCGCACCGCGAGCGCCTGCCAGTTGCGGCTGGGGAACCAGCGCGCGTCGGGCACGAGGTAGGCGCGGTCGATCGTCGGGAAGTAGAGGTTGACCTGCTTGTACGTCTGCGCGAAGCTCGCCTCGGTGATCGTCAGGCCGTCGTCGACGGCGTCGATGCGCCACTGGTCGTCGTCGTCGCGCACGAGCCCGTACGAGATCTCGATGGTCTGCCCGGGGGCCTGCTCGGTGTAGACACCGTGCTCGTCGACGGTGCCGCTGAGCTCCGCGGTCGTGCGGACCGTCGTGGTCCCGTCCTCGAGCGTCGACTCGTCCACGACGAGCTCCGGCTCGCCCGCGAGGATCGCGACCTGCGCGAGCGGCGACCACTCCTCCTGCACGTCGGACGTGAGGAACTCCGAGGCGACGTCGAACGAGCTCCGCGCGCCCTGGGCCTGCGCCGCGAGGAACCCCTGGACGATCTGGGTCGGCGACGCGTCCCGGATCGGGGCCGCGGCGCTGACGAACGGCTGGCCCGGGTCCTCGGGGGTGGCCTGCCCCTCGGTGACGGGTCCGGAGGTCGGGATCGAGGCGCACGCGCCGAGCGCGGCGACGAGCGCCGTCGCGAGCCCGGCGGCGAGCGCGTGCCCGGCCCGCCGCCGCAGAGCCCGACGGCGCGGGGTCCGACGGCGCAGGGTCCCGGTCGTGGTCATCGCGCCTCCTGCACGTCGTCGCTGGCCAGGTGCCCCGGGCCGTCGCCGGGTCCGGGCTCGGCCCCTCTGCCGGGGTGCCCGGCCTGCTCGCGCGGCAGGACGACGGGGATGCCGCCCGTGACCGACGGGAGGTCGGCAGGACCCGCCGTCCCCTCGACGTCCTCGACGACGGCGGTCGTCGCGCTCCACTCGGCGGGGAGCCCCCGACCGGCCGCGGCCTCGGCGACGAGCGGCAGCGGCGAGGACTGGAGCCGGATGCCCGCACGTCGCGGGAGCGTGAGGCGGAAGCTCGCGCCGCGGCCGGGACGCCCCCACGCCTCGAGCCAGCCGCCGTGCAGGTGCGCGTCCTCGAGCGAGATCGCGAGGCCGAGGCCCGTGCCGCCGGTCGTGCGGGCGCGCGCGGGGTCCGCGCGCCAGAAGCGGTCGAAGACGTGCTGGACCTCGTCCGGGGTCATCCCGACGCCGTGGTCGCGCACCGTGATCGCGACGGCGTGCCCGTCGCCCTCGACCGTGATCTCGACGGGCCGCTCCTCGGCGTGCTCGATCGCGTTGACGACGAGGTTGCGGACGATGCGCTCGACGCGTCGCGGGTCGATGTCGGCCGTGACGGGCTCGTCCCCGAGGTGGACCGACAGCCACACGCCCTTGCGCTCGGCGAGCGGGGCGGCGTGGTCGACCGCGGCGTTGACGACGTCGCGCAGGTCGCGCCGCTCGGCGTCCAGGACCGCGGCACCGGCGTCGAACCGGCTGATCTCGAGCAGGTCCGCGAGGAGGTCCTCGAACCGGTCGAGCTGGGCCTGCAGCAGCTCGGTCGAGCGCTTCGAGACGGGGTCGAAGTCCTCGCGCGAGGAGTACAGCACCTCGGACGCCATACGGATGGTCGTCAGCGGCGTCCGCAGCTCGTGGGAGACGTCGGAGACGAACCGGCGCTGGAGCATCGACAGCTCCTCCATGCGCCCGATCTGCTCCTGCAGACCCTGCGCCATCTCGTTGAACGAGTGCGCGAGCGACGCCATCTCGTCGTGCCCCTTGACCGGGAGCCGCTCGTCGAGGCGACCGTCGGCGAGGCGCTCCGCGACGGTCGCCGCCTGCCGCACGGGCAGCACGGCCTGGCGCGTGACGAGCGCGGTGATGCCGACGAGCAGGGCGAGCAGCACGAGCGCGCCGACGAGCAGCACCGACTGCAGGAAGCGCAGCGTCTCCTGGTCCGCCTTCAGGTCGTAGAGGTAGTAGAGCTCCCATGTCCCGGCGACGGGCACCTCGACCGTCGAGCCGACGACGATGCCCGGCACGACCGGCGAGTCCGGGTCCGCCGGGTCGACCGGGATGGCGACCGACTGGAGGTACTGCTCGCCGTCGGCGGCGACCGTCGCAGCCCGCATCTCCGGGGTCACGAGGTCGGTGAGCTGCGGGTTCGTCGACAGGTCGAGGAACCCGACGGTGCTCGACCCGCCGGCCTGCCAGAGGAAGACGTCGCGCGACGAGCCCGTGCTCTGCAGCATGGAGAACAGGTCGAACAGCAGCGACTGCGCCTCGGTCGCGTTGGCCGCGGGCGACGCGTCGAGCGTGTTGCGCGCCTGCTGCGTCGACTGCGCGCTCTCCAGGTCGACCTCGTCCGCGCGCCGCTCGTAGAGCCCGTCGCGCATCGCGTCGGTGAGGTAGGCCCCCAGCGCGCCGACGGTGAGGACGCCCACGACGAGCGCGGACGTGACGACGCGCAGCTGCATCGAGGAGCGCCAGCGCCACACGACGCGGCGGGCGGTGGCGCGCACGCGGCGCCGGACCCGGCGCCAGAGCCCCCGCCAGCGCCCGTCGGTGGTGCCGGCCGTCGCGCTCACGTGCGGGTCGCGCCCGCCTTGTACCCGACGCCGCGGACGGTCAGCACGATCTCCGGGTTCTCAGGGTCGTGCTCGATCTTCGAGCGCAGGCGCTGCACGTGGACGTTGACGAGGCGCGTGTCCGCGGCGTGCCGGTAGCCCCACACCTTCTCGAGGAGGACCTCGCGCGTGAACACCTGCCACGGCTTGCGCGCGAGCGCGACGAGCAGGTCGAACTCGAGCGGCGTGAGCGCGACCTGCTCGCCGCCGCGCGAGACGCGGTGGCCCGTCACGTCGATCTCGACGTCGCCGATCGACAGGTGCTCGGGGGCGGGCTCCTCCGTGCGGCGCAGGCGCGCCCGGATGCGGGCGACGAGCTCCTTGGGCTTGAACGGCTTGGAGATGTAGTCGTCGGCGCCCGACTCGAGCCCGAGCACGACGTCGACCGTGTCGCTCTTCGCCGTGAGCATGATGACGGGCACGCCCGACTCGGCGCGGATGAGGCGGCACACCTCGGTGCCGTCCTTGCCCGGGAGCATGAGGTCGAGGAGCACGAGGTCCGGCTGGGTGCTGCGGAACGTCTCGAGCGCGAGGTCGCCGTCGGCGCAGAAGACGGGTTCGAAGCCCTCGGAGCGCAGGACGATCCCGATCATCTCGGCCAGAGCGGTGTCGTCGTCGACCACGAGCACACGAACCTTCATGCGGACATCTTGCCATCGACGGGCCGCCGCTCGGAGCGGCCCGACGCCCGCGGCGCGGGTGAACCCGCCCGGCCGTCGCCCGGTGCCGACCCGTCGTGCAGCCCCGCCGTGCCGGCAGGACGCGGCGGGCCGCGACCGCCGTCGCGCAGGGCCGCGTACTAGGGTGGCCTCGCCGCCGTCGCCCGATCCTCGCACGGCGGCCAGGAACGACGCCCGAGCCGACCCGGGGGACCACGAGCACATGAGCACACCCGACACCTCCGGCACGCCGGACGGTGCCACGCCGGACCCGACGGCGGCACCCGGTCCGACCACGCCCGTCGGACCCGTCCCGGGCGACGACGCCGGCTGGGGAGCCCCCGCGTACGGCGCACCCGGCTACGGTGCGCCGGGCAGCCCCGCCCCGCAGCAGCCCCAGCCCCAGCCCCAGTACGGCCAGTACGCCCCCGGGTACGGGCCGGGCCAGGTCCCGACGGCGGACCAGCCGCCCGCGCCCGCCGCACCCGGCGGGTGGGGGCAGCCGCAGTACGGCCGGTCCGCGCCGCAGCCCCCGGGCGGGTACGGCCAGCCGGGCTACGGGCAGGGCCAGTACGGCCAGCAGCAGTACGGCGCACCCGGCTACGGCCCGCCCGCCGGGTTCGCGGGCGCGCCCTACGTGCCGCCCGCCGCGAAGCCGGGGATCGTCCCGCTGCGCCCGCTGTCGCTCGGCGAGATCTTCGACGGCGCGTTCGGCGCCATCCGCCACAACCCGCGCGTCATGCTCGGCATGAGCTCCCTCGTGGTCGTCGTGGCGACGATCCTCGGTGCCCTGCTCGGATGGGCATTCTCCGGGTACGTCGCGGACTTCCTCCTCAGCGTGCCCTCCGACTCGGGGCTCGGGGGCATGGAGAACGAGTTCGCGGTCATGTACGCGAACCTCTACGGCACGGCGCTCACCACCGGCCTCGCGACCCCGATCGTCAGCGGCCTGCTCACGGTGTCGATCGGGCAGTCGGTCATCGGGCGCAAGGTGTCGGTCGGGGAGGTGTGGTCGCAGGTCGGGCGCCGGGCGTGGTTCCTCATCGGGTTCTCGCTCCTGTTCAGCCTCGGCTGGGCGGTCCTGGTCGTCCTCGCCGTCCTGCTCGTCGTCGCCGGGTTCGCCGTCACGACGTGGCTCGGGGTCACGCTCCTCGTCGTCGCCCTTCCCGGCCTGGCCGTCCTCGGCGCGTGGCTGTGGATCCGGACCGTCCTCGTCCCACCCGCGCTCGCCCTCGAGGGCCAGCCCTTCTGGGCCACGGTGAAGCGCTCCTGGCTGCTGTCTCGCGGCAGCTACTGGCGGCTCTTCGGCATCCTCCTGCTCGCCTACATCGCGATGGGCTTCGTCGCGCAGATCCTCGTCTCGCCGTTCAGCCTCGTCGGCGGCGTGCTCATCGGCGTCGGTCAGGGCTTCGCCGGGAACGCCCTCATCACGCTCGGTGTCGCCGTCTCCACGATCGCGACCGCGCTGTTCCTCGGGAGCGTCGTGGCGCTGCTCTACATCGACGTGCGCATGCGGCGCGAGGGCCTGGACGTCGAGCTCGCCGCCGCGGCGAACGCGCAGCCGCCCGCATGACGCTGCGGTCGCTCGCGGCCGACGTGCCGGTGCAGCCCGGCGCCGACGAGGCGCGCCGGTGGCTCGTCGAGGAGCTCGCGAAGCCCGAGTACCGCACGGAGCCGTCGCTCCTGCAGCGGTTCCTCGAATGGCTCCAGGGGCTCTTCGACGGCGCACCCACGATCGACCTGGGCGGCCCGCTCACCGCCGTGCTCGTCGTCGCGGTCGTGCTCCTCGTGGCCGGCATCGCCTACTGGGTCGCGGGCCCGGTGCGCCTGTCGCGCCGCGCGACGTCGTCCGTCGTGGTGCACGACGACGACGCGCGGACCGCCGCCGAGATGCGCGCGGCGGCCGACGCCGCGGCGTCCCGGGCCGACTGGGCGACCGCCACGCTCGAGCGCTTCCGCGCCGTCGTCCGCTCGCTCGAGGAGCGGGCCGTCCTCGACGCCCGTCCCGGGCGCACCGCGTGGGAGGCCGCCGAGGCCGCGGGCGAGCGCGTGCCCGACGTCGCCGACGGCCTCGCCCGCGGCGCGCACCTGTTCGACGACGTCGCCTACGGCAAGGCCGCCGTCGGGCCCGAGGCGGACGCGTTCCTGCGGGCGCTCGACGAGCGCACCCTCGCGACGCGCCCCGCCCTGCGGCCGGAGCTCGCGACGACGGCCGCCCCGACCCCGGACGGTGACGACGCGTGAGCACCACGACGTCCGCGCCTCCGTCCGGGGACGGCCCCCGGGCCGTCACGACGGCGCACGTGCCCGTCGTCGGCGACGGCACGACCGCCGGGTCACGGGCCCGGAGCCGGTGGCGACGCGCCCGCTGGCCCGTCACGGTGGTCGTCGCGCTCCTCGTGCTCGCCGGCCTGTCCGCGATCGCGCGCCCCACGACCTCGGCCACGCCCCTGGCACCCGACAACCCCGGCCCCGACGGCGCGCGCGCCGTCGCCGAGGTGCTGCGCGACCAGGGCGTCGAGATCACGTACGTGACGACGGTCGCGGACGCGGTCGCGGCGTCCGCCGACGGGGGGACCCTGCTCGTCGCGCAGGGCGACTTCCTGCTCGACGAGCAGGTCGACGCGCTCGTCCGCACGCCGACCGACCTCGTCCTGGTGGCTCCGCCCGACTTCCTGCTCTCGTCCGCGACCGACGACGGCGCGGAGCTCGCCTACGACTGGGGGTCGGGGTCGTCCGCCCGGTCGGCACGCTGCGACGACCCGGCCGCGGAGGCGGCCGGAGCGCTGCGCTCCGACGGCGTCGGCTTCCTCGCGCTCGACCGGACGACCGTCCTGTGCTTCCCCTCCGCCGACGACCCGTCGATCGGCGCCTACCTCGTGCACGAGACCGACGAGCGGAGCGTGCGCGCCGTCGACACGACCGCCGTGCTGCGCAACGACTCGGTCACCGACGACGGCAACGCCGCCCTGGCCCTGTGGACGCTCGGTGCGCACGACCGCCTCGTGTGGCTCGTGCCCGACCCGTTCGACACGTCGCTCGGCGGCGGCGAGGACGAGCAGACCCCGGCGCTCTCCCTCCCGCCGTGGTTCGGCGTCGTCGCGCTCCAGGTGCTCGTCGTCGCGCTCGTCGTCGCGCTGTGGCGCGGCCGCCGGCTCGGCCGGCTCGTGACGGAGGACCTGCCGGTCGTCGTGCGCGCGGCCGAGACGACGCGCGGCCGGGGCCGCCTCTACCGGCGCGCCGGGGCGCGCGGGCACGCCGCCGCCGGGCTGCGCGCGAGCGCCGCGGACCGGCTCGCGAGCCGGCTCGGCCTCCCGCGCTCCGCCGACGCGCCCGCCCTCGTCGACGCGGTCGCCCGCGCGACGGGCCGCCCGGGCGAGCAGGTCGCCCAGCTGCTGTACGGACCACCACCCGCCGACGACGCGGCGCTGCTCGAGCTCGCGCGTCACCTTGACCGGATCGAGAGCGAGGTCTACCACTCGTGACGCACCACCCCGACGGCTCCGTGCCGCAGCCCGACCGCTACGCGCCGCCACCGCACCAGGGGCAGCCGTACACCCAGGACCCGAGCGTCGCCGACCGCGTGAGCGCGGCCGCCGGCGCGCCCGCGCACGAGCCCGGACCGCACGGTCCCGGCGCCCCGACGCCGGGCTACGCCGCCGCGCCCTCGGCCGGCCACGGTCAGCCAGGCGTCCCCGCACCGGCACCCGCGCACGACGCCCCGCCCGCGCCGTCCCCCGAGCTGCGCCAGGCCCTGGCCGCCGTGCGCACCGAGGTGGGCAAGGCCGTCGTCGGGCAGGACGGGGCCGTGACGAGCCTGCTCATCGCGCTGCTGTGCAAGGGCCACGTGCTGCTGGAGGGCGTGCCCGGCGTCGCGAAGACGCTGCTCGTGCGCACGCTCGCCGCGTCGCTCGACCTGGGCACCAAGCGCGTGCAGTTCACGCCCGACCTCATGCCCGGCGACGTCACGGGCTCGCTCGTGTACGACGCGCGGACCGCCGAGTTCTCGTTCCGCGAGGGCCCCGTCTTCACGAACCTCCTGCTCGCGGACGAGATCAACCGCACGCCCCCCAAGACGCAGGCCTCGCTCCTCGAGGCGATGGAGGAGCGCCAGGTGTCGGTGGACGGGACCCCGCGCCCGCTGCCCGACCCGTTCCTCGTCATCGCGACGCAGAACCCCGTCGAGTACGAGGGCACCTACCCGCTGCCGGAGGCCCAGCTCGACCGCTTCCTGCTCAAGGTCGTGCTGCCCCTGCCAGAGCGCGAGCAGGAGGTCGAGGTGCTCGCGCGCCACGCCGCCGGGTTCAACCCGCGCGACCTCGCGGGCGCGGGCGTGCGCCCCGTCGCCGGGCGCGACGTGCTCGACCGTGCTCGCGCGGAGGTCGCGCGCGTCCAGGTGGCGCGCGAGGTCCTCGGCTACGCCGTCGACGTGTGCCGCGCGACGCGCCACTCCCCCTCGCTCTCGCTCGGCGTCTCCCCGCGCGGCGCGACGGCGCTGCTCGCCACGTCGCGCGCGTGGGCGTGGCTCTCGGGCCGCTCCTACGTGACGCCCGACGACGTCAAGGCCCTCGCGCACCCGACGCTGCGCCACCGCGTGCAGCTCCGGCCCGAGGCCGAGCTCGAGGGCGTGACCGCCGAGAGCGTGCTCGACACCGTGCTCGCGTCCGTCCCCGTCCCCCGCTGAGGCGTCGCACGTGGCCCTGACGTGGCGCGCCGTCGTGCTGACGGCGCTCGGGATCGTCCCCGTGCTGCTGTTCCCGGTGCCGGGGACGGTGCTGGTGTGGACGCTGCTCGTCGTCGCGCTGTGCGCGCTCGACGCGTCGCTCGCCGCGTCCCCGCGGCGCGTCGCGATCGAGCGGCGCGTGCCGGGCTCGGTCCGCCTCACCGACACGACGACGTCGCGCCTCACCCTCACCAACCTCGCGCCCCGACGGCTCCGCGCGCTCGTGCGCGACGCGTGGCCGCCGTCCGCGGGGACCCAGGTCAACCGGCACCCGGTCGACCTGCCGCCCGGCGAGGCCACGCGCGTGACGACCGTCCTCGTGCCCACCCGCCGCGGCGAGCGCGTCGCCGACCGGGTCACGATCCGCTCGTTCGGCCCGCTGCGCCTCGCCGCGCGCCAGGCCTCGATCACCGTGCCCGGCCGGCTGCGCGTGCTCCCCGAGTTCGCGTCCCGCCGGCACCTGCCGAGCCGGCTCGCGCGCCTGCGCGAGATGGACGGTCGCGCCGCGGTGCAGGTGCGCGGCGAGGGCACCGAGTTCGACTCGCTGCGCGAGTACGTGCTCGGCGACGACGTCCGCTCGATCGACTGGCGCGCGTCCGCCCGCGGTCGGGACATGGTCGTGCGCACGTGGCGCCCCGAGCGCGACCGGCGCGTGCTCATCGTCGTCGACACGTCCCGCACGTCCGCGACCCGCGTCGGCGACGAGCCGCGCCTCGACGCGAGCATCGAGGCGGCGCTCCTGCTCGCCGCGCTCGCCGGCCGCGCGGGCGACCGCGTCGAGCTCGTCGCGTACGACCGCACCGTGCGCTCGCGCGTCGCCGGGGCCGCCGGCCCGCGCCTCATGCCCGCCATGGCCGACGCGCTCGCGCCCCTCGAGCCCGCGCTGCTCGAGACCGACTGGCCCGGGCTCGTCGGTGCGGTCCACGAGCGCCTGTCCCAGCGCGCGCTCGTCGTGCTCCTGTCCACCCTCGACCCCGCCGCCGTCGAGACCGGGCTGCTCCCCGTCGTCGGGCAGCTCACGACCAAGCACCAGGTCGTGCTCGCCGCCGCGGGCGACCCCGAGGTCGCCGCCCTGCGCGACGACCGCAGCGGCACCGCCGAGGCGTACGACGCCGCCGCAGCGGCCCGCGGTGAGATCGAGCGCGCCGCCGTGACGACGGTCCTGCGCCAGCGCGGCGTCGAGGTCGTCGACGCCCTCCCCGACGACCTCGCCCCCCGCCTCGCCGACACCTACCTCGCGCTCAAGGCCGCCGGCCGCCTCTGACGTCCGGGCCGAGGCCCGGTCAGCCGACCGTGAGGTAGAACCTCCGGTCACGAGAGAGAGCTCCGCGCGTGCTACCTCGCGACCGGCGGTTCTACCTCGGCGGTCGCGGCCGTTCCTTCAGGGGCGAGGTAGGGTCGTGCGGGTCGTTCCACCGAGCTCAGGAGTACCCCGTGGCCTGGCAGCCCACCGATCCCCGACAGCGCGCACGGCGCAACCGTCGCGTCGCGATGATCGTCGTGGCGGCGCTCCTCGCGACGTTCCTCATCCCCGCGCTCGCGATCGTGCTGTCCTGACCCGCCGATGGGCGACGGGCGGTTCGGGCCGCGGCTGAGCCACGACGACCTCAACCGCGCGCTGCTCGCGCGTCAGCACCTCGACGCCCCCTGCGAGACGTCGGTGCTGGACGAGGTGCGGCATCTCGTGGGGCTCCAGTCGCAGGTGCCGTCGTCGCCGTACCCGGCGCTGTGGTCGCGGCTCGCGGCGTTCGCGCCCGACGACCTGGGCGCGCTGCTCACCGACCGTGAGGTCGTGCGCGTGGGTGCGCTGCGCGGCACGGTGCACCTGGTCGCCGCGGACGACGCGCTGGGGCTCACCGCGCTGGTGCGGCCGACGCTCGCCGCGTACCTGCGGGCGAAGAACCAGCACGGCGCGGCCCTCGCGGACGTGGACCTCGACGATCTCGAGGAGGTCGCGCGCGACCTGCTCGACGAGCCGCTCACCTCGGTCGAGCTCGGCAGGCGGCTCGCGCAGCGGTGGCCCGACGTCGACCCCAAGCACCTCGCGTACGGCGCGCGCTGCCTGCTGCCGCTGGTCCAGGTGCCGCCGCGCGGGCTCTGGGGCGCGAGCGGGCCGGGCACCACGACCACGTGGACGACGGCGCAGGCGTGGCTGGGCCGGTCCGACCCGGTCCTCGACGCGGTCGCGCACGGCACGGACCCCGACGCCGTCCTCGTGACGCGCGTCGGGCTGGTGCGGCGCTACCTGGCGGCGTTCGGCCCGGCCTCCGTGGTCGACGCGCAGCGGTGGTCGGGCCTGACCCGGCTCAAGGCCGCGTTCGAGGTGCTGCGTCCCGAGCTGGTGACGTTCACCGGCCCGGACGGCAAGGAGCTCTTCGACCTCCCCGACGCGCCCCGACCGCCCGGCGAGGCGCCCGTGCCGACGATCCTCGCGGGCGACTTCGACAACCTCGTCCTCGCGCACGACGACCGGACGCGGATCCTCGGCGACGTCCCGGTCAAGAGCGTCGTGAGCATCAACGGGCAGGTCGCGGCGACGGTGCTCGTCGACGGGCGCGTGGCTGGGGCGTGGACGGCGCGCCCGATCACCCCGTCCGCCCCCAGCCGGGCCACGACCGGGGCGACCCCGCCCGACGAGGCTGCGGACGACGTCGTGCACGTCGAGGTGCGCCCGCTGCGCGGCCCCGCGGGTGACGTGGCCGGACGCGGCACGGGCGCGGGCGGGGTGGGCGTCCCCGACGTCCGTCGCTCCCCCGCGGACCGGCTCCGCGAGCCGGGCGTGCGCGACGCGGTCGTCGCGCGGGCCGAGGACTGGGTCCGGTGCGCCTGGCCGGGCGCGCGGGCGCGCGTCGTCGTGCACGACTGACCGGTCTCCCACCGGCACCGAGCCGGGAGCCTGGGCCCGGGAGCAGAGCGGGAGCCCGGAGCCCGGAGCCCGGAAGAACCGTCAGGCCGCGACGGGGGCGACGTCGCCCGCGTGGTCGGCGGTGAGGTCGCCGGTCTCGCCGGCCGCCACCGCACGACGGCCGAGCACGATCGTGTAGACCCAGAACGCGGCGAGCGCGATCGCGCCGATGACGATCTTGAGCCACCACGGCATGGTCGAGCCCGTGACGAAGCCCTCGATGACGCCGGAGACCGCGAGGGCGATCGCGAGCCCGATCGCGACCGTGACGAGCGCGCGGCCCTCCTGGGCGAGCGCGCGCGAGCGCGGGAGCGGGCCGGGGTCGACCCAGGCCCAGAAGATCCGCAGACCCGCGGCACCGGCGACGAAGACCGACATGAGCTCGAGCAGGCCGTGCGGCGCGATGAGCTGGAGGAACAGCCCGAGCTCGCCGTGCGCGGCCATCATGCCGCCGGTCGAGCCGATGGCCACGGCGTTCGAGAACAGCACGTACGCGGGGAAGATCCCCGTGATGCCCAGCCCGATGCACTGCGCCGCGATCCACGCGTTGTTGGTCCAGACGACGGTCGCGAAGTCGAGCCCGGGGTCGTAGTACGACGCGAACGCCTCGTTCACGTAGTTCTCCTGGACGCTCGGCGGGCCCATCGACGCGAGCCCCTCGGGCGTCGTCGCGACCCAGACCCCGGCGACGAGCGCCACGACGAGGCAGGCGACCGTCACGCCGACCGACCACCACCGGATCCGGTACAGCGCGGCGGGCAGGGACACCACGAGGAACCGCACGACGTCGCGCCACGCGGGCTCGTGCGCCCCCGCGATGCGCGTGCGGGCCTTGCCCAGGAGCACGGACAGGCGCGAGATGAGCACGGGGTCCGGCGCGACGGACCGGACGGTCGACAGGTGCGTCGCGACGGCCTGGTACAGCCGGACCAGCTCGTCCGCCTCGGCGCCGTCGAGCGTGCGCCGCGAGGTGAGGGTCTCCAGGCGGTCCCACTGCGCGCGGTGCACGTCGGTGAAGGCGTCGAGGTCCACGACCGATACCCTGCAACACGGGGCGTGCCGCCGGTGCGCCGACCGGCGCGCGGGCACGGACCCGTGACGGACGAGGGTGAGGAGCAGCGTGCGGGACGGCATCCTGATCGGCGAGGGCGTGGTCCTCGACGCACGACCGGCGTCGTTCGCCACGCGCGGCCTCGCGCTCTTCCTCGACATGCTGACGTTGTGCGTGGGGCTGTTCGCGCTGCTCTTCGCGACGTCGGGCTCGCTCGAGCTGGTCGACCCGGACTTCGCCCCGGCCATCGCGATCGCGCTCGCCGTCCTCGTCATGGTCGTCGTCCCGACGACCGTGGAGACGCTGTCGCGCGGGCGCTCGCTCGGCAAGCTCGCGCTGGGCATCCGGGTCGTGCGCGACGACGGTGGCCCGGTCCGCTTCCGGCACGCCTTCCTGCGCGCCCTGGTCGGCATCGGCGAGATCTGGCTGACGCTCGGCTCGGTCGCGCTCGTCGCGTCGCTGACGAACGACAAGGGCAAGCGCCTCGGCGACATGGCGGCGGGGACGTACGCGATCCGGGTGCGGGGCGGGCGGCCGACGCTCGCGCCGCTCGTCATGCCCCCGTACCTCGCCGCGTGGGCGTCCCACGCCGACATGCGCCGCCTGCCCGACGGCCTCGCGCTCGCCGCGCGGCAGTTCCTCGCGCGTGCGCACAAGCTCCACCCGGCGTCGCGGGCCCGGCTGGGGCAGGAGCTCGCGGGACAGGTCGAGCGGTACGTCGCGCCGGGCCCGCCGCCCGGCACGCACCCGGAGACGTTCCTGCTGGCCGTGCTCGCGGAGCGGCGGGACCGCGACTGGGCGACGGCGCAGCGCGCGCAGGCGCTCGCCGGCGAGCAGGCCGAGCTGCTGCACCGGCTCCCCTACTCGATCCCCGACCCCACGCGCTGACGCCACGACACCTGTCCTCCCGCTCCTGTCAGCGGTTCGTCGCGCTCGAGCGCGTGCTGCTGCTGACAGGTCGCGCGGGGCGGGCGTCCTCGAAGCGGCCCACCAGGCGGGAGATGCCCAGGAGCACGAGCGCGAACGCGCCGAACCAGACCGGGCGGCTCGCCCACCAGTCGGCGCTGCCCGGGGCCGGGAGCTGCTGACCGAGCACCACGAGCACCGTCCCGACGACGACGATCATCGCCGTGAGGTGCCACAGGTAGACCGTCATCGACCGTCGGGCGAGGCCCGCGACGACCGTCCGGCCGCGCCCGTCCGCCCAGCGCACGAGCGGTCCGCGGGCGGCGAGCGCGAGGGCGACGAGCGCGACCGCGTGCAGGACGACGGGCGCCGTGGGCGGGCCGAGGTTCGACATCGCGTCGCCCGGCATGCCGATGAGCGACACCGGGTACGGCCCGACGGCGACGAGCAGGGCCGCGAGCGCCGCCGCCGCGAGCCCGGCCCCGACGAGCACGAGCGGTCGCGGGAGGACGGCGACCGGCACCACGCGGCCCCGGCGCACGACCTGCGTCCCGGCGCGCGCGTCGGCGTACAGGAGCCCGATCGCGTACGGCACGGCCCACACGAGCACGACGTCGACGAGCGCGAGGCGCTCCGCACCGGCGCCGAATCGGAGCGCCTCGACGGCGAGCGGTGCGGCGACGAGCGCGGCGACGGTCCACCAGCCCGCGGCGTGCAGCGCGCGGCGCAGGAGCGGCGTGAGCACGACGAGGCCGAGGTACACCGCGAGGAACCACAGGAGCTGCGGCGCGAGCGTCGCGAGCGAGCGCACGGCGTCCCCGGGCAGCCCCGCGGCGAGCAGCGCCCCGATCGCGACGACCCACGCCCCGACGAACACCCCGACGGGCCGCAGGAGCCGGGGCACGCGCCGCCCGGCGAGCCGCGCGCCGGCGGCGAGGTCGGCCAGGACGCTCGGGCGGGCCACCACCCGCGCGGCGCCCGCGAGCCCGGGGGCGCGACCGCCGTCGGGCCCGCGCCGCAGCCCGTACGCGGCCGAGGCTCCGGCGGCGAAGAACAGGAGCGCGAGGACCTGCAGCAGCCAGGTGACGGTCCAGCCCGCGCCGTGCGCGAGGGCGTTGCCGATGCGCAGGTGCTCGCCGTCCCACGTCGCGTCCGCCATGAGCCAGTGCACCGTGAGGACGCTGAGCGTCGCGAGGGCCCGCACGGCGTCGACGAACACGTCGCGGCGAGGCCGGCGCGGACCGTCCCCTCCGGGGAGCGGGGCGGTGCCGGGCGTCCGGGCGGTGCCCGACGGCGGTCGGTACCGGTGGGCGCGCGGCCCGCCCGGGGGTGCCGGTCGGGCGGGCGCGGGGCGGGCGCGGGACGGCGCGCGGGTCGGGGACGGCGGCGGCGACAGGACGGCCACGGGATGCTCCAAGGTCGGCGTGCCCGGGAGGGTCCCCGGTGCTCACCAGTCTCGAAACATCCCGTTCGTCCCGGTACGGGACGGTCCCCCGACCTCGCCGCGGCGGACCACCGCCGCGCACGGGGGTTGTCCCCCGGCCGGCCCCGACGACCTGTCAGCAGCACGTCGCGCTCGGGCGCGAGCACGTGCTGGCAGGTGGACGGACGGTCGGCTACACCTTGAGGTAGCGCAGCACGGCGAGCACGCGCCGGTGGTCGCCCGCATCCTGGGGCAGGCCGAGCTTGCCGAAGATCGACGTGACGTTCTTCTCGACCGCGCCGTAGGAGAGGAACAGCGCCTCCGCGATGGCGGAGTTCGAGCGGCCCTGCGCCATGAGCTCCAGGACCTCGGTCTCGCGCGGCGTGAGGCGTGCCAGCCCGTCGTCGGAGCGTGACGCGCCCATGAGCTGGCTCACGACCTCCGGGTCGAGCACGGTCTGCCCGGCCGCGATGCGCGTGAGCGCGTCGACGAACTCGCCGACGTCCGCGACACGGTCCTTGAGCAGGTACCCGACGCCGCGCGCGCCGCCCGTGAGCAGCTCGCTCGCGAACCGCGTCTCGACGTACTGGGAGAACAGCAGCACCCCGAGGTCGGGGTGCGCGGCGCGCAGCGCGAGGGCGGCGCGCAGGCCCTCGTCGGTGAACGTCGGGGGCATCCGGATGTCGACGACGGCGACGTCGGGCAGCGCGTCCTCGGCCGCGAGCCGGGCCACCTGCGCGACGAGCTCGTCGCCGTCCGCGACCGCGGCCACGACCTCGTGGCCGCGGCGGGTGACGAGCGCGACGAGCCCGTCGCGCAGGATGGCGGAGTCCTCGGCGATGACGAGCCGCATGGTGTCCTTCCGGTCGGGCGGGCCGTGCGACGGCCCCGGCGGGCGGGATGCCCCGGGGACATCGTGCCCGACGGCGCCGGCCCGCCCGGGCAGGACACGGTGGTCCGTGCGCACGTCAGACCCGCACGGGCAGGAGGACGGTAACGACCGTCGGGCCGCCGACCGGGCTGGTGAGGTCGAACGTGCCGTCCACGGAGCGCACGCGCTCCGCGAGTCCCGCGAGGCCGGACCGCTGGCCGTCGGACCCGGGCTGGACGACGCGCGCGCCGCCCTGGCCGTCGTCGCGCACCCGCAGGCGCAGCCGCGCGCCGCGCCCGCTCCCCTGGCGCTCGACGAGCACGTACGCGCCCGTGGCGCGCGCGTGCTTGACCGCGTTCGTGACGAGCTCGGCGACGCAGAAGTAGGCGATCGACTCCACGGCCGGCGCGAGCCTGCCCGACGCCTCGACGGCCGGGTCGACGTCGACCGTCACCGGGAGCGGCGAGCGGGCGGCGAGCGTCTCGAGCGCGACGGCGAGCCCGTTGTCGAGCGCGGGCGGGTGGATGCCGCGCGCGAGCTCCCGGAGCTCGACGAGCGCCTCCTTGGTCGACGAGTGCGCGAGGTCCACGAGCTCGAGCGCCTCCCCCGCGTCGCCGCCCGCCGCGAGCTGCTCCTTGGCCTCCCCGAGCTGCATCGCGACGGCGACCAGGCGGGCCTGCGTGCCGTCGTGCAGGTCGCGCTCGATGCGCCGCAGCTTCGCGTCGGCGTCCTCGACGGTGCGGCCGCGCGACTCCTCCAGGTCGGCGACGCGCAGGCTCGACAGGGTCGGGCCGAGCAGCGCCACGGTGAGCGCGCGGAAGAGCTGGGCGAAGCCCCGCGTGACCTGCGCCCAGAGCCAGAGGAAGAGCAGCCCCACCAGGACGAGGCCGAGCTGGCGCACCGGGGTGTCCACGTACCAGTCGACGCCGAACGACGCGCCGCGGTGCCACGACCCGTCGCTCGCCTGCTGCAGGGGGAGCCAGCGCGACCAGATCCAGTGCGTCATGCCGCCGAGCCCGACGGCGAGGAAGACGGTGCTCACCACGAAGGACACGATCGCGAGGGGGAACGTGACGAAGAGGAAGAGCACGGCCCGCCAGCCGGTCCCGTCGCCGATCCCGCCCCACAGGGTGCTCCAGAACCCGCGCCGCCGGACGTACGGCGCGGGGGCGGCGACGTCGATGCCGAGCGCCGAGCGTGCCAGGGACCGGTACATCGAGCCCCAGCCGCGCCCACCGAGCACGACCCAGCCCGCGAGGACGAGCCCCAGGACCGGGACGAGCATCGCCACGAGGAACGAGACCGTGAACACCGCGTACGCGAAGGCGAACGGCGCGAGCAGCAGCACGAGCCACAGGTACCCGTACGCGTGCCACGTCTGCCGGTGGAACGGGGCGCGCGCGAACGACACGCGCTCGTGGTGGTCGACGTACCGGGGGTCGGGCTGCGTGCCGGCGAACGTCGTCGCGTCCGCCGCCGCGACGCCCGTGGGCGCACCCCCCGTCGCGGGGACGGTCGGGGCCAGGGGGCCGTGGGCCGCACCCGGGGTCGGGGTGCCCGACGGCGGGTCGCCCGTCGGCACGACGCTCGGCTGGTCAGGGGTCACGGCAGTCATGGTGCCAGTCTCGGCGAGCCGCGGTCACGACGACAGGGTGGCGTCCGCCGCGCCGGGGTGGGGACATCCCCCGTGTCGTCCCGTGCCGGCGACCCGTCGGGCGGTCGCCGGCACGGTCACCACGGCGCGCGGGTCAGTGCAGGAGGTACTTGACGCCGATGACCACGCCCGCGAAAGCCGCGGCGAGCAGCGTCTCCCCCACGAGCCGTGCGCCCCGGGCACCCGCCCGGTACGCGGCGAGGAAGCCGACGACGCCGAGGAGGAGCACCGTGAACCACACCGCGACGAGCGCGGCGTCCTCCACGTCGAGCCCGAGCGCGTACGCGATCAGGTAGACCACGATCCCGGGGACCGCACCGAGCAGCACCCCCACGTTGAGGCGCAGAGCCGCGAGGGTGCGGTCCCACAGCGAGTGCCCGCTGTCGCGGAACCGCCCGCTGACCGCGTCGACGTAGCAGTGCGCGAGCCAGTACCCGACCGCGACGAGGGCCGTCGCGACGACCACTCGGTCTCCCGTCGGCGCGTGCACGCTGGACACCGCCATGACGAAGCCCGCGACGATCGCACCGTAGAGCAGGTCGTGCGGGGGCTCGCGCTCCCACCGGTCGCCGACCCGGTGCCACAGCGGACGGACGCCCGGGGGCGGGCCCGTGGGCTCGCCGTCGGCCTGCGGACCGATCTGTCCCGTCGCGCCCCCCCCCCCCGGGGGCGGGGGGGCGCCGGGGCCCCCCGCGGCGGGGGACTGGTCCATGCGGCCTCCTCGTGGCGCGAGCGGGCTGTCGGCGCTCAGTAGCGGTAGTGCTCGGGCTTGTACGGGCCCTCGACCGGGACGCCGAGGTAGTCCGCCTGGGACGGCGAGAGCTCGGTGAGCCGCACGCCGAGCGCGTCGAGGTGCAGGCGGGCGACCTTCTCGTCGAGCACCTTGGGCAGGCGGTAGACCTGGCGCGCGTACGACCGCTCGCGCCCCTCGTGCGCGGCGCCGGTCGCGTCCTGGTAGAGCTCGATCTGGCCGATCACCTGGTTGGAGAACGAGTTGCTCATGACGAAGGACGGGTGACCGGTCGCGTTGCCGAGGTTGAGCAGGCGCCCCTCGGACAGCACGACGATCGAGCGGCCGGCGGGCTGCCCGCCCGGGCCGGCCTCTGCGAACGTCCACTCGTGGACCTGGGCCTTGATCTCGGTGCGGGACACCCCGGGCACCTCGGCGAGGCCGGCCATGTCGATCTCGTTGTCGAAGTGGCCGATGTTGCCGACGACGGCCTTGTCCTTCATCGCGACGAGGTGCTCGGCGCGGATGACGTCCTTGTTGCCCGTGGTCGTGATGAAG
Organism: Cellulosimicrobium sp. NPDC055967; assembly: GCF_042269845.1. Lineage (NCBI taxonomy): Bacteria > Bacillati > Actinomycetota > Actinomycetes > Micrococcales > Promicromonosporaceae > Cellulosimicrobium > Cellulosimicrobium sp. NPDC055967. Next base: position 125,531 of record NZ_JBHJYJ010000006.1, on the reverse strand, counting down.
AAGTCGGCCTCGCCGAGCACGTCCTCGATGCGGGCGACCTGGTAGCCGTCCATCGCGGCCTGGAGCGCGCAGATCGGGTCGACCTCGGACACGATGACGCGCGCGCCCTGGCCGCGGAACGCCTCGGCCGCACCCTTGCCGACGTCCCCGTACCCGGCGACGAACGCGACCTTGCCGCCCATGAGGACGTCGGTCGCGCGGTTGATGCCGTCGGGCAGCGAGTGGCGGATGCCGTACTTGTTGTCGAACTTCGACTTGGTGACCGAGTCGTTGACGTTGATCGCCGGGAAGAGCAGCTCGCCCGCCTCGGCGAGCTGGTAGAGGCGGTGCACGCCCGTCGTCGTCTCCTCGGTGACGCCCTGGATCGCCTGGGCGATCGTCGTCCAGCGCAGGGGGTCGGCCTCGAGCGCGCGGCGCAGCACGGCGCGCACGACGTTCATCTCGTGCGTGTGGTCGGGCTCGCCGGGCAGCGTGTCGGGCGGGACGACGCCCGCGCGCTCGTACTGCAGGCCGAGGTGGACGAGCATCGTGGCGTCGCCGCCGTCGTCGAGGACGAGGTTCGGCGACTCGTCCCCGGGCCACACGAGGATCTGCTCGGTGCAGTCCCAGTACTCCTCGAGGCTCTCGCCCTTCCACGCGAAGACGGGCACGCCCTGCGGGTCCTCGGGCGTCCCGTGCGGCCCCACCACGACGGCGGCCGCGGCCTCGTCCTGCGTGGAGAAGATGTTGCAGCTCGCCCAGCGCACCTGCGCCCCGAGCGCGACGAGCGTCTCGATGAGGACCGCGGTCTGCACCGTCATGTGGAGCGAGCCGGCGATCCGCGCGCCGGCGAGCGGCTGCGACGCGCCGTACTCGGCGCGCAGCGCCATGAGGCCGGGCATCTCGTGCTCCGCGAGGCGGAGCTGGTGACGGCCCGCCTCGGCGAGGGACAGGTCGCGGACCTTGTAGCGGCCGGGGACCTCGTCGAAGCCGGGAGCGGCTCCCGGGGTTCCGGTCGTCGGGGCTGGCGCTGTGGTGGACATGGTTCTCCTGTGCGTACTCGGTGCCGGTCGGGCCGGTGGTGCCGGCCCTGCGGGTGGCTGGCCGGTGGCCGGCCGGTGGCTGCGCTGGGGGCTCCCGTCCGCGCCGGGCGGGACCACGGTCCCGCCCGGGTCCAGCCTACCGACGACGGCGCCGCCCGGCCCCGGCGAGCGGGGCACCCGGCCCGGGCTACACCGTTCGTCCGGCGCGCGCGCCCGGGCGCGCGCGTAACACGAATGCTTGACCATCTCAAGGTCACAAAGGGATAACGATCCGAGATCGCTCGTCATCCGCGTCATTGCAACGATGATCGGTCAAGAAACGTCCTGGAACAGTCCCTGATCCACGGGCCCTAGGTAGAAGTTGAACCTCGAATCAGGCAGGGTGCTGGAGTACCGATTGACGTCGGACCAGCATGTGGCCCGCTGCGCGCAGAGCGCGGAGGTCGCCCCCCGGGCGCCCGACCGCGACGCGTTCACCGGCCGCGTGCCACGCTCCCGAGACGCCGCCGCCGGACCCCTCTGGCGCCGTCCTCGCGCGGGGCGTGCCGGTCCCCGCACGGAAGGTGGCGAGACCCGCCCGCATGACCGCTCCCAGCATCACCCCGCCAGACAGCACCGACGCGACGGTCGACTCCCCCGCACCGTCGACCCCGGCCCCCGCCGACGTCGCCGTCTCGGTCCGCGACGTCTACAAGGTCTTCGGCCGTCGGCCGGTCGAGGCGATCCGCCGGCTCGAGCAGGGCGCCGCCCGTGACGACGTCAAGGCGCTCGGCACGGCCGCGGTCATCGACGCGAGCTTTGACGTCCGGCGCGGCGAGATCTTCGTCGTCATGGGCCTCTCCGGCTCCGGCAAGTCCACGCTCATCCGCATGCTCAACGGCCTGTGGAAGCCGACGGCCGGGCACGTGGTCGTCGGCGGGACCGACCTCGCGAGCACCGACGCGAAGCAGCTGCGCGCCCTGCGCCGCAGCAGCGTGAGCATGGTGTTCCAGCACTTCGCGCTCCTGCCGCACCGCACGGTGCTCGACAACGCGGCGTACCCGCTCGAGATCCAGGGCGTCGGCAAGGCCGAGCGCCGCGAGAAGGCCCGCACCGCGCTCGACCTCGTCGGGCTCGGCGGCTGGGAGGACTCGCTCCCGTCGCAGCTCTCGGGCGGCATGCGCCAGCGCGTCGGCCTCGCCCGCGCGCTCGCCGCCGACACCGACGTCCTCCTCATGGACGAGGCGTTCAGCGCCCTCGACCCGCTCATCCGGCGCGAGATGCAGGAGCAGCTCCTCGACCTGCAGCAGCGCCTCGGCAAGACGATCGTCTTCATCACGCACGACCTCAACGAGGCCATGCACCTCGGCGACCGGATCGCCGTCATGCGCGACGGCCGGATCGTCCAGATCGGCACCGCCGAGCAGATCCTGTCCGACCCCGCGAACGACTACGTCGCCCAGTTCGTCGCCGACGTCGACCGCACGCGCGTCCTCACCGCGTCGTCCGTCATGGTGCGCCCCGCGGTCGTCGTGCCCGTCAGCGGCGGGCCGCGCCAGGCCAGCCGCGCGATGCGCGAGGCGCAGGTCTCGGCCGCGTACGTCGTCGACCGCCAGCGCGTGCTGCACGGCATCGTGCGCGACGACGACGCCGTGGCCGCCCTCAAGGCGGGCAAGGAAAGCATCGGGGACCTCGTGCACGACGGCGTCGCCCCGGTCTCCCCGGACACCCCCCTCGCGGAGATCTTCGCGCCCGCGGCCGAGTCGTCGCTGCCCGTGCCCGTGACCGACACCGAGGGCCGCCTCGTCGGCGTCGTCCCGCGCGTCACCCTGCTCGAGGCCATGGTCCCGACCGAGCAGCCCCGCACGGGCGAGATCGACCTCGGCGCGCCGGCGGTGCAGGACGAGACCGTCGAGGACGCCGCCGTGGACGCCACTGCGACGACCGAGGGAGGTGCCGCGTGAACGACACCCTCGTCCCCCGCATCCCGCTCGGCGAGTGGGTCGACACGTTCGTCGACTGGATGACCACGACGTTCCGGCCGCTCTTCCGCTTCGTCAAGGACGTCCTCGTCGGCATCTACGACGGCCTGGACACGATCCTGTCGAGCCCGCCGTTCTGGGTCGTCGCGCTCGCGCTCGCCGCCCTCGCGCTCCTCGCCAAGGGCTGGAAGCTCGCGCTCGGCTCGCTCGTCGGGTTCGTCGTCATCGCCGGCGTCGACCAGTGGGACAACGCGATGGACACCCTCGCGCTCGTCCTGCTGTCCGCCGTCCTGGCCCTCGTCGTCGCGATCCCGGTCGGCATCTGGGCCGCGCGCGACGACCGCGTCTCCGCGGTGGTGCGGCCGGTCCTCGACTTCATGCAGACCATGCCGGCGTTCGTCTACCTCATCCCGACCGTCGTCATCTTCCTCACGGGACCCGTCCCGGGCATCATCGCGACGATCATCTTCGCCATGGCGCCCGGCGTCCGGTTCACCGAGCTCGGCATCCGGCAGGTGGACAAGGAGGTCGTCGAGGCAGGCCAGGCGTTCGGCGCGACCCCGGGGCGCATCCTGCGCCAGATCCAGCTCCCGCTCGCGCTCCCGACCATCATGGCCGGCGTCAACCAGGTCATCATGCTGTCGCTCTCCATGGTCGTCATCGCGGGCATGGTCGGCGCCGGCGGCCTCGGCAACGACGTCGTCGCCGCGCTCCAGCGCGTCAACGTCGCGCTCGGCTTCGAGGCCGGTCTCGCCGTCGTCATCCTCGCGATGTTCCTCGACCGCGTGACCTCGGCCCTCGGCAACCGCGCCCCCGTCTCGCGCGCGCTCGCCGCGGCGCGCGTCTGAGGGGCGCGTCTGTCGCGCGCACGAACCGAACCCGGCCGCAGCGCCGGGAACCCGCCCGCCGCACCCCCGGCGTCGGGCACACCGACCGGGTCCGCCCGGACCCAGGGAAGGACAGCATGACCCCCGCACGCACCCGCACCGTCCGCCGCTCCGCCGCCGTCGCAGCGACCGCCGTCCTCGGCCTCGCGCTCACCGCCTGCGCCTCCGACTCCGGGTCGGGCGCCGACGACGGGGCGTCGTCCACCGGCGAGGACGAGACCTCGGTCTCCATCGGGATCCCCTCCGGCTGGGACGAGGGCATCGCCGTCTCCCACCTCTGGACGGCGATCCTCGAGGAGGAGGGCTACGACGTCTCCTCCCAGACCGCCGACGTCGGCGTGATCTACACCGGCCTGGCCGGCGGCGACTTCGACGTCACGCTCGACGTGTGGCTCCCCTACACGCACGCCTCCTACGAGGAGGAGTACGGCGACGAGGTCACCGACCTCGGCTACTGGTACGACGACGCCAAGCTCACCATCGCGGTGAACGAGGACTCGCCCGCGCAGTCGCTCGAGGACCTCGCCGGCATGGCCGACGAGTACGGCAACAAGCTCGTGGGCATCGAGGCCGGCGCCGGTCTCACCAAGATCACGCAGGAAGAGGTCATCCCGACCTACGGGCTCGAGGGCATGGACTACTCCATCTCCTCGACCCCCGCGATGCTCGCCGAGCTCAAGGGCGCGACCGACGCCGGCGAGAACATCGCCGTCACGCTGTGGCGCCCGCACTGGGCCTACGACGAGTTCCCCGTCCGCGACCTCGAGGACCCCGAGGGCGCGCTCGGCGAGGCCGAGAAGATCCACATGTGGGGCTCGTCCGACTTCGAGGAGCGCTACCCGACGCTGACCAAGCTGTTCGGCGCGTTCTCGCTCACCGACGAGCAGCTCTTCTCGCTCGAGAACATGATGTTCAACTCCGACGAGTACGCCGACGAGGCCGAGGCCGTCCAGGCCTGGCTCGAGGCGAACCCGACGTTCGTCGACGACCTCAAGGAGTCCGCGGGCGTCTGACGCCCCCGGCTCGACGCCGAAGGCCGGCTCCCCGCGGGGGAGCCGGCCTTCGGCGCGTCGTCGTGACCGACGAGCACGGTCACAGCGGGCGCGCGTCGTCCTCCAGCAGCACCGGGATGCCGTCGCGCACCGGGTACGCGAGCGGCCGGTCCGTGTCGGTGGAGTGCAGCTCGGGCTCCCCCGTCGGGCCGGTGCCGTCCACCAGGCGTGCGCCGGTGACGGGGCACCGCAGGGCCTCGCGCACCCAGGGGTCGATCTGCAGGCTCATGCTCGCTCCTCGTCGTCGTGCGTGCGCACGAGCGACAGGACGTCGTCGCGCACCTTCTCCATGATGTCCTCGTCGGCGGCCTCGACGTTGAGCCGCAGCAGCGGCTCGGTGTTCGAGGCGCGGAGGTTGAACCACCACTGCGGGTGGGAGTCCCAGTGCGAGACGGTCAGCCCGTCGAGCTCGTCGACGTCGACCGGGCCGCCGCCCTGCTGCGTCACGTACGCCTCGACGACGCGCGCCCGGGCCGCGGGCACGTCGGCCACGGTCGAGTTGATCTCGCCCGAGGCGACGTACGGCTCGTACATCTCCCCCAGCGCCGACAGCGGGTGCGGCTGCGACCCGAGCGCCGCGAGCACGTGCATCGCCGCGAGCATCCCCGTGTCGGCGAAGAAGAAGTCGCGGAAGTAGTAGTGCGCGCTGTGCTCGCCGCCGAACACGGCGTCGTTCTGGGCCATCTGCGCCTTGATGAACGAGTGGCCCACGCGCGTGCGCACCGTCCGGGCGCCCGCGGCCCCGAGGAAGTCGGGGACGGCGCGCGACGTGATGAGGTTGTGGATCACGGTCGGTGTGCGCCCCGCCTCGACCTCCTTCGCGACCTCGCGCAGCCCGACGAGCGCCGTGATCGCGGACGGCGACACCGGGTCGCCGTGCTCGTCGACGACGAAGCAGCGGTCGGCGTCGCCGTCGAACGCGAGCCCGAGGTCGGCGTCGTGCTCGACGACGGCGGCCTGCAGGTCGAGCAGGTTCTTCGGGTCGAGCGGGTTCGCCTCGTGGTTCGGGAACGTGCCGTCGAGCTCGAAGTACAGCGGCACGACGTCGAGCGGCAGCGCGGGCAGGCCCGCGCCGGTGCCCAGGACGGCCGGCACGGTGTAGCCACCCATCCCGTTCCCGGCGTCGACCACGACCTTGAGCGGCCGGATCCCGGACAGGTCGACGAGCGAGCGCAGGAACTCCGCGTAGTCCGCGAGCGTGTCGCGGTCGGTGACCGTCGCCGGCTCGTCCGCGGCGGCGGGGAGGCCGTCGTCGAGGTACCCCTCCGCGAGCCGGCGGACCTCCGCGAGCCCCGAGTCCTGGCCCACCGGGCGCGCGCCCGCGCGGCACAGCTTGATCCCGTTGTAGACCGCGGGGTTGTGGCTCGCGGTGAACATGGCGCCGGGGACGCCGAGAGCACCTGACGCGTGGTACAGCCCGTCCGTGGAGCAGAGCCCGATCCGGACGACGTCGACCCCCGCCTCGGTGAGCCCGGACGCGAACGCGTCCACGAGCTCCGGGCCGGAGTCCCGCATGTCGTGCCCGACGACGACGCTCGCCCGGGCGGGCGCGTCGCCTGCGGGGGTCGGCGCCTCGGGGAGCACGACCGCCCGCGCGAACGCGGCGCCGATGGCCTTCGCCACCTGAGGGTTGAGCTGGTCCGGGACGGTGCCGCGGACGTCGTACGCCTTGATGAGGTGGGAGAGGTCGGTCGTCACGCCGCCCACCCTACCGAGGCGGGGGGTGCGTCGCGGTCAGTCGCCCTCGGCGCGCAGGACGCGCAGGTGGCCGCGTCGTCCGACCTCGGTGACGTCCGGCGGCTCGGGCTCGGTCCTGACCTTGCCCGCCTCGCGCACCGCGTCCGCGAGCGCCGACAGGTCGTCGTCGCTCGGGCCGGTCTCGACGAACTGCGGCGACAGCCGCACGACCTCCCAGCCGCGCGGTGCGGTGAGCCGCTCCGCGTGCTCGGCGCAGAGGTCGTAGCTGTGCGGCTCGGCGAGGTGCGCGAGCGGGCCCAGGACCGCCGTGGAGTCGGCGTACACGTAGGTGAGGGTCGCGACGGCGGCACGGACGCACGCCGTGCGCGAGCACTGCCTGACGGATCTCACGCGCTGACCTTACGCCTTCCGGGCGTGTCGTGGGGCCGCCACACGCCGTCCGGGCGCCCGCGCCGCCGCAGGTGGGCGCGCTGCGCCGGGCGCCGGCGGGCTAGAGTCGTGGTGTGCGTGGCAACACTCCGTCCCCCGGCTCGCGGCCCGAGCCCGCCGGCAAGGGGCGCCGGGCCCGCGACCGCTGGTCGCGCCGGGCGGCCCCCGCCCCGCCCCCCGTCTCGTTCGACGAGCTCGTCATCCCGCCCCGTGCACCCGGACCGGGCGGCCAGGGCCCGGTGCCGCGACGGCGGGACCGCCGTGGTCGAGGGATCCGGGGGCCGCTCCTGCCGCCCACCGCGCCGGCGAGCCGCACGCGGGCGGAGAAGTTCGACGACGTCGTCGTCGACGTCGTCGAGCGGGTCGAGCACTCGTGGGCCAAGCAGCTGCGCGGGACGGAGTTCGCGGTCGAGGACGTCCCGCCCTCCGACCCGGCCCCCTGGGAGGACGGCGGCGTGCCGCTCGGCCGGTGCTTCCCCGCGGAGTCGGGACAGCCCGCGCGCATCGTCGTCTACCGACGGCCGGTCGAGGCCCGCGCGTTCGACGCGGAGGACCTCGAGGACCTCGTCCGCGACGTGCTCGTGGAGCAGGTCGCCCACCTGCTGGCGCGCACCCCGGAGGAGATCGACCCCCGGTACACCGGCGACCGCTGACCCGCGTCGGTCCCTAGCCCCCGAGGCCCGCGGTGTCCGAGGCGCGGACCGCGACGGTGCCGGGCGCAGGGGCGTCGACGACGGGCAGGAGCACCGAGAGCAGGCTCGGCGTCTCGTCGCCGTCCCCGCTCGGCGGACCGGCGCTCGCCACGACGGACCACGCCGGGCGCAGGTCCCCGCGGGCGCCGACGACGTCGACCGTCACCGCCGCGACCACCGCGTCCGAGCCCTCGGGCCGCAGCGTGGACGGGTCGAGCGTCTGCGTCGTGCCGGCGTCGAGCGTCACGGTCGTCGTCCCGGCCTCGGCGCCCTCCTCGTCGTAGGCGCGGACGCGGAGCTCGAGGCGTCCGGCCGCGTCGTCGCCGTCCTCCGCCGTGCCCCTCGCCGGGACCGCCGCGAGCGTCAGGACCGACGTCGTGCCGGGGACGAGCGCGACCTGCCCGGCCCGCGCGTCGTCCGCCACGGCCGGGGCGTCCTCCGCGGGGGGAACCAGCGCCCGCGCGGCGATCCACGCACGGTCGTACTGACGCTCCTCGTGGAGCAGGTCGGGGTCCGGCTCGCCGCGCCGGTCGACGGACGCCCCGGCGACGACGGGGACGTCCGCGCGCACGGCCACGGCGTACGACCCCTCGGGGAGGCCGCCGAGCGAGACGTCGGTGACGACGCCGGGCGTGAGGGCGACGTCCTCCACGCCGCGCAGCGGCACGGGCCCGTCCGCCCCGTAGACCGTCACGTGCGCGGTCCCGGCCTGGTCGCCCGGGGCGAGGAGGCGGAGCTGCGGAGCGTGCGGGTCGTCGACGGCCTCGCCGACGCTCGCGACGCCCCCGAGCGCCAGGTCGTGCGCGGGTTCCGCGCCGGGGACCACGTAGTCGACGCCGAGCGGGACCAGCCCGTCGAGCGTCGAGTGCTGGAGGTAGGCGGAGACGAGACCGCCCGTCGCCGCGACGTGCACGACGAGGCGCCGCTGCTCGGGGGCGGCAGCCTCGACGAGCGTCACGACCTCCTCGCCCGGGCCCACGAGCTGCTGCCCGCCCCCGGAGAGCACCGCGGCCCCGCCCTGGCCCCAGACGTCGACCTGCACGACCGCAGGCGTGAGCCCCGGGTTCTGCAGCACGAGCTGGGTGCTGCTGCCGATCTGGGTGCTCCCGCCCACGAGCCACTGGCTGATGCCGGGTCGCGCGCAGCTCGCCGCGGCGAGGCCGCGCAGGTCACCCGCCGTCGTCGCGGACCCCACCGACGCCGCGACCCGCGGGGCGGCTCCCTCGCCCGGGCGGACGGTCAGGACGGTGCCCGCGGCGGGGTCCTCGTCGGTGGTCACCGTGACGTCGGCGTCGGCGGCACGCTCGAGCGCCCGAGCGTCGGCGCGCGCGGCCGTGCCGTCGAACGCGCCGATCTCGGCCGACCCGGCGCCCGCCACGACCGCGCGCAGACTGCTCTCGGTGCCGACCGGCGCGGGGCCGAACTGCGCGTCGCCGACCGTCTCCGGGTCGGTGAGGCGCGCGGGTCCCGGGCAGACCGTGACCTCCGGGGCCGGCTCGACGGCGACCTGCTGGACCGGGTCGGCGGGGGCCGGCGCGGCAGGGACCAGCGTCGCGCCCGTGCTCCCGAACGCGGCCACGGCGCCCACCGCGAGCATCCCGACCAGGCCGGCGCCCGTCGTCGTGATCCGGCGCACCACCCCGCGCCGCCTGCTGCGGGGCGTCCCTGCGGGCGCGTCGTCCGGGACCGCCCGGCCCTGACCCGTCTCGTTCTCCGTCGTCACCGCGCTACCTCGTCCCCGCCCGACGACGCCGCACCGGCACCGCGAGCAGCACGTACACGAGCAGGGTGATCCCTGCCGCCGTCATCCAGCCCGACCGGTGGTCGGCCGCGTGGAACACCTCGAGCCGCCCGTCCGCGGCTCCCAGGGCGAACGCCTGGAGCCCGCCGGTGGTCGACGGGTCGACGGCCTGCAGGGGCCGGCCGTCGAGCGTCGCCCGCCACCCGGACGAGGCGTCCTCCGCGAGCACGACCACGCGGTCCTCGGCCCCCGCCGGCACGGCCGCGTCGACCGGTCGCAGCGCCTGGCGGTCCGCGTCGAGCGGCTGCGACCCCGCGGACGACTCGACCCGCGCGTAGGCGGGATCGAGGCCGTCGGGCGCCACGCGCCACACCAGCCCCGACTGCCCCTCCGTCATGCGCTCGAGGCCGGGCACCGTGTCGAGCCGCGCCACGAGCTCCGCGCGCGCCTGGTCCGGCTCCGCCGACGCCGGCAGGAGCACCGCGCCCACGCCGAGGCGCCCGAGGCCGTCGCTCACCTCGGCCGACGTGCCGGAGACGAGGTCGGCGACCACCCGGGGCAGCTCGCCCTCGGTCGCGCCGGGGTCCGCGGCCTGCCACGCCTCGACGACGACCGAGGAGTCGACGGCCTGCGGGCCGTCCGAGCGCAGGGCCGCGTACTCGACCACGCCGCCCGGACCGATCTCGAGGCTGAGCACCCGGGCCTGGCGCGGGGAGGACTGCATCTGGCGGCCCACCGGCGGGACGACGGGCTGGGTCGTCGCGCGGACGTCGCCGACCCGCGCGTCGTCCCGGTCGAGCACGCCCGCCGTCCACGACGCCGCGGTGCCCAGCGGGAGCAGCGCGACGACGAGGCCGAGCGCGACAATGGCACCGGACCGCCAGGGCGGGGCGCCGCCGTCGGGCAGTCGGGGCGCACCCACGAGCGCGGCACCGAGGAGCGCGAGGAGCGCGAGCGAGGTGCCCGCGCCGGGCCAGCCCGTCACGGGGGCGCCCGGCGACGCACCCGCCCCGACGACGGTCGAGCCGGCGAGGATCGCCGTCGCGAGGCCGATCGCCGCGACGAACCACGCGCCGACGGCGAGGCGGCGCCCGCGGAGCACGGCCACGGCGGCGAGCGCCACGACGACCGCCCCGGCGGCGAACGGCGCCCACCGCGCGAGCAGGTCGACGGCGCCCGAGCCGTCGAGCCCGAACCACGCGCCCGGCGACACCGGCAGACCGAGGAGCAGCTGCCACGGCGGCGCCGCCGCGGCCGCGACGGGCGCACCGGGGTCGGCGAGCAGGAGGCGCCACCCGCCGTCGCCCGCGGTCCTCGCCACGTGCACGAGGAACGGTGCGAACAGCACGAGGGCCGGGACGGGCACGAGGGCCAGGTAGCGACGGTGGGCGGGCACCCCGACCGCGACCACCGCGAGCACGAGCACGCCGACCGGGAGGAGGACGGGCGACCCGGCGACGACGACGGCGAAGAGCAGGCCCGCGGTCGCCGCCGCGGCGAGCGACCCCGGCTCGCGCCGCGGGACCGGACGCGCGGCGCCGGGCGCGGCCGGCGCGACCGCGTCGACGCGCTGGAGCCCGAGCGCGCGGACCACCGCGAGCGCGAGCCACGGCAGGGTGGCGTGCACGAGCACGGCGCCCACCCGGCCCGCGCCCACGGCGGCGAGCAGGGCCGGCGCGGCGACCCACACGAGCGTGGCCCAGGCGCGCGCCGGGACCGAGCGGACCAGGGCGCCCGCGGCGAACCACGCGCCCAGACCCGCGGCGACGAAGCATGCCGGCACGAGCAGGTTGACGGCGGTCTGGGTCGCGCCGCCGGCGAGCAGCGAGGCGGGGACGAGCGCCGTGACGTAGGGGTCGGCCGGCGCTGGCGCGCCGAGCCCGGTCGTGACCCACCCGGTCGTGGCGGCGCGCCAGACGTCGCCGAGCGTGCCCGTCGCCGGGAGCAGCGAGCCGCCGACGAGGCGGCCGCCGGCGAGCAGCGCCCCCGCGAGCGGGCCGAACACGAGGGCGGTGTACGCGACGAGGGCCAGGGCCGTCGCCGCGAGGCCCGCCCGTCGCCGCAGGGCGAGCGCGCGCAGCTCGCGCCGCTCGATGTCGGTCGGGGCCGACGCGGTGCGCCGCTGCTCCGCCCGGGCCAGACGGCGGTCGCGCCGCTCGGCGAGGACCTCGCGCCACGTGCCGCGCAGCGGGCGCAGGGCGCGACGCGGGAGCCTGCGGGTGCGCCGGGCCGCGCGCCGCGCGCGCCACACGGGCCCGATCCGGGCGAGCGCCCACAGCGGGGCGAGCAGCTCGTCCCGGGCGTGGCCGGGCTGCTTGACGAGCAGCCGGTACGCGGCGTGGAACGGGGCGCCGAGGACCATCGCCAGCGCGACGAACGGCAGCCACGGTGCCGCGACCCCGACGAGTCGCGCGTGCAGCTGCGACCGGCGCCGCGCGGCGGAGGACGAGCCGGGGTCCGGCGCGGGGAGCGTGGTCGCCCCGCGCCGCCGGTCCCGCAGCCCGAGGAGCGACGCCTGCGCGTGCCGCACCACCGCGGACGGCACGACGATGACGCGGTGCCCGGCGAGCCGCGCCCGGCGGCACAGGTCGAGCCCGTCGCCGAACGGCCCGTACTCGGGGTCGGTCCCGCCGAGCTCGAGCCACACCGTGCGGCGCACGAGCGCGCCCGCGAGCCCGACGGCGAGCACGTCGTCGCGCGCGTCGTGCTGGCCCTGGTCGATCTCGTCGTCGTCGATCCCCGTCATGCGACGCCCCAGGGGCGTCGTCGTGACACCGACCTCGACGAGGCGGCTCGCCGTGCCCGGCTCGAACGGCGGGGCGGGCTCGGTCCCCGTGCCGATCGTCCACCGCTCCTGCTTGGGTCCCGCCACGGCGACCGCGGTCGAGTGCTCGACCGCGCGCAGGAGCTCGGCGAGCGCGTCGGGAGCGGGCGCCGAGTCGTCGTGGAGCAGCCAGAGCCACGTGCCCGGTTCGACGTGCGCGAGCGCGGCGTCGACCGCGTCCCCGAACGAGCGGGCGCGCGGGGCCGCGACGAACCGCGCGTCCCCCAGCTGGAGGCCCTGGTGCTCGCGTGTCGCGTCACCCGCCGCGGCGTCCACGACGACGACGGCGTGCGGGCTCGTCGTCTGGGCGCGCAGCGCGGCCATCGTCGCGGCGAGGAACGGCGTGCTCCCGCGCGTGACGACCACGGCCGTGACGGTCGTGACGACGGGCAGCGCCCCGGTGACGGCGGCGACGATCTCGGGTGCCGCGACGACGCCCGGCACGGCGGCAGCGCGCGCGGCCGCCCCCGGCGTGACGTCGCCGGGGCGGGCGCTGCGCGCGGACGTGGTGAGGTCGGAGGAAGTCATGTCCCGTCGATCATGCGACGGACACGGCTCCGGGCGCGGCATTTGCGCGCCCCGGTGTGGCGGGGTGTCGTGACCCCGTCACGAGGTGGTCCGGTGCGACGCGTGCGCCGACCCGGACCGCGGCGACGCTCGTCAGACGACGCGGCGCTTGAGCTTGCGGCGCTCCCGCTCCGAGAGACCGCCCCAGATGCCGAACCGCTCGTCGTTCTCGAGCGCGTACTCGAGGCACTCGGCCCGGACCTCGCAGCCCGTGCAGACCTTCTTGGCCTCGCGCGTGGACCCGCCCTTCTCCGGGAAGAAGGCCTCCGGGTCCGTCTGGGCGCAGAGCGCCCGCTCCTGCCATCCCATGAGCGAGTCGTCGACCGGCTCGCCGAAGAGCGGCAGCACCGGTGCCACGCGCTCCACCTCTCGTTCAGCGTCGGAGGGGAATGCCCCTCCCGTCCCGTCCAGCATGTTCCACATCGTGCGCCCCTTCATGCCGTTCGCCGGGCCTCGTGGCGAGAACCCCGCCGGAAACTGCATTGAAGAAATTACACGCGTGTCGTCCGCGGGCGTCAAGCCGAAATGTGATAGCGACGAGGAGGCGAGGGGTGAAATTCCGACATGTCGGGACGCGATATCAGCGCTCTAGGGTGGTGTCCATGGTGACCGCTCCCCATCCCCCGACCCCGCGCGACGACCGCCCCACGCACGTCGCTGACCTGCTGCGTCTCCTCACGCGAGACCCCGGACGACCGCGGCTCACGTGGTACGGCGACGACGGCGAGCGCGTCGAGCTCTCCGGTGCGGTGCTCGAGAACTGGGTCAACAAGACGACCAACCTTCTCGTCGAAGAATTCGACGCCGGCCCCGGCACGCGGGTCGTTCTCGACCTTCCCGTGCATTGGCGCACGGTCGTCTGGGCGCTCGCCGCATGGCGCGTCGGGACGACGGTCGTGCTCACGCCCGCCGACGACGACGCTACGCTGGGTGACGGCACCACGCGACCGGACGTCGTCGTGACGACGCGCCCCGACCGCTGGGCCGGGACGCGCGCCGAGCTCGTCGCCGTCGCGCTGCCGGCGCTCGCCCGCCGGTTCGACGGGGACCTCCCGGCAGGGGCGATCGACGCCGCGTCCGCGGTCATGACCTACGGCGACCGCATCGGCTGGGCGCCCGCGGTCGAGCCCGGGCTGGAGGCGCTCTCCGCACCATCCTCGTCCCGGGACCACGCGCACCTGGTCGAGCGTGCCGTCGGCGGTCGGCAGCTCCTGTCCCCGACGCCCTCCGGGGACGGGGACCCTGCGGCTGCCTCGATCCTGCTCCGGGTGCTCGCGACCTGGGCCGGCGACGGGTCCGTCGTCCTCGTCTCTCCCGCCACCGCGACGGCTCTGGGCTCCGACCCCGAGCGGTTCCGTCGGCTCGTCGCCCAGGAGCAGGTGACGCCGGCCTGACCGCCCCGGCGGCGCCTCCCGGGAGGAGTCCGCCCGGCTATCGTGGGCGGACCCGAGGACAGGTGCGACCCCGAGCGAGGTGCCCGTGACCCAGCCCGACGACCGGCCGACCGCGGACACCGTGCCCAGCGGGCCGGACGACGCCACCGCACGCGCCGCGAGCACGGAGGACGCCGGGTACACGCGTCGCCTGCGCGAGCTCCAGGGCGCCCGGTGGAAGCGGATCCTGCACGTGCAGGCCCCGTACCGCTGGATCGTCCGGCACCACCTGGGGGCGCGCCGGACGCTCGACCTGGGGTGCGGCATCGGGCGCAACCTGCGCCACCTTGCCCCGGGCAGCGTCGGTGTGGACCACAACCCCGCGTCGGTCGCCTTCTGCCGCAGCCTCGGGATGGACGCCCTCACCCCCGAGGGCTTCCTGGACGCGAGCGTCGACGGGCGGCTCTCGCCCTTCGACGCCCTCCTCGTCTCGCACGTCCTCGAGCACCTCGAGCCGGGCAGCCAGGTCGAGATGCTGCGCCCGTACGTCGAGCGGCTCGCCGCAGGCGCCCGGGTGCTCGTGGTGTGCCCCCAGGAGCGCGGTTTCGCGTCAGACCCCACCCACACCGACTTCGTCGACGACCGGAGGATCGCGCAGGCGCTCGACCGGCTCGGTGTCGTCGTGGACGGGTCGCGCTCCTTCCCGTTCCCCCGTTGGACGGGCCGGTACTTCGTCTACAACGAGTTCGTCGTGCACGGGCACGTGCCCGGTTGAGCGGGCCGAGCCCGTCGTGATCGCGCGCATGGGAGGATGGCGCCCATGCGTGGAATCATCCTGGCCGGCGGCTCCGGCACGCGACTGCACCCGATCACGCTCGGTGTGAGCAAGCAGCTCGTGCCGGTCTACGACAAGCCGATGATCTACTACCCCCTGTCGACCCTGATCCTCGCGGGCATCCGCGACGTCCTGGTCATCACGACCCCGCACGACGCCGAGCAGTTCCGTCGGCTGCTGGGCGACGGCTCGCAGTTCGGCATCTCCATCTCGTACACCGTCCAGGCGGAGCCCAACGGGCTCGCGCAGGCGTTCGTCCTCGGCGCGGACTTCATCGGGTCGGACTCCGCGGCGCTCGTCCTGGGCGACAACATCTTCTACGGCCCGGGCCTCGGCACGCGCCTCTCGCGGTTCGAGGGCCTCGACGGCGGCGCGGTGTTCGCCTACCGGGTCTCCGACCCGACCGCGTACGGCGTCGTCGAGTTCGACGAGGACGGCAAGGCCCTCTCGCTCGAGGAGAAGCCGCAGCACCCGCGCTCGAGCTATGCGGTGCCCGGGCTGTACTTCTACGACAACGACGTCGTGGCGATCGCCCGGGACCTCGAGCCGTCGGC
This sequence comes from Cellulosimicrobium sp. NPDC055967, assembly GCF_042269845.1. NCBI lineage: Bacteria > Bacillati > Actinomycetota > Actinomycetes > Micrococcales > Promicromonosporaceae > Cellulosimicrobium > Cellulosimicrobium sp. NPDC055967. The sequence goes on along the minus strand of NZ_JBHJYJ010000006.1, from coordinate 109,896 downwards.
CCGGGGCGAGTACGAGATCACCGACGTCAACACGGAGTACCTCCGCCAGGGGCGGCTCCACGTCGAGGTACTGCCCCGCGGCACTGCGTGGCTCGACACCGGGACCTTCGACTCCCTCCTCGAGGCGTCGGACTTCGTCCGCACGATCGAGAACCGGCAAGGCCTGAAGGTCGGTTCGCCCGAGGAGGTCGCGTGGCGACGGGGCTTCCTCACGGACGACGAGCTCCGCTCCCGCGCCGAGAAGCTCGTGAAGTCCGGCTACGGGAGCTACCTGCTGGGCCTGCTCGCACCCTGACGACGCCCGGCGGGTGCGCCGACCGTCAGCCCGCGAGGACCTCGGCGGCCGCCGTCCGCCACCGCTCCTGCCAGTGGTCGATCACGGGGACCCCGGCCGCCGCCAGGGGCGCGTGGTCCAGCACCGAGTAGGCAGGACGCGGTGCCGGCCGCACGAACGCCTCGCTGGTCGTCGGCCGCACGCCCTCGGGGTCGTGGCCGGCGGCGACCGCGACCGCGCGCGCGAACTCGAACCAGGAGCACTCGCCGCTCGCCGTCGCGTGGTAGACGCCACCGGGGGCGCCGGTCACCACGAGGCGGTCGACGGTCTCGGCCACGTCCCGCGTCCAGGTGGGTTGGCCGACCTGGTCGGCGACGACGTCGACCCCGCCGCGCTCGCGCAGGAGCCGGGCGATGGTCCGGGGGAAGCAGGCACCGCGCGCACCGTAGAGCCACGCCGTGCGCACCACCAGGTTCTCCGGGGACGCCGCGCGCACCGCCCACTCGCCCGCGAGCTTCGACCGCCCGTACGCCGACACGGGCGAGGGCGCGTCGTCGACGCGGTAGGGCGTGTCGGCCGTCCCCGCGAACACGTAGTCGGTCGAGACGTGGACGAGCCGGCGCCCTCGGCGGGCGCACGCTCGCGCGAGGACGTCGGCGCCGAGGGCGTTCACGGCGAACGCGTCCGCCTCGTGCTGCTCCGCACCGTCCACGTCCGTCCACGCGGCGCAGTTGACCACGACGTCGACCTCGGCGACCGCGTCGGCCACGACCCGGGCGTCGAGCACGTCGAGCTCCCGGGACGAGGGAGCCCACACCCGCTCCCCCCGCTCGGTGAGCCTGCCGGCGAGGTCCGAGCCGAGCATGCCCGTCCCTCCCGTGACCAACCAGTGCACGAGCGACCTCCGATCCTGTGGGCGATGACCAGACGAGCGTAGTGGAGGCCCCCGTCTCGTAGGATGACCAACCATGACCCCTGAGATCGGCGGACCTTCCCGCGCCCGCCGGACGGCCACCTGGGTCGCGCTCCCCCTCCTCGCCCTGGTCGCCCTCCTCGCATGGGGCTTCGCCTCGCCGGTCGGCTCGAGCCCGGACGACGACTTCCACCTCCCGTCGATCTGGTGCGGGCTCGGCGAGCGGGACGGCCTGTGCGAGCAAGGGTCCGAAGAGCTCACGCGACTCGTCCCGGCAGCGGTCGCGGGCGAGCCCTGCTATGCCCGGGACGCCGCTCGCGACGCGTCCTGCTGGTCCGGCTCGACAGACCTCGTCGAGACGGACCGGGTCAACACGACGCACCTGTACCCCCCGGTCTTCTACGCGACGATGTCGGTCTTCGCCTCGGACCACGTCGAGACGTCCGTCCTGCTCATGCGGGGGTTCAACGCGCTCCTCTTCGTCGGGCTCGTCACCGGGGTGGCCGCTCTGGTCCCGCGGCGGCTGCGGCGCAGCGCCGTCCTGCCGTTCGCGGTCACGGCGGTCCCGCTCGGGGCGTTCGTCGTCCCGTCGACCAACCCCAGCTCGTGGGCGTACCTCGCGGCGGGCGTGACGTGGCTCGCGCTCTACGCGAGCACGCTCGTCGAGGGCCGCCGCCAGATCGGGCTCGCCCTGCTCGCCGTGCTCGCCGGGTTCCTCGGCGCCGGAGCGCGAGGTGATGCCGGGATCTACGCGTGCCTCGCCGTCGTGATCGTCGCGATCCTCTCCCTCCGCCGCGACCGCCGTCTCGTCGTCCCGGCCGTGGCGGGCGCCGTCATCGCGGCGGTCGGCGCGCTCTTCTACCTGAGCTCGACGCAGGGTGGCCAGGTGAGCGGCGGCTTCAGCGACGGACCCGGAGGGCCGCCGCTCGGCGTGTGGGACACCTTCCGCACCGTGCTCGAGGTCCCGGACCTGTGGATAGGAGCCGTCGGCGGGTGGGGCCTCGGCTGGTTCGACGTCCCCCTCCCGGCCCTCGTCCCCGTCCTCGTCTGGGCCGTCCTCTCTGCCGCCGTGTTCCTCGGCCTCGGAAAGGCCACGCCCCGGACCCTGGTCGCGGCGGTCGTCGCCCTCGGCGCGCTGTGGGGCATGCCGACGCTCCTGCACCAGCAGTCGGGAGTACTCCCCGGCTCGTTCGTCCAGCCTCGCTACCTCCTGCCCGTGCTCGTCCTGCTCGTAGGCGTCCTCACCGTGGCGACCGCGCGCGGCAAGGTCGAGTGGACCCGGGCACAAGGCGTCACCGGAGCGGTGGCGCTGACGCTCGCTGCGGCCGTCGCACTGTTCACCACGATCCGAAGGTTCACCGTCGGCATCGAGACGCCGGTGGCGAACCTCGACGGCGACCCCCGCTGGTGGTGGGACGTCCTCGCCCCGACCCCGCTGACCGTGCTCGTCACCGGATCGCTCGCCGCGCTCGGCGTCTTCCTCCTTGCCGAGCGGCTGGGCAGGGCCGTTCCCAGCGGCGGACGAGCGACGGACGACGAGCCCGAACCCCGACCGACGGAGAGATGACCGTGAAGATCCGAGAGCTCGACATCCCCGGTGCGTGGGAGCTCACGCCACGCCAGTTCGGCGACGACCGAGGCGTGTTCCTCGAGTGGTTCCAGGGCAGCGAGTTCGCTGCGACGGTCGGGCACGACCTCGACCTCCGGCAGGCGAACCTGTCGGTCTCCGCCGCCGGGGTCGTCCGGGGCGTGCACTTCGCCGACGTCCCGCCGAGCCAGGCCAAGTACGTGACCTGCGTGAGCGGCGCGGTGCTCGACGTCGTGGTGGACATCCGCGTCGGCTCGCCGACCTTCGGCCGCTGGGACTCGGTGCTGCTCGACGACGTCGACCGCCGCGCCGTCTACCTGAGCGAGGGCCTCGGGCACGCGTTCTGCTCGCTCGAGGACGGCTCGACCGTCGCCTACCTCTGCTCGGCACCGTACGCGCCGGGCAGAGAGCACGGGATCCATCCGTTGGACCCGGGCCTCGCGATCGAGTGGCCGACGACGGACCGCCGTGGCCGTGCGCTCAGCCCGCGGCTCTCGGACAAGGACTCCCAGGCCCCGACGTTCGACGAGGCGCACGCGCAGGGCCTGCTGCCCACCTGGGACGCCGTGCAGTCCTTCCTCGCCGACCGACGGGGCACGGGCGCCTGAGCACCCGGGCACCCGCCGACCGCGAGCTCCTGTCCTACTGCCCGGACGCGGCGTACGTCGCTTCGACGCCGGCCTTCGCCGGGCGCCACCACGACTCGTTCTCCCGGTACCAGTCGACCGTCGCGACGAGGCCGTCCCGGAAGTCGGTGTAGCGCGGCTCCCAGCCGAGCTCCTCGCGGAGCCGCGAGGCGTCGATCGCGTACCGCAGGTCGTGCCCGGGGCGGTCGGCCACGTGGTCGAAGTCGTCGGAGGGCCGCCCGAAGATCTCGAGCAGCGTCCGCACCACGTCGAGGTTGCTCGTCTCCCCGTCGGCACCGATCAGGTAGGTCTCCCCGATCCGGCCCGCGTCGATGATCCGCCACACGGCGCTGTTGTGGTCCTCGACGTGGATCCAGTCGCGCACGTTCAGCCCGGCACCGTACAGCCGCGGGCGCACCCCGTCGATGAGGTTGGTCACCTGGCGCGGGATGAACTTCTCCACGTGCTGGTACGGCCCGTAGTTGTTGGAGCAGTTGGAGAGCGTCGCCTCGACCCCGAAGGACCGGACCCACGCCCGCACGAGGAGGTCGCTCGCCGCCTTCGTGGAGGAGTACGGGCTCGAGGGGTTGTACGGGGTCGTCGGCGTGAACTTCGCCGGGTCGTCGAGCTCGAGGTCGCCGTACACCTCGTCCGTCGAGATGTGGTGGAAGCGCACCCCGTGCCGACGGACGGCCTCGAGCAGCGTGAAGGTCCCGACCACGTTGGTCCGCACGAAGGGCGACGGGTCGTTGAGCGAGTTGTCGTTGTGGGACTCGGCGGCGAAGTGCACGACCAGGTCGTGCTCGGCGACGAGCGGGTCCACCACGTCGGTGTCCGCGATGTCGCCCTGCACCAGGCGGACCCGGTCCGCCACAGGATCGAGCGACGAGCGGTCGCCCGCGTAGGTGAGCGCGTCCAGGACGGTGATCTGGACGTCCGGGCGCTCCCGGACGCTCTGGTGGACGAAGTTGGACCCGATGAAACCGGCTCCGCCGGTCACCAGCATCTTCATGTGCGCTGCTCCTGCCAAGTCGTCGTGCGGCCGACCGACCACTCTAGACGACCGGTCCCCCGGTCTCAGCCTCGCGTCCGTGACCGCAGCGCGAGGCCGATGTCGGCTCCCGTCGCGGCGATGCCCACCGGGAGCGGCACGAACGCGCGGTGGTCCAGCTCGGGCCACACGCGGGACCGGAACCGCAGGTCGAGCGCCTGACGAGAGGTGAACGGCGACGCCGCCAGCACCGCCTGGGGGCGTCGCTTGTAGATGCGGCGCATCTCGCCGAGCAGGGTCGCGATCGAGACCGACTGCTGCGACGCGAGGATCTTCACCACGGGGTCGCTCCCCGCAGGGAGTGCGGCGGCGCGGTCGAGCGTGTCGAGGACCATCGCCGCGCAGTCGTCGACGAAGAGGTAGTCGCGGAGCGTGTCCAGGGGGACGTAGATCCCGATCGGCCGGGCGGTGTGGTGGGCCAGGCAGAGCTGGGAGATGAGCCCCTGGGGCTTCGCGAGGTTCTGCCCCGGTCCGTAGATGTTCGCGATGCGGGCGAGCACCACGCGCGTGCCCGCCCCGCCGAGCGCTCGGAACGCCTCCTCCGCGTCGAGCTTGGCGCGCCCGTACGCCGCCAGCGGCCGCGGCGCGGTCTCCTCGGTGAAGGGTGGATCGTCGCTCCCGGAGTAGAGGCCGCCCGCCGACGAGGCGAAGAGGAGCGCGCCCCGTGCCGCGACGTCGGAAGGCAACGCCCGCAGCCGGGACACCACGTCGCGGATGACGTCGAGCTCGGCGCCGAGCGCGTCGGCAGTCGAGGCCGTGACCCCCGCACCCGCGGCCCAGACCACGGCCCACGGCCCGCCGCCCGCCGTCCGGAGCAGCTCGTCGATCGAGCGCCCGAGGTCGTCGACGGCGTCCTCGCGCACGCCCCACCGGACCCGCGCCCGGACGGACGACGTCCCGCGGCGGTCGAGCTCGCGCGTCACGGCCCGGCCGAGCAGGCCCCCCGCGCCCACGACCAGGGTCGTCGCGCCCCCCGCACGGTTCATCGATCGCGTGCGCGTCCGAGCGGGCCCTGCGCAGGGTCGCTCACGATGAGATAGAGCGGCCTGCCCATCGCCATGTTGACGGCCACCCCGATGTACTCGGCGACCACACCGATCGCGAACAGGATGAGACCGGTCGCCAGCAGCATCACGACGATGAGCGACGTCCAGCCGGCAGGGACGGACTCGCCTGCGATGCGGGCGATCGCGAGCGCGACCGCGACCACCACGCCCGCGACGCCGAAGACCGCACCGAGCACGCTCACGATCCGCAGGCCCCGGGTGCCGCTCGAGAGCACCATCCGCCAGAAGTGCGACAGGAGCCGACGCAGCGAGTACCCGGAACGGCGCTCCCCCTCGTCGCGGAGCGCGACGGGTGCCGTGGTGACGGTTCCCGCGACCCAGCCGAGCGCCACGTCGAGATAGACGCTGGGGCCCGCGTACGCGGCCACGGACCGACCGATCTCCCCGAGGACGAGCCGATAGCTCTGGTAGAGCGACGTGTCGGTACCTCCCGCGAGCGCCTCGATCACGCGCTTCGCCGCCTTGGACGTCACGTTGCGGAACGCGGAGTGCGGAGGCGCGTTGGTCGGCGCCGCGTAGACGACGGTCGCCCGCTGCGCGAGCGCCGCGTCCAGCAGCACGCCCATGTCCGCAGGGTCGTGCTGGCCGTCCTCGTCCAGCGTGACGATCCAGTCGCCGCCCGAGGAGGCCATCCCGGCGAGGGTCGCGGCATGCTGCCCGAAGTTGCGGCTCAGCCAGACGGGTCGGACGACGTCGTACTTCGCCGCGAGGTCGCGGATGACCGCCGCGGAACCGTCAGGACCGTGGTCGAAGACGAGCAGGACCTCGGTGACCTGGGCCTGCGCCCCCGCCGGTGTCGCGAACGGGACACAGAGCCTCTCGATCTCCTCGAGGAGTGCCGGGAGCGTGCGCTCACCCTGGTACACGGGAACGACGACGGAGATCTTGTGAAGGACGCCGTCGAGGTCTTCGTTCGTCACGCTGGAGACTATAGTCGTTGGGTTGTCGCAGCCCGTCCGCCCTCGGGTGCGCCCGCGAGCTCCGAGAAGAGGTACCCCGCCCGATGGTCATGGACCCGGAGCCCCCGACGACGGACGCCCCCGGATCGCCGACCCCGGCCCCTCCCGCAGGGATGCACGGGTCGCTCGGCCCCCTCTTCACCCTCGTCAAGGACCAGCGGGTCGCGTTCCTCATCGTGGGCGGCCTCAACACCGTCATCGGCACCGCGTGGTTCGTCGTCTTCGAGATGCTCCTGCGCGACCAGCTCGGCCGGTTCGGCTACATGGCGAGCCTCGTCTGCGCGCACGTCGCGGCCGTGCTCTGCGCGTTCGTGCTCTACCGCAAGTTCGTCTTTCGGGTGACGGGGCACGTCTGGCTCGACCTCGCCCGCTTCGAGGTGGTGAACCTCAGCGCGCTCGGGGTCAACCTCGTCGCCCTGCCGTTCGTCGTCGAGCTCTTCGGGCTCGCGCCGATCCCCGCCCAGCTCCTCATCACCTGCGTCACCGCGCTCATCAGCTACTTCGGCCACAAGGGCTTCTCGTTCCGACGCAAGAAACCGGCGGCCGCGCCCCCCGACGTCGCCGACACCGGTGCCGCCGACAGCCACAGCAGAAAGGACGCCCCCACGTGAGCCCTCGCGTCTCGGTCGTCGTGCCCGCGTACAACAACGGCGACTACATCGCCGCGACGATGCGCTCCGTGCTGGACCAGACCTTCGACGACTTCGAGCTCGTCGTGGCGGACCACTCGTCCACCGACGACACGTGGGAGCAGCTCCAGGCGTTCGCGGACGACCCCCGGGTGCGGCTCGTGCAGACGGACGCGGGCGGCGGAGCCCGGAGGAACTGGAACCGGGTGAGCGAGCTCGCCCGGGGTGAGCTCATCAAGCTCGTCTGCGGGGACGACCTCGTGCACCCCACCATGCTCGCCCGCCAGGTCGCGGCGATCGACGCGGCAGGTCCGGAGGCCGTGCTCGTGGCGTCGCAGCGAGACCTCGTCGACGCGCGCGGAGACGTCTTCGTCCGTGCACGGGGCCTGGGCGACCTCGACGGCGTCGTGGACGGCGCCGAGGCGCTGCGGGCCACCGTGCGCTCAGGCACGAACCTCTTCGGCGAGCCCGCCTGCGTGCTCATGCGCACCGACGCCCTGCGACGCGCGGGGTGGTGGCAGGACCTGCGGTACTACATCGACGCCGGCTCGTACGCCCACGTCATGGTCCAGGGACGGGTCGTCGCACTGCGCGAGTCCCTCGCGTCGTTCCGCGTCAGCGCGAGCCAGTGGTCCGTCCGCCTGATGCAGCAGCAGGCGGAGGAGGCGGCGGAGTTCCACCGCCTGGCGCGTGAGCTGGCGCCCGCCACGATCACCGAGCAGGACGTGCGCCGCGGTGACCGTCTGGCGAAGGTCGTCGCTCTGCAGCGCCGGGCGGCGTACGTCGTCCTCGGGCGCCGGATGCGCCCTCGAGACTGACCCGCCGCGCTCACACCTCGGTGCCGGCGGGGGTCGTGCTCCGTCGGCTCCGGAACCCCTGGAACGCGCAGAGCCCCACCGCGCCCAGCAGCGCCACGACCAGGCCACCGAGCTCCAGCGTCCACCCCGGCGGCCGGAACGACACCTCGACCGTCTCGCCGACGCTGTCGCCGTCGAGCTCGACCGTGAGGAGGAAGTCTCCCGTCGGTGCCGCCAGCTCACCGCCGGCGACGCGGTACCCGGGCCAGGCCATCCGGCTGAGGACGATCGTCCCGCCGGACTCGGGCACGTCCGTCACGCGGAGCGTCGTCACGTCGTCGCTCACCGACTCCTCCACCACCTCGACCCCGTCGGAGGCGTAGGTCACGTGGCCGGGTCCGGGCACCGCGACGTCCCGGGTCCACAGCTCGGTCGAGTGCCCGGTCGTCGCGACGTGCCAGCCCGCAGGCGGCGTGGGAACACCGTCCGGGAACGCCGACAGGACGAGCTGGACGTTGCCGATCCCCATGAGGTCGACGAGCGGGGACGACGTCCCCTCCACCTCCGCGAACAGCGCGTCGAGCGAGCCGGCGCACGACTCCCCCCGGTTGCTCACGCACAGGGTCTCCGAGTACGCCGCGAACCCCACGGGCGTGTAGACGTTCTGCACCGGAGCCGGATTGAGGTACCACGTGTTCGCGAGCAGCGTCTCCTCCCAGACCTCCGGGCCGGGGGCCTGCGTCGGGGCACCCACGACGAACACGTTCTCCTCGACCCCGTCGAGCTGTCGCTGGTACTCGGCCACGGCCGACGGCATGCCGAAGTCGGCGAGCGGTGGGTCCGGCTGGTAGCGGTGCTGCACCACGACGTTCGCCGAGGTCGCCAGGACGGCCACGAGCGCGAGCGGCAGCGCACGCCGCCCGGCGGTGGTCCGGAGGAGGACGAAGTACGTCGCGCCGACCACGAGCAGGACGGCCACCGCGACGGCGAGCGGCCTGCCCCACCCGGGTACCTGGACGAACGCCAGGTAGGCGCCGATCAGGACGAGCGCGACGAAGACCGCGCCCCGCGCGAGGGTCACGCGCGCGACGAGCGCGCGGCTGAGCACGACCGCGAGCAGGACGAGCGCCGCGAGCGAGACGTACGGCATCATCCGCACCGGGATGCGGAGCGGGCCGGCATAGCTCGGCCCGACGACCCACAGGACCATGACGAGGAGGAACAGCCCGATCCCCACGAGCTCCCGAGCGTCGCGTGCGATCTTGCGGACGTCGACGAACGCGACGAGCGGGAGCGCCCAGGAGATGTAGAGCATCGGGACGACGGCGAACGCGCCCCACCAGGCCGAGACCTCGGGTCTCGCCGTCGAGATCGCGGAGGCGAGAAGTCCGTTGAGGTCGGCGACGAGGAAGCCGTCGTTGAGGATCGAGCTTCCCTGGCGCACCGTGACGTCGGCGGAGAGGACGCCGGGGAGGTAGACCGCCACGGCGACGAGCCCGAGCAGGACGCTCGCGCCGAGGACGACGAGAGCGCCCCGCCGCTGGCCCGCGATCATCGCGTCGACCAGCACGGCACAGATGACGAAGACCAGCGCGATCGTGCCGTGGACGTAGCCGACCGTCACGACGAGATACCCGGCGACGAGCATCCCGACCGGGTTGCGACCGCGGGCCGCGCGGCGCGCCATCCACCAGAACCACGGGATGCCCGCCGAGGTGAACAGTCCCGTCACCCAGGTGGTCGCGTCCATGTAGAAGGTGAACCCCGCCAGCGGGAAGCCGATGCCCGCGAGGAGCGCCCAGTGGCGGTGCCCCCCGAAGTCGCGGACCAGGCCGTACGCGCCGACGGCTGCGACGCCCATCACGGCCGCCTTCACCGCGGTCGAGAACACGACCGCGTCCGGAGCGTAGGACGCCAGAAGACCGATCAGGAGCACGACGGGGTTCAGCAGCCCCCACTGCCCCTCGACGAAGTAGTTCCCGGCCGCCCAGGTGTCCGTCTCGAGGAACGAGAACCCGCCCTCGCGCAAGAGCTCGCCGATGCGGAACCAGATCCCGTACGCGCCGATCTGCGTGTCGTCGTTGAAGTAGTAACGAGGCGCTCGCACGAGCGGGACCAGGGCGAGCAGCATCACGACGAGCGCCCCCGAGGCCGCCCACGCGACCTCGACGGCACGCCCTGCCCGCGGTGAGGCGGCCACCGCGCCGGTACCAGCGGCGGACGTCGTCCGCGGTGTCTCGGTCCCGGCGCTCATCCGACCCGCTCCTCGGGCGCCGTCGTGGGTACGCCGACGGACGGGCGTGGTCGCTCGACCGGGCCGGGCGGCGGCGTCCTCCCGGACGACGACATGCGCTTGATCGCCAGCCGCGCAGGCTCCTCGAACCAGCGCCAGAGCGCGTAGCCCACGGCGAGCGCGGCGAACGGCAGGAGCACGAACGCGATCTTCGACCCGGGCGTCCCGGGCGCCATCCACGCAAAGCGGCCCTGCGACCACCACACCGGCTCGATGAGGAGCATGTGCACCATGTAGACGCTGTACGAGGCGGCCCCGCCGATCACGAACCACCGGGTGCCGAGGAGCCTGACGACGTGCCGGTCCCCGATCGCCAGGAGCCCCACGAGGAGGACGAACAGCGGCGTCACGAGCGGTGCGAGCTCGGGGTGGCCGACGGCGTCGACCCCGTACAGCCAGGCCAGGATCAGCAGGATCACCCCGAGCGCGGCGTGGCTCGCGACGGCGCGCGAGCGGGTGGTGAGCCGAAGCTGTCGCACGCCCTCGTAGACCAGGGCGCCCGCGACGAAGCAGCACAGGATGCGGAGCATCCAGGCCCAGGGGTAGTACATCGTGCCGTACGCGACGACGAAGACCAGCAACGGGACGAGTGCGACGAACGCGAGCACGAAGAGGCTGGTCGCCCGGAGCGAGCGGCCGAGCCGGAGGAACAGGAGCGCCATGATCGGGAAGAGCGCGTAGGCGAAGGCCTCGGCGGAGACGGACCAGGCCGGGCCGTTCCACATCAGGCGGTCGGTGTCGCCCTCCGTCCACAGCGCGACGAGGAAGCTCTGGCGCAGGAAGCTCGGCACCGTGAAGTCCCGGGGCGGGACCGGGTCGGTGCTGACACGCATGATCAGCCCGTGCCAGAGACCCGCCGCGAGGAGCGTCACGAAGAACACCGGCCACACGCGGGCGATCCGCGCCCAGTAGAACCGCGCCGTCGACACCCGCTGCATCGAGCGACCCATCCGGGCCGAGTAGTTGAGCGCCAGCACGAACCCGCTGAGCGTGAAGAAGAGGTCGACGCCGAGCTCGCCGTGCGACAGCAGCGGCCCCGCCCAGGACTCCGTCCCGGGGAACTCGCTGTAGAGGTTTCCCCGGATGTGGAAGACGACGACCCAGACCGCCGCGACGATCCGCACTCCGGTGAGGGCACGGACGTGCCCGATCTCCGTCGTCGGGACGTCCGCCCCCGGAGAGGCGGACGCCGCCGCGCCGTTCGTCATCGCGTCGTTCTCGGCTTCTCGATCTCGGGACGGAACACCACACCCTTCGCGGCCGCCTTGACCAGCCGCAGGCGCAGCCGCCACGGCACGCTCGACCGGGTGAGCTGCTTCGTCATGTTCTCGACGAGCGACGCCGCGAGCGTCGGGCTGCGGAAGGCGCGCGCGGACGCGATCTGGTTGCGGACCCCGTACTCGAACTTCCAGATGTTGCCGTCGTTGACGTCGCCGAAGTTGACCCCGCGGTTCTGCGGCAGGAGGTGGTTGACCTTCGACGACGGGAGGAAGATCCCCGGGCGGTACTTCGCCAGGCGCTGGGTGTACTCCGCGTCGTCGTACCAGATGAAGAAGTTCGCGCTCGGCAGGCCGACCGCGTGCACGGCCTCTCGCGTGATGAGGACCGAGACGAACGAGCACGACTTCATCAGGGTGAAGTCGGCACCCATGGCCAGCGGGCGCGCGAAGTCCCACGTCGGCTCCGGGGTGTTCATCTCGCAGAGGGAGCCGTCCTTCCACAGGACCATGCTGCAGGCGAAGCTCGGCAGGTACCCGAGCGTCTCCGTGGCGCGGTCGAGCCCGGAGACGAGCTCGCCGAGCGCCTCGACCTGCGGGACGGTGTCGTCGTCCATGAGCCACATCGCGTCGTACCCGAGCTCGTACGCGAGCTCGGTCCCGGTGGCGAAGCCCCCGGCGCCCCCGGTGTTCTCCGGGAGCCGGCGCACGGTGGCCGGGACGGAGAACTCGCGCGACGAGAGGAACTCGGCCGTGCCGTCGTCCGAGGCGTTGTCGATGATCACCAGGCGATCGGGCAGCCGGTCCTGCGCCTCGAGCGCGTCGAGCGTCTGCTCGAGCAGCGCTCGACGGTTGTAGGTCACGACGACAGCGGCGACGCGCATCAGTTCTTCTCCTTCAGTTCCTCGAGCCGTCGCGCGAGGAACGCGCTGGCCGGCTCGACCTCGTGCAGTGCCTGGATGAGCTGGGTCTGCTCACGTCGTGCGCGCTCGTAGGCGTCCGGGTCTCCGGCCAGGCGTACGAGAGCCTGCGTCGCACCGCTGAGAAAGCCACGGGGCGCGCGGGGGACGAGGAGCATCGGGGCGACGACGGTCCGCTGGCTCCCGACGTCCGCGGACAGCACGAGGACGCCGTGCTCCTCCGCCTCGAGGGACGTGAGCGTCAGTCCCTCGTTGTCGCTCGAGATCACGAGCACGTCCACGTCGTCCATGAAGTCGCCGACGGGCCCCCAGGGGCGCCGCTCGATCACGCCCTCGAGGCCCTCCTTGCGGATGCGGTCGCTCGTCATGGCGCCGAGCACGCCGCTGCCCTGCATGACGAACGCGAAGTCGGCGGGTGCCTTCGCGTGCAGCCGTGCCGCGAGCGCGACGAAGAGGAACGGCCGCTTCTGCGGCGCCAGGCGCCCGAGGTACCCGATCCGCAGCGGGCCCTCTGACCGCCGTCGTGCCGCGGGGACGGGCGGGACACCGGAGGTCAGGGGCCGGTAGACGAGCTTGCGGCGGTCGACCTCCGAGTCGAGCAGATAGAGGTCACGGAGCTCCGGCGAGATCACGTGGTGCTCGTCGATCAGGTCCGAGAGCTCGATGCTCTGACGGACGAACCCGCCCGTACGGTGCTCGACGATGTGGGTGCTGTCCAGCACCTCCACGGACGGCGCGACGTGACGGAGCTCAGGCAGGAACGCGTACGCACGGCGCGAGTGGTGCACGTGCAGCAGCGTCGGCCGGTACGTGCGGACGAGGGCGGTGAGGAACGCGCCCCAGTCCTCCTCGGCGAGGGAGTTCGCCGCGACGAAGACGTCGTCGGTGATCTCGAGCATCCTGTCGAGCTGGCGCTGCGGAGCGGCCACGTCCGCGGTCACCACGACCCGGTAGCCGGCGGCCGCGGCGAGCTCGGCGGACTGCACGGCCCACGACTCGGCCCCGCCGGACTCGAACCAGTGCATCGCGATCCACGCCACCGGCTCCTCCCCCGTCGTCAGCGGGGAGCCGCCGGCGGTGGTGAGGTGCTCGACCTGGGGGCGGAGGACCGAACGCCGGTGCTCGACACGGGTGTTGCGCCCCTGACGCCACTCGTCGAGAAGGAGCGGCGCCTTCTCGTAGATCTTCTTGTACACGCCACCGACGACCCGACGCTTGAGCGAGTCGGGCTGGAGGAAGTGGAACTCGCCCGCCTCGTCGAGGAGCGTCGTCGTCGGGACCACGAGAGTACGGCCGACCGCCTCCTGGCGTCCGGGCTCACCCTCGACCGAGACCCGTCCGACCGCGTCGCCCTCGGCGAAGCGGCCGCCGGCGACGGCTGGGTCCACGTCTATCGGGGCGGGGAAGGGCTCGTGCTCGCTCGAGACGACGAGGAGCTCGAGCGGAGCCCCGGGGTGAGCCAGGGCGAGGCTGCGGACCGCAGCGTCGAACCACGCGGCCCCCAGCCTCTGCGCGATCCCCCGTCCCGTCTCGGTCAGGCTGACCCGTGCGACGCGTCCCCCTAGTCGACGCGTCAGCGCGGCAGCGATCTCCACCTCCACGCCCTGCGTCTCGCTCACGTCGGGTCCACTCATCCGTTTCCTCCTCGCAGGTGGGCGATCGCGTCTCCGACCGGCCCGTCGCTGACGACGTGCCCGTGCTCGAGCAGGATCGCCCGGTCGCACAGCTGCTCGATCATGTTGAGGTCGTGGCTCACGATCACGAGCGCCTTGCCGCTCGCCTTGAGCTCGCGGATCCTCGCCAAGCACTTCTTCTGGAAGGGCTCGTCGCCGACCGCCAGAATCTCGTCGACGAGGAACACGTCGGGATCAGTGTGCACGGCGACGGCGAACGCGAGCCGCAGGAACATGCCGGAGGAGTAGAACTTGACCTCGGTGTCGATGAACGACTCGATCTCGCTGAAGGCAACGATCGCGTCGAACTTCGAGTCGATCTCCGCCTCGGTCATGCCGAGGATCGCGCCGTTGAGGTAGACGTTCTCCCGCCCCGTCAGGTCGGGGTGGAACCCCGCTCCGACCTCGATCAGGCCTGCGATCTTGCCCCGGACCCCGACCCGGCCGGAGTCTGCCCGCATCACGCCCGAGATGAGCTTGAGCAGCGTGCTCTTCCCGGAGCCGTTGAGGCCGAGGAGCGCGACCGCCTCGCCGTCGTCGACCTCGAAGCTCACGTCGTGCAGCGCCACGAAGTCGGACGACTGCTTCTCGCCGCGACGGACGATGGCGCGCACGACACGGTCCTTCAGCGTGTGGGTGTGCTGCAGGACGAACCGCTTGCCGATCCCGGCCACGACGATCCGTGCCTGCTGTGTCTCGACCATGGTGGACAACGTCAGAGCTCCTGGGCGAATCGGCCGTCGAGTCGCCGGAAGACGACCTGTCCGGCGAGGAGGACGAGGAACGAGAGGACGACCGCGGAGATCGTCGACCACAGGAGGCCCGGAGGCATGGCACCCGTCCGGTCGGTCCCGGGGAACCAGAAGCACAGGTGGAACAGCTCGACCGCGGCGGTCATGGGGTTCGCCTGGTAGATCCACCACAGGACGCCGTCCCCGATGGCGTCCCTGACGTTCTGCCACTGGTACAGCACGGGCGAGAGCCAGGTGGCGACCATGAGCATCAGGTCCACGATGTTCTCGGCGTCGCGGAACAGCACGTTCAGCGCCCCGAAGAGCAGGCCGAGGCCGAGCGAGAGGACGGCGATGATGACGATCCCGAGCAGACCCGCACCGAGCTCGAACAGCGACGGCTGCCACCCCGCGATCAGCGCACCGAGGATCAGCACCACGAGCTGCGGCAGGAAGTGCACGACGGCGACCCAGACCGACGCGACGGGGAAGAGCTCACGCGGCAGGTAGATCTTCTTGACCAGGGCGGCGTTGCCCACGATCGAGCGGGTGGCGTTGCCGAACGCCTCGCTGAAGAAGTTGACGGCGACGACGCCGGAGAACAGGTAGACGGCGAAGTCCTCGACGTTCTCGTTCATCCGCAGGAAGACGCCCACGGCGAAGTAGAAGACGACGAACTGGACGGCCGGCTTCACGTACGACCAGAGCAGGCCGAGGAAGGATCCTCGGTACCGCACCCGGAGCTCCTTGCGCACCAGCAGGCGCGCGAGGAATCGGCGGCGGAGGACGTCGAGCAGCCCGGCTCCCTTGCCGGGCTCGACGAACGCCTCCTGGGGGGCGACGGTCACTCTTCGACTCCTCCGCTCTGGATCTCGGCCCCGCCGCCGAAGTGCGGCGCGAGCTTGTTGTCCACCATCGACAGGGCAGCGCCGATGGCCATGTGCATGTCGAGGTACTTGTAGGTGCCGAGACGTCCCCCGAACAGGACGTCGCGCTCCGCGGCCGCGAGGTCGCGGTAGCGCAGGAGGCGCTCCCGGTCTGCAGCCGTGTTCACCGGGTAGTACGGCTCGTCCTCGCGCTGCGCGAACCGCGAGAACTCGCGCATGATGACGGTCTTGTCCGTCGGGTAGTCGCGCTCGGGGTGGAAGTGCCGGAACTCGTGGATCCGGGTGTACGGGACGTCCGCGTCCGCGTAGTTCATGACGGAGGTGCCCTGGAAGTCGCCGACCGGGAGCACCTCCTCCTCGAAGTCGAGCGTGCGCCACGACAGGTCGCCCTCGGCGTAGTCGAAGTAGCGGTCCACGGGCCCCGTGTAGACCACGGGGACGTTGCCGACGACGTTCTCCTTGTTGACCGGCTGCGTCGTGTCGAAGAAGTCGACGCCCAGGCGGACCTCGATGTTCGGGTGGTCGGCCATCCGCTCGAGCCAGGCCGTGTAGCCGTCGACCGGCAGGCCCTCGTGCGCGTCGTTGAAGTACCGGTTGTCGTACGTGTAGCGCACGGGCAGCCGCGAGATGATCGACGCGGGCAGGTCGCGCGGGTCCGTCTGCCACTGCTTCGCGGTGTACTCGCGGATGAACGCCTCGTAGAGGGGCCGTCCGATGAGGGAGACGCCCTGCTCGTCGAGGTTCGCCGGCCTCTTGCCGCCCAGCTCCGCGGAGAGCTCCTTGACGAGCGCGCGCGCCGCGTCGGGGCCGTGCGCGGAGCGGAAGAACTGGTTGATCGTGCCGAGGTTGATCGGCATCGGGAACACCTCGCCGCGGTGCGTGGTGTACACGCGGTGCACGTAGCTCGTGAACGCCGTGAAGCGGTTCACGTACTCCCAGACGCGCTCGTTGGACGTGTGGAACAGGTGGGCGCCGTAGCGGTGCACCTCGATCCCCGTCGTCTGCTCCGCCTCGCTGAAGGCGTTGCCCCCGATGTGCGGCCGTCGGTCGATCACGAGGACCTTCCGGCCGTACTCCTCGGCGATCCGCTCAGCGACCGTCAGGCCGAAGAACCCCGAGCCCACGACGACAAGATCCGCGTCCACACATACTCCTAGTCTTGGAAGACAGCCGCACTAGCGTAGCCGTTCGGCAGGTGCCGGACGGACGGCGTGGTCGGCCCCGCAGAGCCGCCACAGGACCTTCACGAGCCGCCGTCGCCCTCGAGCCCGCACGCGGTGATGCGGTAGAGGCGGGCGTCGCCCTCCTGGGCGACGAGTTCGCCGACACCGGCCTCGACGAGGCCGTCGAGACCCTCGAACCCTGCCGGAGGAGTCCCCCACAGCAGCCGACCGCCGCGCATGACGTACCCGACGTCGAGGTCCTCGACGGCCTCGCAGACGCTCGGGTCGGTGAGGGCGTCGCGCAGGTGGCCCGCGACGAGGAGCCGGTCCTCGTCGAGCCGGATCCCCGTGTGCGGGAAGACCGACTCGCGCCCGGCGAGCGCCCACGTCAGCGAGCTCCCGTCCCACGGGTTGCCCACGACGGCCACGCCCTCCGGGACGACCTCGGCCACCGTCTCCAGGATCTCGATCTCGTCCGCGTCGAGCAGCCCGGCAGACCCCTCTGCGGACGGGTCGACCCGGTACACGTGGGACACGTAGGCGAAGGACTCGCGCATCGTGGCGGTGCGCGGGAGCAGGACCGACACGGCGACCGCGAGGACCACGGTGACGGCAGCGACGACGAGCGCCGCACGCCGTCCGTCCGGGTGCAGCGAGAACGGGCCGGTCGGCACCCGCGCGAGGCGGAGCAGCGCGGTCACCGCCCAGCCCGCACCGACGACCGCGAGCGGCACGCCGAGCAGCGGCAGGAGCGCCGAGATGCGCTGCGGGTCCGCGTACCAGTAGCCCGTGAGCAGGGGGCGCAGCGGGCTGTCGACGCCGCGGACGACGACGTAGAGGACCGCGACGATCCCGTAGGAGAAGGGCAGCCACCGCCAGCGCGCGACGGTCAGGCACACCACGGCACCGAGGACGACGAGACCCGCCACGACCAGGTTGGGGACCCCCGTCGCGAGGTTCTCCGGCTCGGGGAAGTTCGGCGTGGTCGACGGGTGCATCGCCGTCAGGTCGAGGACCTCGCGCGCCGCGTGCCGCCACGACGCCGTCACCTCCCAGGAGCTCTTCTCGCGGAACTGGTCGATCATCGACACCCGTCCCAGCGCCCAGTATCCGATCCCCGCACCCGCCACCGTCAGCACCGCCGGGAGCGCCGCGACCACCGGGCCGTGGCCACGGCGCCGCAACCGCCCCGTCGTCTGGACGAGGGCCGTCACGACCACCGGGACGACGACGTACCACAGCGCGAACAGCCCGTTCGGCTGGGCGAGCACGAGAGTGACCATGCCGAGCAGGGCACCTGCCGCGGGCGGCAGGCGGCGGGGGCCCGTCCTGCGGACCAGCGCCAGGACGCACAGCGCGAGGGCTGCGGGAAGCACCGCGTAGGAGAGGAAGTTCGGGTACAGCAGGCCGAACGAGAACAGCCGGTTCGGGTACTGCGTGAACGCGAAGGACAGCGGCGCGACCAGGCCGAGCAGCACGGGCGACGTCCCCAGGAACGTCCGGGCGAGGGCGAGCAGTCCCGCGACCCAGACGACCGAGCCGACGAGGACCGAGACCCAGTTCGCCGCGACGGCGATGTCCGTACCGGTGAGCTGGACCACCAGGGAGACGATCCCGTGCCACAGACCGGGATAGAACGCCGTCGGGGTGTCCGGGACGGTCAGGTTCATGTGGAGCGAGGACGCGTCGCCTCGATCGAGGACGAGGGCGACCGAGTTCAGGTGGAACGGGGTGTCGAAGGTCTGGGCCACGCGATCCGGTCCCCCGACCGCGACGAGCGTGCGCCGCACCTGGAGCACGACCGCCGTCACGCTCGTCACGAGCACCACCGCCGCGAGCAGGCGTCGCGACGGGTGGGGGCCGCGGGGGCGGGGTGCCCACGGGCCGCACGCCCGCCGGAGCAGGAGCGCGACGGCGGCGATCACGACGCTCCCGGCGACGACCGGCCAGGTCCCCCACGGCACCCCGGCGGCGCCTGCGACGATCGCGACGACCCCGATCGCGCCGCCGCCGAGCAGAGGTGCCGAGCCCAGCGCGACGAGGCCGCGCAGCCCCAGCGCGTACGCGGGCAGGATGCCCGGCAGGAACAGGACGAGCACGGAGGCGACGGCGACGGGCCACGTCGCGAGCCACTCGGCCATCGTTCAACCTCTCCGGTCCGCCAGGAACGTGCGGTACAGCGCCGTCCGGACCTTCTCCGGGACGAGACGGTACCCACCCCGTACGACGACGTTGCGCAGCGCCTGTGCCCGCGACGTGAAGCCGATGCGCCGCATCCGGCGCTGGAGCTCGATCTCCGACCGCAGCAGGCGTGTCCCGCCGCGCCGCGCGTACGCGCCCGCACCCACCCGGTAGAGCAGGAGCGGCTCGGGGAGGTTGCGGCCGCGGGCCCCACGGGCGAGCATGCGGGCGAACAGCCAGTAGTCCTCGAGGAGCGGCAGATCCTGGTAGCCGCCCGCGGCCTCGACCGCGGACCGGCGGTACACGACCGTCGGGTGGTTGAACGGCGAGTGGAAGCGCGCCCCCGAGTCGATGTCGCTGCTCGACAGCGGCGGTACCCGCACGAGGCCCGGCTCGTCCTCGGAGACGAACTCCTGGATCGCGGACCCGACGATGTCGTACCCCTCGGCGACGAGCGGGATCTGGCGCGCGAACCGCTCGGGCCGGCACACGTCGTCGGCGTCCGTGCGGGCGACGATCTCGTGGCTGCACCGCGCGAGCCCCGCCTCGAGCGCGAGCGCGAGCCCCACGTTGCGCTCGAGCCGGACGACGGTCACCTTCTGCCCCACCGACTCGATCTCGGCGACGACCTCGCCGAGCGCGGGACCCACCGGTCCGTCCTGGACGAGCACCACCTCGTCGGGCGGGAGGTCCTGCTCCGACGTCGCCGACCGGAAGGCCCGGCGCAGGTGGGCGGCGTCGTCACCGTGGTAGACCGGCAGCAGGAGCGAGAACGGTGGCAGCGACGCGTCGGTCATGCCGCGGGCCCCCGCCGCCCGCGCCCGACGTCGAGCGCGTCGACCTCCGTCGTCACCGCGCCCATCTCCGCCAGCACCGCGGCGTTGCGCCGCGGACCGCGGAGCAGCCCGTCGCGCGCACCGCGCAGACCTGCCGAACGCAGGAGGTCACGGTTCCGGGAGCCACGGAAGGTGCGCGCCCACCGACGCAGCGACGCCCCGAGGTAGAGGACGCGCTCCTCCGGGGAGAGCGACGGCGACCGCAGCAGCATCCAGAGCTTGTTGCGCACCTCGTAGTAGAAGCGCTCGCCCGGGTCCGCGTCCGTCGACCCGAACTTCTTGGTCCGGTGCTCGACGACGGACGCGGGCACGTGCAGGCCCGTCCCCCGTCGCAGCAACCGGGCCGAGTACTCGAAGTCGTCGTTCCAGATGAAGTAGTCGGCGACCGGCAGCCCGTGGTGCCGGACCGCACGGGAATCCACGAGCATCGAGACGAACGACGACGACCGCACCGGCATCGCACCGGCCTCGCGCGCGTGCGCGATCTGCTCCGCGGACGCTCCCGGCCGTCGGCGCGGCGTGTTCATCGGGTGGTCCCGCCCGTCGTGCCAGACGACGCGGCTGCCCAGCAGCGCGACCGGCCCCGGGTAGGCGTCGCGCGCGGCGAGCAGCTCGGCGAGAGCCGTCGGCGTCGGGATCGTGTCGTCGTCCATGAGCCACACGAGGTCGGCCCCGTGCGCCTCGACCGCGTGCGCGAGGCCGACCGCGAAGCCGCCCGCCCCGCCGGTGTTGCGCGACAGCTCGACGACGTCCGCCCCCACCACGTGCTCCCCCGCCACCGCGGCCGAGTCGTCGTGGGACGCGTTGTCGACGACGACGACGGCGTCGAGCGGACGGGTCTGCGCGGCGAGCGCGTCGAGCGCCTCGACGAGCAGGTCACGTCGGTCGTAGGCGACGACGACCGCGGCGATTCGCATGGAGAACCTCGGGATCTGCTGGACAGGGACGGGCGAGGGCGCTCGTGCAGGATAGTCCACCCGCTGAGGGTGGCTGCGCAGGTCAGGAGCCCTGCCGGCGGGCGGACGGGCGTCGCGCGGAGGGAGGTCCGTCCGGCGGCTCAGGCCGCGTCGGGGGCGTCGCCCCGCCCGAGCACGACGCGCGGCACCCCGGCCCAGCGCCCGGCGTCCGTGACCCCACGACCGTCGACGACGAGGCGCGCGCCGGGCACGCTCTCGCGACCGACCTGACGGTAGTCGGCGTGGTCGGTCTGGACCACGACGACGTCCGCCTCGTCACCCAGGTGGAACGGCGCGAGTCCGAGCGCGGCGAGCTCGGCGTCGGAGTAGAGAGGATCGTGCACGCGGACCGACGCACCCCGCTCCTCCAGCGCCCGGACGGTGGCGAAGACCCCGGAGAACGCCGTCTCCTTCACCCCGCCGCGGTACGCGGCACCGAGCACGACGGCGTTCAGACCGTCGAGCGACCCCAGAAGGTCGGTCGCACGAGCCACGACGCGTTCCGGCATGGATACGTTGACCGCGCGGGCCTCGCGCACGATGGACGCGTCGGGGTCGACCGACAGGTACAGCCGCGGGTACACCGGGATGCAGTGCCCGCCGACGGCGATGCCGGGCCGGTGGATGTGGCTGTACGGCTGGGAGTTGCTCGCGTCGATGACGGCGTGCACGTCGATCCCCTGCTTGTCGGCGAACAGCGCGAACTGGTTGGCGAGGCCGATGTTCACGTCGCGGTAGGTCGTCTCGGCGAGCTTCGCGAGCTCGGACGCCTCGGCCGAGCCGAGGTCCCAGACGCCGTTCGGGCGGTCCAGGTCCGGGCGCTCGTCGAAGTCGAGCACGGCCTCGTAGAACTCGCGGGCGCGCACGGCGCCCTCGGGGGACAACCCACCGACGAGCTTGGGGTACTTGCGCAGGTCGGCGAACACCCGACCCGTGAGCACGCGCTCCGGCGAGAACACCAGGTGGAAGTCCTCTCCCTCCACCAGTCCCGAGATCTCCTCCAGCATCGGCTTCCACCGGTTCCGCGTCGTGCCGACGGGGAGCGTCGTCTCGTACGAGACGAGCGTCCCCGGCGTCAGGTGCTCCGCGAGGGACCTCGTCGCGGCGTCCATCCAGCCGAAGTCCGGCGCTGCCGTCTCCTCGTCGACGAACAGCGGGACCACGAGCACGACGGCGTCGGCACCCGGGATCGCCTCGGAATAGTCGGTGGTCGCGCGCAGCCGTCCGGCCGGGACCAGCTCCGCGAGCTTCTCGGCGAGGTACGCCTCGCCCGGGAACGGCTCCCGGCCCTCGTTGACCGTGGCGACCGTACCGGCGTTGACGTCGACTCCGATCACCTCGTGTCCCTTGGACGCGAACTGGACGGCCAGGGGAAGGCCGATCTTCCCCAGGGCGACGACGGCGATGCGCATCGAGTGTTCCTTCCGGCGAGCGGGTGGTCGGTCCGGCAGCGTGTCCCGGATCCGGGGGACCGCGACGGTGTCGTTCAGCGTCGAGCGGTCGGACCACCGTGCAGGATACGCGAGGCGCCGATCATCGCGGCAGCCGGTCGCTCACCTCGACGAGGAGCGGCACGTCCGAGCGCGTGGGTCAGGGCGCGGGCTCGCTCAGGTACCCGGCGAGCGCGGCGCGCACGGGGTCGGACACCACACCCGGACCACCGAGCACGACGATCCGCGCGGGGTCGAGCCGCTCGAGCTCCGCCGCCACGGCAGCGGGAAGGCTGTCCCTCACGGTGAGGAGCACCGGCCCACCACCCGCTCCGGCCGCGGGCGCTCCGGAGAGCCCATCCGGGAAGTTGAGCCCGTTCGCGACGTAGACGACGGGGACACCAGGGTCGAACGTCGCGGCCGAGATCGCGGCCGACGTCGCGGAGCGGTCCGCTCCCGCGGCGCGGGTCACGCTCTTCGACGGGGTGTACTCGGCGAGCTGCTTCGCGACGGCGGCGGAGACCGAACCGGTGCCTCCCAGCACGACGATCCGGCCCGGACGCAGCCGCCGGAGCTCGGCCGCGACCGACCCGGGGACGGCGTTCTGGCTGATGAGCAGCACCGGCGCCTTCCGAGCCCCCGCCGCGGGGGCGCCGGAGAGCGCATCCGCGAACGCCAGACCGTTCGCGACGTAGGCCACCTCGACTCCGGGGGCGAAGGTGGCAGTCGAGATCGCCGCCGAGGTGGCGAACCTGTCGGCCCCGGAGAGGCGGCTCACCTGCCCTGTCGCCGTCAGGCTCTTCAGCTGGGTGACCACGTCCGCGGAGACCACCCCGGCACCGCCGAGGACGACGATCCGCTCCGGTCGGAGCCGCTTGAGCTCGTCCACGACGGGGTTCGGCACCGTCGTGGGCCCGACCAGGAGCATCGGGGCACCGGAGGCGGCAGCGGCCGGTCCTCCGGACAACGCGTCCGGGAACGCCATGCCGTTCGCGACGTACGCGACCTTCACCCCGGGCGCAAAGGTGGCGGCCGAGATCGCCGCGGACGTCGCGAACCGGTCGGCACCCGAGATCCGCTCGACCGCGGTGCCGAGCTCTCCGAAGTACTGGGAGGCACGGCTCTGGATGTACGACAGCTTCCCGTAGGCGAGCGTGCCGGGGCACTCGGTCTGATGGGTGTCCCGGTGACCGAAGACCTTGGGGAGGACCACCGACTGTCCGGCCTCGAACCGGCCGCCGGCCGTCCTGCTCGCCGCGGTGAACGTTGCCTTCCCTGCCGGGTCGACGCCGTACTGCGCGAGCCGGTAGGCGATGATCTTCGCGACGCCGTCGAGCTGCGCCGTCGAGGGTGCCACGTTCGTGTAGGTGCCGACCATCGCTACCCCGACCGTGCCCGTGTTGAAGCCACCGGTGTGCGCTCCGATGAGCGCTCGCTCGATGCTGCCATCGGCCCCCTCGTAGACGTTCCCCCACTTGTCGACCAGGAAGTTGTAGCCGATGTCGCACCAGTCGTTCCCGGACTGGTGGAACGCCTGGTCGTTCCTGATGATCTGCATGGCCTCGGCCATCGACGTGTAGTCGTTCGCGTTCACCGTGTGATGGACCGCACCGCCCTTGAGCGTCGCTGCCGAGCCCCAGGCGCAGGACGCCGGAGCCGCGCCCCACTGCTCACGCGTGATGATCGTCGGGAAGGGGGTCTCCGCAGCCGAGACCGCAGCGGCCCCAGCCACCGGCGCGGCCCCGGACCTCTGTGCGGCCGCCGAGCCTGTCGGTTCGGAGGAGACCGTCGTGACCTGGACGCCGTCGGGCAGGGTCGCGTCGTCGTCGACGGTGGCGATCTCCACCGCGTCCGAGTCGCCCACGTACACGGTGCTCGACGACACGACGTCGCTCGTCGCGGCGTCCGCTCCGTCTGTCGCCCGGTCCACGTGGGTCCATGGACCCCACGACCCGTCGACGGCCCGCGCGCGCAGCCGGATCTCGGGCACGGCTGCGTCGATCTCGGACGACCACGTCACGGCGGCGGTCTGGAAGCTCTCCGCGACGGCGACGGCACCGTTCTCGGCGACGTCGTGCGTCTCGACCTGAGCCGCCTGAGGACCCACCTGGGGCAGGGCGGCGGCGACCGGTGGCGCGTCAGCCTGCCCCGCCGTTGGCTCGAGCACGGACGACCGGGGCAGGGCGCTCCCCGCCGGTGCGAGCACCACGGAGAGCACGAGCAACGGGGTGACGCCGTACGAGAGAGCCTTGCCCGCGACGGAACGTGCCGACACCGGCGCACTCTTCGTGACGCTCGGCCTCGGTGTGGTCCGTGCAGAGTGACGCGCCACGGGATCGCCTCCTAGGGATGCGCGGAATGTCCGCCTCGACACAGAATGCGGACGAAGGGAACTTAGCCCAGATCACGGCCCGGGAGAAGCGCCGCGTCCTGACGCGCCTACAGGACGCGTCGGACGACCGGGACCCGGCGGAGCAGGAGCACGATCGCGTAGGTCACCACGAGGACGAAGACCACACGCCCGAGCATCAGCGGGGCCGAGCCCGCCGCCTTGGCGCCCCCCAGGACAGGCAGCGCCAGCATCAGGTTCCACACGATCAGGTGGAGCACGAACACGCCGAGCGTCGCGTCTCCCGCGACACGACCAACCGCAGCGGCGCGAGGCGTGGCCAGCAGACCGAGCAGACCGCCCGGCCTCACCACGCTCTTGACGACGAGATACACGAGGACGGCGTAGACCTGGACCTGGACGCCGTAGTACGTCGTCGGCAGGAGCTGGCGCACGAGCTCCGGTGCCGCAGGGTTCTCCCAGAGCCACCACTGCACCACGCCGATCCCCGCCGCGCCGACGGCTGCCGCGGCGAGGACCCAGCCGCGCAGCACGACGTCGCGCAGGCCCCAGCCCAGCAGGTAGAGGCCGAGGTACGGGATCCACCACGTCCAGGCCGTGTGCACCCACGCGACCGGTAGCCCGAGGACACCCTCGGCGGCTGCGGACGCAGCCGTCATCCCGACGAGTGCGGCTCCGGCGACGCACACCGGGCGTCGTCCTGTCGTGCTCACCCACGGCACGAGCACCGGGGTGACCAGCGCGAGCCCGAGCACGATCCAGAAGAAGTAGAGCGCGGTGTAGAGCCGCCCCGTCGCGGACTGCTCGACGAACGCGCGCACGCCGAGGTTCTCGCCCAGCACCGCCACGCAGAAGGCCCACCAGACCAGGTGCCACACGACCACGGCGGGGAGCAGGCGCAGCGCTCGCTTGCGCAGGAAGGCCCCGGCCCCGGCATACCGTGCTGGGTCGAGCAGCAACGCCCCGCTGACCAGGACGAACGCCGGGACGGCATAGTCCGATCCGAAGTCGAGCCAGATCGCCAGGTTGCCGTGGAACGTCCCCCGGGCGCCGTCGACGATGGCGTCGTGACCGACGACGTGGATGCACACGACGGCGGCGATCGCGAGGACACGAAGCCACGAGACCCATTCGAGGCCGGTGACGCCGGCGGTCGGCAGCCGCGACGACGCCGCGATGGCCTCGCGGGAGGGCACCGGGGTGGAAGGAGGGGGGGAGGCCACGGGCAGGAGCGTACCGGGGCCCCCGGACGAGGTGTCCGAGGGCCCCGGCTACCGAGGGCCGGGCGACTCAGCAGGTCGTCAGGTTCTCCACGGCGGCATCGAGCACGCCCGGGCCGCCGATGACGTAGAAGCTCGTGACTCCCCACGAACGCGGGTCACGCACGGCCTGCGCAGGGATGCACGACGGCAGCGACAGGTAGAGCGGCTCGAAGAAGTATCCCGCCATAGCCCCTGCTGAGAGGGCGTCCGGGAAGTTGAGGCCGGAGGTGTAGTTCACGGAGCCCGGCGTCAGCACGCCGTCGGCGTGGAGCAGGCCGAAGAGGTAGGCGTTGATCGCGTTCGCGGTGCCGAACCGGTCGTTGCCGGCGAGTCGCGTCGGGACGGTCACCCAGGGCTGAGCCAGGAGGTTGCGCTCGTAGGCCGACGAGATCGACGCCGCCCCGCCCGCGAGGAAGAGGTACTCCGCGCCGAGCCTGTCGCGCAGGAGGACCGTCGTCGCCGCGTCGGCCGTCGTCGCCCGCCCGTCGACGAGCACCACGGGCGAACCGACCGTCGCCGCGGCCGCGCTCGCCGCGAGGGCGTCGGCGTAGCCCGTGCCGCTGGCGAGGTACGCGATCCTCGAGGCGTCCATCCCGCGCGCGGCGTAGTCGAAGCCGCGCTGGACCACGACGCGCGACGTCTCATAGCGGTCCCGACCGGCGTCCCGCCGGATGTTCGGCTGGATCGCCGCGAGCTGCGCGTACGCCGCGTCGGACACCGAGGCGGTTCCGCCGACGACGACGATCCGTGCCGGGTGGAGGCGCTCGATCTCCCACAGCACGACCTCCGGGATCGCGGCGGCCGGGGTCAGGAGCAGCGGGCCGCGGTTGAACGCCGCGGCCGGCGCCGCCGACAGCGCGTCGGCGTAGCCCATCCCGCTCGCGACGTACACCACCGGCGCCGCCTGCTCGTCGGCGTCGATGCGACCGTTCAGGACACCGGACCGCCCGCCGTCGCCGAGGCCGTAGAGGTGCGAGACGGCGACGGCGGTCTCCCAGCGGTTCTGGCCGTACACGCGGTCGACGCTCTCGTCCGCCGCGACGGCGAGCGCGGCGGGCTCGGCCCCGAACGCCCGAGCGGCGAGGGCTTCGACGGCGACCGAGTCAACGGGCTCGGTGTCCTGGGGACGGAAGGCCCGGAGGTGGGCGACCCGCTCCTGGGCGGCCGCGACGAGCGCCGCGTCGGCGCCGTCCGGGGTGCTGGGAGCGGCCTGGGCGGGAGCTGCGAAGAGGGCACCCGCGGTGACCGTCGCCACCGCGCACGCGAACGCAACGACCCGGGACCGGGCCGTGCGCGAACTTCCTGTTGCCATGGGCATCTCGACTTCCTCGACGATTTGCTCGAAACGGGTGAACCCGTCGACGACGGCCCCCCGAGCGCCGTGATCGTAGCGTTCCCGAACGCGGGGAGGAAGCCGCTGTCCGACCGACACCCACGCGGGGCCGTCGACGGGCACGCCAGCCGCGAGGGCGACCTCTCGACGAGTGCCCTGCGGAGCCTGACGCCCGGCTCCCGTTAGCATCGATGTCCGTGAAGATCCTCAGCGTCGTGGGCGCGCGCCCGCAGTTCGTCAAGCTCGCCCCGATCGCCCACGCCGCGACCGCCGCCGGCGTCGAGCACGTCATCGTCCACACGGGGCAGCACTACGACCCGATGCTCTCGGACGTCTTCTTCTCGGAGCTCGGCATCCCCGACCCGGACGTCCACCTCGGTGTCGGGTCCGGGAGCCACGGCGTCCAGACCGGAGCGATCCTCGGTGCGCTCGACGCCGTCCTCGACGCTCACGCCCCAAGCTGGGTGCTCGTCTACGGAGACACCAACTCGACGCTCGCCGCGGCCTTGAGCGCCGTCAAGCTCCATCGCCCGATCGCGCACCTCGAGGCGGGACTGCGGTCCTTCAACCGTCGGATGCCCGAGGAGCACAACCGCGTGCTCACCGACCACGCCGCGGACCTGTGCCTCGCGCCGACGCAGGTGGCGATGGACCACCTCGCCGCCGAGGGGCTCGCGGCACGCTCCGTGCTCGTCGGGGACGTCATGACCGACGTCCTCCACCAGGTACGCGACGCCGTTGCCGACCGCCCGCTCCCGCTGCTCGCCGAGGCCGGCCTCGAACCCGGGGGGTACTACCTCGCGACCTTGCACCGTGCCGAGAACACCGACGACCCCGCGCGGCTCCGCGACCTCGTCGCCAGCCTCGCAGGGCTCGACCGGCCCGTCCTGCTGCTCGCCCACCCTCGTCTCGTCGCGAAGTGCGCCGAGCACGGTATCGAGCTCGAGACGGGAGCTCTCCGTCCCCGCTCGCCGCTCGCCTATCCGGACCTCGTGGCGGCGGTCTCCGCCAGCGCCGGCGTCGTCACCGACTCCGGCGGCCTGCAGAAGGAGGCCTTCCTCCTGCGCGTCCCGTGCACGACGCTGCGGACCGAGACCGAGTGGGTGGAGACCGTCGAACTCGGCTGGAACGTCCTCGCCCAGCCGGACCAGGTCCGCGACGCGGTGACCCGTCCTGCGCCAGAAGCGACCGGAGCCGCGCCGTACGGGGACGGGCGCGCGGCGGAGCGCGTCATCGACGTGCTGCTCCGTGACGCGCCGGGCGAGGTCAGCGCATGACCTGCCGGTACGCGGACTCGTAGCCCCGACGTACCGTCGCGGCCGAGAAGCGGTCACCGACCGTCGCGGCGACGTCCGCGGCGGAGAGCTCGGCGGTCCGTCCGAGGACGGCACACACCGCACGCGCGTACGCCGCCCCGGACTGCGTGCCCACCAGCTCTCCCACCGCGGGGTCCAGGTATTCGGCGTGACCACCGTTCGCGCCGGCGACGACAGGCCGGCCGTGGACGAGCGCCTCCGCGGCAGAGACGCAGAAGTTCTCGCGGAGCGTGGGCAGCAGGAAGAGGTCGGCCCGGTCGAGCTCGGCGAACACGCGGGGTGCGGGTAGGCGGCCGACCAGCCGGAGCCGGTCCGCGACGCCCCGCTCCCCAGCCCGACGCAGCACGTCCTCGCGCAGCGGCCCGTCCCCCACCCAGGTCAGCGACACGTCCGGTACGTCCGCGGCGAGGAGCGCGAGGGCGTCGACGGCCGTGAGCGGGTCCTTGCCCGGTACGAGACCGCCCACGGCCACGAGCCGGCCCGCCCGCGGCCGGGGCACCACGGCGTCGGGCGGCTCCACGACGCACGGCACGACCTCCACCGGTCCGCGCCGGAGACGCCCGACGGGCCGGGCGAGATACTCGCACACGGCCGTGACGGCGTCGGGCCGGGCGAGCGCGCGGCCGAGCAACGGCATGGCTGCCCGCCACGCCCAGGGGAGCGAGCTCGGGTTGGAGATGCCCGACCAGTGCTCCGTGTGCACCCACGGCACACCCGGGCGGCGGGCGAGGAACGGCAGGAGCGACGGAAAGGCCATCGTGTGCACGACGTCGAACCCCCGCGCGAGACGACGCGCCGCCCGGGACGCGCGGATCCAGTGATCGGGCCGCGCAGGGTCCATCGGCACCTGCCGGACGACGACGCCGCCACGCACCGAGAACGGGTCGCCGGACGCGAGGCGGGGCGCGACGAGATGGAGGACCTCGACGTCGTGCGCGGCCGCCAGCGTCAGCACGTCCTTCTCGACGAACGCACCGGTCGCGGGGTCGTCCACGCTGGGGTACCACGCCGTGACCACGAGGATCCTCATGCCGCACCCGCCCCGCGCGTCGGGCGCGAGCGACCCGCGAGCGCCGACGCGACCATGAACCGTAGCGGGGCCTCGCGGTGGAACGACCACCGCACGTCGCGCGGCACGAGCGTCCCGGGCCGGCCGAACCGTCGCCGCGCGACGGAGGCCGCGACGAGGACGTCGGCTCCGACCGTCGTGTCCAGGACCGCGTCAAGCAGCGCCCGGTCGGCACGAGAGAAGGGCGCGGCCGCCCGGGGGGCCGCACCAAGGAGCTCGACCGTGGCCTTCCGGAGCGCGGTGCGGTCGTCGGGCCCCCAGGCCGTGGCGTCGGGCCGGTTGTGGACGGCGCCGAAGACATGGATACGGACGAGCTTCCGTACGACCGCGTCGCGGACGTCCTGCGGCAGGTCTCGCAGTTCGCGGACGACGCGCGGGACGTAGGCGAGCTCGGTACCGACCGGTCTGGACTCTCTCGTGACCCTGCCCGCAGTGTCGTCCATCACCACGTACGCCGGGCCGCGGTCGAGACTCACGGCCGCACTGGAGAACCACAGCGCGTGCACGTAGGAGATGTCCTCCCCCACCTCCACGTCCGGGGTGAAGCGCAGGGCGCCGAACCGAGCCGTCGACACCAGGCCGAGCGGCGCGCTGCGGTAGGCCAGACGATCGCGGACCCCGTCGAGGTGCGCGCGGCGCCAGGGCCGCGCGGGCGGCGTCCGCATCGGGGGGCCCGCCTCGTGGCGCACCCGTGCGACGACGACGTCCGCACGGTCCCGCCGCGCGGTCCGGAGCCACGAGTCGACCGCCCCCGGCTCGAGCGCGTCGTCCGAGCCCAGGACGGACGTGAACGGTGCCGTGGCAGAGTCGAGACCGTGGTTGAACGGGCCTGCCGGCGATCGGACCCCGTCCCGGTGCTCCAGGACGCGTACCCCCTCGCCCAGGCCGTCGAGGAGCGGAGCCACCGAGTGCGCCCCGATCTCGTGGCAGACCACCGTGACGCGCACGCGCGCCCGGTTCCGTAGCGCCGAGCCCACGGCCCGTGCGACGGGGCGACGGACGTCGTGGACCGCGACGACGACGTCGACGTCGGGTCCACGTTCGGGAGCGGAGACATCAGCATGCACGGAGGGCGACGCTAGCACCGCTCTACAGCACGGACCGAACGACGGGCACGCGCCGCAGGACGAGCGTGGCGGTGTAGGAGATCACCAGCACGCACGCGACGCGGGCGACGAGTTGGACGGAGGACCCCGCGGCCGCGTCACCCCCGAGCGCCGGGATCCCCGCCACGACCGGTACCAGGAGGAGGTGTGAGCAGAAGACCCCGAGGGTGGCCGCGCCGAGCACTCGCCCGACCCGCGCGGGAGCCGGACGTGCCAGGACGCGGCCGACGCCGCCCGGTCTGACGAGCGCGCGGGCGACGAGGAGGACGAGGACCGCGTCCACGTGCACGCCAAGCCCGTAGTAGGAGACGGGCGAGACGACCTGCAGCCAACCGGGCGCCGCGGGGTTGCGCCATTGCCACGTGAGCAGCGCGCCCAGCAGGACCGCGGCGGTGCCCGCAGCGACGAGCGCCACGCCCCGCAGGACCACGTCCCGCAGCGCGCTCCCCAGCAGGTAGAGGCCGAGATAGAACAGCCACCAGGTCCACGGGGTCTCGACCCACACGGGCGCGGCCTCGAGGCCGTTCCGCAGCGCGACCGTCAGGACGGGCATGCTCGCGGCGCACAGCCCCGCGAGGAGGAGTGAGCGTCGCGGGGCCGTGGCCACCCACGGCACGAGCACCGGCGTCACTACGACGAGGCCGAGCACGACCCAGAAGTAGTAGAGGTGCGGGTAGAGCCGACTGTGACGGTCAACTCGAGGAAGTCCCGGACGCCGATCTCCTGGTCAAGGTACACCACCCGGAACGCCCAGTAGACGAGGTGCCAGACGAGGAGTGCCGGCAGCAGGCGGAGCGCGCGTCGGCGCAGGAAGTCCCCCGTGCCACGAAACCGAGCCGGGTCGAGGAACAGTGCGCCGCTGATCATGACGAAGACCGGGACCACGAAGACGAAGCCGATGTCGAGCCAGATCGCGAGCCAGCCCAGTCGCGACGTCCTCGCCCAGGGCGCGAGCGCCGTGGACCCGACGACGTGGATGGTGACCACGCCGACGATCGCGAGCACGCGCAGCCAGTCCAACCACGCGAGGTCGGGGGCCGACCCGCGCGCGGGCGCGTCGACGTGCGCCGGGACCGGGACGCGCGGAGCACCCGCGACGTCGGTCGTGCCCGAGGTCACCCCGGCCTCCTGGCGACGAGCGCCTCGACCGCGTCGAGCCACGGCCGCGACCTGACCTCCGCGGAGAGCTCGCGGGCGGCGCGGTCCGAGGCGCGCCGCCACTCGTCGACCCTCTCGACGTCGAGGCCGTCCAGGATCGTGCGCAACGCCTCGGCGGTGAAGGACTCCGTCACGGTTCCGAGCGCATGGCCGCGCACGACCTCCTCCATCTCGGCAGACGGACCGATGACGACGCCGAGGCGTGCCTGGACGTAGTCGAACAGCTTGTTCGGGAGCGCGGCCGCATAGTTGGGGTTGACCGGCGGAAGGACGAAGACGCCCACGTCGTAGCGGTTGAGCGTCGCGACGAGGTCGTCGTACGCGACCGGCGGAAGCACGCGCACCCGCGCGGAGCCCGCGACGCGTTCCTCGAGCTCGCGGGTGTACACCGGGTCGTTGGGGACGAGGTAGAGGTCGAGCAGGACGTCCGACGACGAAGCCTCCACCGCGTCGATCATGAGCTCGAGCGAGCGGTTCCGCTGCGCGACCCCGCTGTGGACGAGACGGACCGGTCGTGCCGTTGGGTGCGGCGCGAGGTCCGCGTAGGGCGTGGCGTTCACGACGACGTTGACCGGGGCGCCCAGGTCACGTGCGTAGCGTCGTGCGAGTGTCGGAGCGACGGTCGTGAACGAGTCGGCGCCGCGCACCCGTGTCCGCACGAGCCAACGGAGATAGGGGGCCACGAACCAGCGCCAGCGCCGGAGCTCGCTGTTCTGGCCCGGCGCGTACTCGTGCAGGTCCGCGTGCACGCCACCACGGGGGCAGAGCTCCACCGCGAGCGGAACCGCCTCGACGTCGTTGGCGAGGACCACGTCGAACGCGCCGACCGGGAGATGCTCCCGCGCCCAGGACACGGCCGAGTTCCTGCGGTACACCGCCGCGTAGCGGCGCAACAGCAGCAGCCGACGGTCCTTGACCCACGCCATGCGGTCCGCGGGCACCTCGACGTGCGCCGTGACTCCCTCGGGTGCCGGGCCGTGACCGCAGGTCGTGACGTCGTAGTCCTGGGCGAGCAGGCGTACCTGCTTGAGGACACGGGCGTCGGACGCGATGTTCGAGAAGGACAGGACGAGGACCGACGGGCGTTCGCTCATCGGGTACCGACCCTGGCGAGCCCCGCGATGACCTCGTCCCAGACGGCGACCTGAGCATCCGACGCCAGGTCGTGCGCCGACGCGTCCGAGGCGGCCTTGAGCGCCGCGACACGCGCAGGGGTCAGGGCGTCGAGGACCCGCGCCAGCGCGTCCGTGGAGAAGTCCTCCGTCACGAGGCCGATCCCTCGTTCCCGCACCACCGCCGCCATCTCGGGCGACGGACCGACGATCAACGCGACCCTGGCCTGCACGTAGTCGAAGACCTTGTTGGGCAGCGCCCACTGGTTGTTGAAGTTCACCGGCGGGAGGACGTGCACGCCGATGTCGTACCGGTTGAGCGTCGCCACGAGCTCGTCGTACGGCACCGCGTCGTGGACGGTGATCTCACGGTCGCTGCGCGCCGCGCGCTCGCGCAGCTCGCCCAGGTAGCCAGGGTCGTTCGGAGTGAGGAAGAGGTCGAGCGACACCGGGGTCGTGGACGCGTCGACGGCGTCGAGGAGGAGCATCAGGTTGCGCTTGCGGAGACATGCTCCGCTGTGGACCAACCGCACCGGTTCGACGACCGGCACGGGCGACAGCGCGGCGTACGGCGCGGCGTTCGTCACGACACGGCAGTCGACGCCCAGCTCGTCGCGGTAGGCCCGCGCGAGCCCGTCGCCGACGGTCGTCGCCGCGCCGGCGCGCGCTGCATAGCGACGGGCCAGCCAGCGGTAGTACGGAGCGATCCGGCGGACCCAGGCCGGGTTGTCCTCGTGCAGACGCGGCGAGTACTCGTGGAGGTCGGCGAGCACGTGCTCCGGCTCGGCGACGTCGAAGGCGACCGGGACCGTCTCGAGGTCGTTGGCGATGGCCACGTCGAAGCGACGACCCGCCAAGACGCGGCGGGCCGCCCGCACCGCCGGGACGGCACGGTGCACGAGCGGGTAGACCCGGGTCGTCACCAACCGTCCGTCGAGCTCGTGACGCGCGTCGTCGGGGATCGCCACGTGCTCGACGCCCTCCAGGGGTGTCGGCCCGTAGCCGCACGTGGTGACGTCGTACGAGGCGGCGAAGTGCCGGATCTGCTTGAGCACCCGGGCGTCTCCCGCCAGCGGGGAGAACGACACGATCAGCATCGTCCGCCTGCTGCTCTCGGCCATGGGTCCGCTCCAGGGGTCTCGAAGGTGGGTCAGTGGGTAAGGAGCTCGTAGCGCGCCCGCAGCTCGGCGGCGCTCTGCCGTGAGTCTCGCTCCTCGACGACGAAGCGACGCGCCCGGGCTCCCGTCGTCGCCCGCTCGCGCTGGTCCAGCGCGAGCAGCTCCCGGAGTGCGTCCGCCAGCGCGCGCGTGTCCCGCTCGGGGACGACGATCCCGGTCTCGCCGTCGACGAGCATCTCCGGTGCCCCTCCGGAGTCGTACACGACCGCGGGGACGCCGCACGCCTGGGCCTCCGCGGTGACGAGACCTGCCGCTTCCCGCCACTCGCCGTCGCTCTGGGTCGGCATGACGAACACCGCCGCGGAACGCATCGCCTGCCGCACGCGCTCACGGTCGACGAGTCCCTCGGGGCGGATGTGCGGATGCTCCTGCGCGGCGCTCGCGACCACGCCTGCCAGGCTCCCGTGACCCACGACGCGCAGGACGTGCGGGACGTCCGCGGAGAGCATGACCGAGGCCCGGATCGCGTCGCGGATGCCCTTGCGCTCCTCGAGCCCGCCGACGAACAGGATCTCGGGAAGCTCGGTCTCCTGCAGCGTCCCGGGCGTGAAGAAGTCCGTGTCGACGCCCTGGTAGTGCACCTCCACCGAGCGCGCCGGGTAGCCGCGCCGTACGGCCTCCCCGGCGAGCCACTCGCTCACGGTGAGGAGCGACGTCGCGCGGCTGGCGCAGCGTCGGAGGTTGACCGCCGTGAGGAACGACCAGACGTCTCTCACCGGGGCGGAGCGGAGGAACACGTCGTAGCCGTGCAGGGTCGCCAGGAACGGGACACCGAGGTCGGCCGCCGCGCCCGCGCCCGCCAGGCTCCACGTCGCGAAGTGCTGGTGCACCAGGTCAGGTCGGAACCGACGCACCTGCGCGCGGAGCCGTGGGACGGCGGACTGATAGCTGAGGACGGTCCGCCACCCCCCCGCCCCGGACGGCACGACCCCTGTGACGAGGTCCCGGAGCCGCGGGTCCGTGACGTCCGCGGCGATCGCGAAGACCCTCCCGTCCACGTCCGGCATGTGCCTGAGGTGCTCCGCCACGAAGTAGGTCGGAGGGATCGAGACCGGGCCCGTCGTCACCGCCACACGCAGCGCGCCCTGGTCGGGGCCGCTCATCGCCAGAACCTGTCTGCGACGAAGTAGCGGAGCGTGCCCTCGCGGTCGAGGGCGTGGAGCGGGTTCGGCGGGAGCAGCCGTCCGGTCCGCGACGTCTGCGCACGGCGCGCGACGGCCGTGACGATGCGGCCCGCGTCGCTCCGCGGATCGAGGCACGCGTCGAGCAGCACGCGGTCGGCGACCGAGAACGGCCTCAGGACGCCGCGCTCTACCTGCACCAGTCCGCGGGCCACCTCGTGCAGGTACGCCGTCTCTGCCGCAGACCACGAGCCGGCCGGCCCCCGAGCGACGACCGCCCCGAGCACGTGGATGCGCAGCACCTTGATCGCGACCGCGCGGCGGTACGCCCGAGGCATCCGCGCGAACCACGTCTGCGCGAGGAGCGACTCGTACGGTGCCAGCGTGACCGTGAGCGGGCGCGGCGTCGTGGTCACGCGTGTGACGGCGTCCTCGCCGATGACGTACGCCGGGTCCTGACGGCCGAGTTCGACGCGGTCCGCGAGGGCCCACAGCCGCAGGCCGAGTGCAAGGTCCCCGCCGACCTTCACGCCGCTGTCCAGACGGAGCGCGTGCCGGTCGAGCGTCGCGCGACGCAGCAGTCCGAGCGGCGCCGTCCGGTACGCGAGCCGATCCTTGACCGGGTCCAGACGACTGCTGCGGAACGGACGGGCGCGGGGGGTGTTGATGCCGGACCCGCTCTGCGCGCGCAGCCGCGCCATCACCACGTCCGCGCCGGTCGCTTCGGCCCGGTCGGTCCACGCGCGCAGCGCACCGGGCTCGAAAAAGTCGTCCGAGCCGATGATCGAGACGAACGGCGCCGTGGCGGCGTCGAACCCCGCGTTGAAGGGGCCCGACGGGCTGCCGAGGCCGTCGCGCACCTCCAGCAGGCGGACCGACGAGCCCAGCCGAGGGTCGAGGACGTTCGCGACCCGTGCCGCACCGAGCTCGTGGCACGCGACCGTCACCCGGACGGAGCCCGTCGGGCTTCCTGCCGCCGGCCCGACCGCCGACGCCACGGCCCTGCCGACGGGCCGGGTCAGGTCGTGGACCGCGACGACGACGTCGACCCGCGGCGAACGGGCCGCGGAGGCGTCGAACGCGCCCACGGGAACGAGCTCGGACGTCATGCGTCCCCCTCGACAAAGGCGCTGAGCACCTCGGCGCTCCGTGTCCCGTCGTGCACGGTGGCGACGAACGACCGGCCCCTGAGCGCCACGTCACGTGCGGCCTCGCGGTCCTCGAGGATCTCGGCCAGCACGCGCACCACGTCCGGGCCGGTGCTCTGCACGACGGGCAGGTCGAGGCCCGAGGCACGTCGCACCTCGGCGCGCACGTCCGTGGAGACGTACGAGACCACCAAGCGCCCGGAGGCCATCGCTTCGCACGCCGCGACGCCGTAGTTCCCCACCCTGAACTGGTCCAGCACGACGTCCGCGTCGCCGTAGAACGCCGGCATGTCGCGCCAGGACAGGCCCTCGGCCCGTCGGTACTCGATCAGACCCCGGCGGTCCAGCTCCACGAGGCCCGGCTCAACGAGGTCGGTCCCCTTGACCGCGGACCTGCTCGGCGCGTGCACCACCACCGGGACCCGCCGCATGAGGACGTCCTCGCGCGCGGCGCCCGACCACCGTGCGGGGTCCACGACGACGGGAACCCACCGGGCGGACGGGACGTCGGTCAGCAGGTCAGGGGTGGTCACGAACGTCGGGACGCCCGCGGTCCCGAGCTCGTCCGCGAGCGCGCGGTTCCGTCGCGCCTGCTCCTCGTACCGCTCCGCACCGAGAAACGGCGGGTGCGCGAAGTGCGACCACGGTTCCCGCTCCAGGTGGGCGCTCGGGAGGCGGACGTCCGAGCCGTGGAAGAGCAGGGCGACACGCACGCCGTGGTCCAGGAGGTCGCGCACCTCGCTCTCGACCGCTCCCGGGACCGCAGGCGAGTACAGGGTCTGGCCCGACTCGACGATCACATGGGTGAACTGCGAGACGTACTCCCGCTGCCTGCGCTGCCAGCCGCTCGAAGCCAGGTAGACCGACTTCCCGACCACCATGTCCGCCGGGAACAGGAGCGTCCCGGGACCGGGCGACGCCTTCATCGAGACGGCGCCCACGCCCCCGTGCCGCTCGACGGCCCGGGCGTACGCGTCTCCCTGCCCCGCGTAGTTCGTCGGCGCGACGTACAGCCGACGCCCCGACGAGGGCAGGGGTGGCGGCGCGACCTCGTCCGCGGCGGAGAACCCGAACACCGCACGGTCGTAGGCGTCCCGGAGAGGACCGGGGAGCCGGTGGACCGCCCTGTCCACGACCGCACCGAGCCCGGCGGGCAGCCTCCGCCGGTGCTTCGTCCAGGCCGCGACCGCCCGGTGCACGAGGGACCGCCGCTCCGTGCCGGGCAGGAGCACCCGCCGGTAGACCTCGACGAGGTTCTGCACCTCCGACTGCCACGTGAGGGAGCGCGCCGCCGCCCGCGCCGCCGCGCGGTAGGCGTCCCCGTCCTCGAGCGTGTCGAGGATCCGGCGCGCCGCAGCCGACGGGTCGGAGAAGTCGACGACCACGCCCGCACCCGCGTCGGTGACGACCTGACCGATGTCGGGAAGGTCGGACGCGACGACGGGCAGCCCGGCGTGGAGCGACTCGAAGAGCTTGTTCGGCAGCGAGAAGCGCAGGCTCAGGGTCAGGGGCTCGATCGAGACGACGGAGACGTCCGCGTCCGCCGCCGCCTGCGCCACCTGCTCTGGAGGGACCGCACCGACGGCATGGACCCTCAGGCCGACGCCGAGGCTCTCGGCGCGCCGGTCGAGCTTCTCCACGAAGGTCGACGACGCGGGGCCGAGCAGCACGAGGTGGACGTCGGCGGGCAGGTGCGTCAGGACGGACAAGAGCTGCTCGAGCCCGCGCCCGATCGTCACGGCACCGATGTGGACGACGACGCGATCCTGCGGGGACAGTCCTGCGAGCCGTCGCAGCGAGCCCCGGGAGGGGTCGGGCTCGCCCGAGCGCACGGGGACGTTGCGCACGAGGGTCGGCAGCTCGCGAAGCCGCAGCACGTCCTTCAGCCGGTGCGCGATGCTCGGGGAGACGGTCACGACGGCGGCCGCTCGGGGCGCCAGCCGTCTCTCGACGAACGCCTCCCACCGACGTGCCACCGGGCGGTGACCCGCCTTGATCCGGTGGGTCCAGAGCTCGTGCGAGTCGTAGACGAACGGGACCCCGAGCCTCCGCGCGGCCGCCCACGCGGGGACGAGCGTGTTCGCGTCGTTCGCATGGATGGCATCCGGTCGCCACGACACCAGGGCGCGGTAGGAGCGGGCGTGGTACGACGCCAGCCGCAGCGTGTGGTGCATGCGCATCCAGAGGTCGACGACCGTGCCCTTCGCGCCGCGGAGCTCGACCGGTGCCGGCGTGGCGTTCGTCGTGCCCGGGCCGTCGCTCCGCGGCGCGCCGACCGGCGGCGTGGCATCTCCACGCCCGCGTCGCAGGAGGGAGACCTGTCGACGCGCCCAGGCACCGGCCCGGGCCGGTGCGTGGTCGAGCTCGAGGACAGGAACCCTGAGGATCTCGACGTCGCGACCTCGCGCTACGAGGCCGGGTGGTGCCTGGAGGTGCGCCGAGAACGCGACCAGACGGACGACCGCTCCGGACGCCGCGAGCGCATCGGCCGTCTTGAGCACGCGGGCGTCGGTCGACGCGTCGTTGAAGACGAGCAGCGCGATCCGCGGCCTGCGCCCGCCGCGCGCGCCAGGGAGCGAGGAGGATCCCGCCACGGTCACCGCGCCGTCTCGGGGCCGCTGCCCGCCAACCCGGCGAGCACCGCCTGCTTGGCGAACTCCGGGACCGAGGCGACGAGCTCGTCGAAGGTCCCCCGGGCCGTGATCGTTCCGTCCTCCATGAAGCACACCATGTCCGCGTTGCGGATCGTCGACAGCCGGTGCGCGACGGCGATGACCGTGACCTCGCCGTGGAGCTCGTTGATCGCCGCCGTGACCTCGGACTCGGTCTGCGAGTCGAGGGCGCTCGTCGCCTCGTCGAGCACGAGCACCAGCGGCTGCGCGTACAGGGCCCGCGCGATGCCGACCCGCTGCCGCTGTCCGCCCGACAGCGCGACGCCGCGGTCTCCGATCCTCGCGTCGATCCCCCCGGGGCGGGCGTCGACGACGTCGAGCAACCGTGCTTCTCGAAGCGCCGACCGCACCCGCTCGACGTCGTAGTCCTCCTCCCACGTGAGAGCGACGTTCTGCGCGACGCTCGCGTCGAAGAGCGCAACGTCCTGCGGGACGTACCCGACACGCGAGCGCCAGTCCGCGAGAATCTCGTGGAGCGGGACGCCGTCCAGCTCGACCGAGCCTTCGGACGGTTCGAGGAGGCCGAGGAGAAGATCGACGAGCGTCGACTTGCCCGCGCCGGAGGATCCGACCAGCGCGACCGACGTCCCGAGGGGGATCGTGAGATCGACGCCGCGCAGAGCGGGCGTCTCGACACCCGGGTAGGTGAAGGAGACCCCGTTGAGCACGAGCGTGGTGGGGTCGCCGTGGATGGGCTCGTGCCCGACCCGCTCCGCCCTCTCGATGTAGCCGCGGGACGCCTGGATGTCCAGGATGACCGCGCGGACGTGAGGGATCGTGGACGCGGTCTGGGTCATCACGGCCTGGAACCCGGTGAGTGCGGGCACCATCCGGAAGCCGGCGACGCCGAAGAAGGCCACCGCGCTGATGGCGGCCGCCTGCCCGTCGAGCGCGAAGGTCACGCCGCCGACGAGGACGAACCCGCCCACGAGCGCCGTCTCCAGGACGTACTTGGGCACGCTCGAGAGGAACGAGATGTTCGATCGCGCCCGGGTGGAGTGGCGGCGGTTCTCGTGCACCACCCTGGCCACCGCAGGGGCCTGGCCACGCAGCGTGACCTCCTTGAGCGCTCCGACCATCTCGGTCATCAGCCGGCCGACCTTGATCGAGTAGTCGCGGTTCACCCGACCGGCCACCAACGCGCGGCGAGAGACGGCGAGGTAGAGGAAGAGCGCGATGATCCCGAGATAGGCGATGGTGATCGCCGCCGTCACGGGCTGCGCGATCACCAGCACCGTCAGCACCGCCAGGAACGTCGTCGCGAGGGCCGGGAGCGACGCGACGGGGAGGAGGAAGCCGGACGTCGTGTTGCCGATCCCGACGTCCGCGAGCCGCACGAGCTCCGCGGTGTTGCGCTTGAGCCGCTCAGTCCACGGGGCGCGGATGTAGGCGTCGAAGAGCTTGTCGCCGATCTCGAGCTCGTACGCGGCGAACCGTCGCGTCGCGACCCACTGGAGGACGACGCTGAACAGCCCCTTGAGGACGATGAGTCCGGAGACCGCACCCAGGATCCAGAGGATCCCTCCGGCGGGCAGTTGCCCCAGAACAGGCAGGGACACGCCTTCGCCCGCCACCATCGAGGTGAGGGTGAGAGCGAGGAGCGCCAGCGCCGCCACGTCGAGGAGCGCCAGCGAGCTCAGCGCGACGGAGTACCCGACCAGGAAGCGGCGAGCGCGCCTCGGGAGGAGCGGGAGGAGGTCCCGCAGGGTTCCCCAGACTTGTCTCACGCGTCGTGCTCCTCGGTCAAACCAGGCAATGGTCGGACGCCGCCCAGTGTCGGCGCCGTTAGTCTATGGTCCGGGACGCGCGACGCCGCCACGGCGATCCGCGCCACCTCGGCCGCCGACGCCGCGATCGACGCGTGCGACCGCGCCCAGCCGGCGCTGCGCGTCCTCGGGCCGTCGTCCGCGGGGGCCTCGAGCAAGTCTGACATCGCCTCAGCGACGGCGTCGACGTCGTGCGCGACAGCGCGGCCGAGGCCGTTCTCCTCGATCACCCCCCGCGCGGGGCCGGGGCCGGCGTACAGGACGGGTGTCCCCGAGGCCGCGCCGGCGAGCACCTTCGTCGGGAACGCGAAGTCGTAGCCCTGGCCGGGCCGCAGGCTCACGAGGGCGACGGCCGCGCCGCGCAGCCATGCCGCGGCCTCTGCCTGCGGGACCGGGCGTAGCATCCGGACGCACGCGCCGCCGTCGGGCAGCGCGCGCGCCACCGCCTCGAGGTCCGCCCACGCGCTGCCCTGCCCGAGGACGACGAGCGTGGCGCCGGGCACCGCCTCGGCGACCGTGGCCATGGCCCGCACGAACACGTCCGCTCCCTGCCACTCCGACGTCGTTCCCGCGTAGATCGCGTAGGGACCGGCGGGAGCACCGTCCGGGACGGGTCCGTCCGGCCGGAAGACGTCCGTGTCGATGCCGTTGCGCACGACGACGGTCTCGCGGGCGCCCAGCGCCCGGGTGCGCTCGGCGACCTCCTCGGTCACCGCGACGACGCGTCGCGCACCGCGCAGCACCCAGCCCTCGACGCGTCGCACGGCGGCGACGACCGGCGCTGGCGCACCGGTCGAGTTCGCCGCGTCGGACCACACGTCCGCCGCGTAGTACACGTACGGGACCCTCCGCACCACGCACGCGAGGCGTGCGACGAACCCGGTCGTCGGCGGTGGCTCCACCACGACCACGTCCGGGCGGGTCGAGAACAGCAGGCGCAGGAGGAGGGGGACGTCGAAGCTCAGGTACTGCAGATAGCCGCGGACATAGCCGGTGCGGTCGCGTAGCACAGGCCATCGCCGGATGCGCACGCCAGGGTCCGGGTCCTCGGGGGCGGGTGCCTGAGGTGCCGTCGTCGTCAGGACGGTGACGGCCGCGCCGCTCTCGACGAGCGCCCGCGCCAGCGCGCGGAGACGGAACGAGGCCGCCGCCGGCTCGGGTGAGTAGATGCGCGTCGCGAGGACGACCCGTGGCCTGCGGGAAGTCATGTCAGCCCTCGTCGAACGGTGCGAGCGTCGGGGTGTCGGGGCTCTCCTGGATGTCGAGCTGCAACGACGACACGAGCATCTGGACGCCCAGCACGAACGGGGTGACCGCGAGGAGGACCGTCCCGGCCGTGGCAGGCGGTGAGTCCCAGGTCGCGGCGATGATCCAGACCCCGGCGACGACGCCGAGGAGCGTGAGGAGAAGGCCCGAGAACAGCAACAGCGCGACGGCGGAGAACGACCAGAGGACGTACCGGTACCAGATCCGGTACCAGTACCCGCGGAAGAGCAGGCTGAGCAGCTCGGGGACGACCTTGCCCAGACGGATGCTGGACACCTCGGCGCCGTACACGGCGGGGATCGGGACGTCGACCGCCGCGGTCCCGGCCACGTTCAGGTGGATGAGCAGGTCGTTCTCGAAGCTGTAGCGCTCCGCGACGCGGTCGAGCGCGAGCTTCTCGAGCACGGACGTCCGGACGGCCGTGTACCCGTTCTGCGGGTCGAAGAGGTGCCAGTAGCCGGAGGCGAACTTCGTCATGAACGAGAGCACGATGTTCCCGAACACGCGATAGCGAGGCATGCCGGTGTACGAGTCCGGGCGGAAGAACCGGTTCGCCTTCGCGAACCCGTAGCCGCCGGACGTCACCGGGTCGAGGAGGTCGGGCAGGTAGTTCGGGTCCATCTGGGCGTCGCCGGCCATGATGACGTTGACGTCCGACCCGAGCTCCATCGCGGTGCGGTGCCCGGTGATGATCGCCCCGCCGACGCCCTTGTTCACCTCGTGCCGTACGAGCGTCACGCGCGGGTCGTCGAGCGCCTTGACGACGTCGGAGGTCCCGTCGGGGCTGCAGTCGTCCACGATGACGATGTCGTCGACGAAGTCCGGCATCGTGGTGACGACCGTCGCGATCATCGCCTCCTCACGATAGGCCGGCACGACGGCGGCGATCCGCGCACCCTTGTACATCCTCAGCTCTCCTTGTGGTCGTGCTCGACGGGCACCTGGGGCCCTGCTCGGTCGTCGCCGGGAGCGGCGGGGGCCGCGCGCCCGCCGAAGACCCAGTAGCGGTAGGCGAAGTAGTTCCAGACGGTTTGCGCGACGGTGACCGCGACCTTGCCGACCGCGTAGCCCCACCCGAGGTGCTCGAAGAGACCGACCACCGCGATGTTCGCGAGCGAGTTCACCGCCAGGAGGACGCCGTACCGCCACAAGGCGGGCCCGGTCGGCATCGCACCGCCGAAGGCGTAGCGCCGCTGGAGCGTGAAGTTGAACGCGAAGCTGCCCCAGAACCCGATCGCCGTCGCGAGCCACAGCGGCGCGCCGAGCACCCGG
This sequence comes from Cellulosimicrobium sp. NPDC055967, assembly GCF_042269845.1. Classification (NCBI taxonomy): domain Bacteria; kingdom Bacillati; phylum Actinomycetota; class Actinomycetes; order Micrococcales; family Promicromonosporaceae; genus Cellulosimicrobium; species Cellulosimicrobium sp. NPDC055967. The sequence continues at coordinate 66,576 of NZ_JBHJYJ010000006.1, read as the reverse complement.
TAGCTCAGGGCGAGCAGCCCGAGGTCGAGGAGGAAGGCGAAGCCGCCCACCAGCAGGTAGCGGAACGCCGAGTGCCCGAGCACTGTCCGCACGACGCCGGCCAGGTCTTCCCCCTCGTCTCGGGTCGGGCACGGCGCCCGACGACGCACCAGGGTACCTGCCCACCGGGCGCCCTCTCGTCACCCGACCTACCGTGGATCGGACCGAGGGCTACGGAGGTCACCCATGGGCGCACGGAAGAGGATGACGGCGTCGCTCCTGACGGCCGTCCTGGTCGGGGCGTCGTTCGCGGCGAGCGTCTCCCCCGCGCAGGGAGAGACGCTCACCCAGGAGCGGGTGGTGCTCGGTCCGGGGACGACGGTGACGGTCGCGGGGCGAGGTTTCGGCCACGGCCGCGGGATGTCGCAGTGGGGTGCCCGCGCGGCCGCCGCGCAGGGGGTCGGCTACCAGCAGATCCTGGACGCGTACTACCCCGGCACGGCCCGGGTCACCCAGCCCGCGAGCACGATCAGCGTCCTCATCAGCGGAGACACGGACAACGACGTCCGCATCCTCGCGGTCCCGGGCATGACGGCGAGCGACGCGGTCTCGACCGGCACCCCGATCAGCTTCGGCGGCGCGACGCCGCAGCAGTGGCGCATCGTCCGTGGGTCCGGCGGGTTCGTGCTGCACGGGCTCGTCGGCGGGACCTGGCGACAGTGGTCGCAGGGCGCCTCCCCCGGCTTCCTGAGCATCGCCGCGCCGTCGGGGTTCATCCGTCTGATCAGGCCCGACGGCACGCAGACGGACTACCGCGGCACGGTCCGAGCCGTCCCCTCCGGGGCGAGCCCCGGGCAGCAGACCGTCAACGTGGTGGGCCTCGAGGACTACCTGCGCTCCGTCGTGCCGGCGGAGTCGCCGTCGAGCTGGCCGGCGGACGCGCTGCGGGCGCAGGCCGTCGCCGCGCGCACCTACGCGTCGTACGACCGCGCGCACCGGTCGGGCTCGTGGCAGACGTGCGACACCACCGCCTGCCAGGTCTATCCCGGGCACAAGAGCTTCACCTCGGCGGGGGTCGAGACGCGCCACCACGAGGCGGCCTCGACGGACGCCGCCGTCGCCGCGACCTCGGGGCAGGTGCGTCACTACGGCGGCAGCCTCGCCTTCACCCAGTTCGGCTCGTCGAACGGCGGCTGGAGCGCGGCCGGGTCCTTCCCCTACCTCCCGTCCCGACCGGACCCGTGGGACGCGCAGGGCAACCCGGTGCACGCGTGGAGCGTCTCGCTCCGGGCCGCGGACGTCGGCGCGCGGTATCCGCAGATCGGCTCGCCCCGCAGCATCGACGTCATGTCGCGTACCGGCGACGGCGAGTGGGGCGGGCGCGTGGTCCGGGTCGTCGTCACCGGCTCAGCAGGCTCCGTCACGCTCACGGGCGCGCAGTTCCGCAGCGCCTTCGGTCTGCGCTCCGACTGGTGGAAGCTCACCGGCACGAGCCGGCTCGACAGCGACTCCACCAACGACGGGCGCGTGGACGTCCTCGGCCAGTGGGCGGACGGCCGTCTGACGGCATACCTCGGGGACGGGGACGGCCGGTTCGTCGGCAGCCGCCCGGCGGGCCACGACTGGCAGACGATGCGGCTCGCGGTCCGCGCCAACGATCTCGATCGCGACGGGCGCGACGACGTCCTCGCCGTCGACCAGGCCGGGCGCCTGTGGCGCTACCCGACGACGGCGGCCGGGACGCTCGGCGCCCGTGTCCAGGCGGGCCATGGCTGGGGCTCCATGCGGTTCCTCGTCGCCCCCGGGGACGTCGGGCGCGACGGGTCCGCCGACCTCCTGGCGGTCGACACGTCGGGCCGGATGTGGCTCTACCCCGGTCTGGGCGACGGGAGGCTCGCGAGCGCCGTGCTCGTGGGCGGCGGCTGGGACGTCATCTCGTGGGTCGGCGGCGGCGGTGACTGGGACGGCGACGGCTGGTCGGACCTGCTGGCGGTCGACGCCGCCGGACGGCTCCTGCTCTACCGCGGCGACGGGGCGGGCGGGTTCAGCCCGATGCAGATCGGCTCCGGGTGGCAGGGCATGCGGCTCCTCACCCCGGTGGCCGACTTCGGCCGGGACGGGATCCCCGACCTCCTCGCGTCCGACGCCGCCGGCCGGTTCTACCTCTATCCGTGGACCGGCACGCGGTTCGCCGCCCGGATGCAGGTGGGCTCCGGGTGGAACGCCATCACGAGGACGTTCTGAGGCGTCACCGGCTCACGAGACGGAAGCGCCCGACGGGGCCGTGGCGATCGTCCGCCACGTCCGGAACCCTCCCGACCCGCTGCCCGAGTACAGGACGATCGACCTGTCCGAGCGCGTGGCGACCAGGTCGGGTCGCCCGTCGCCGTCCACGTCGCCCGCACCCACGATGCTCGACATGACGTCCCACCCCGTCCCGATCACCGAGGCCGCCCCGAGCCGTGCGCCGCCGTTGCCCGGGTAGAGCAGGAGCCGCCCGGTGCCGGCCTCGCGCGCGACGAGGTCCGGCGCCGCCCCGCCGCGCCAGTGGCCCGCCGAGACGATCCGGTCGAGGAACTGTGCGCCCTGGGCGATCAGGACGCGGGTCCCGAACCCGCCCCGGCCGTCCCCCGGGTACAGCCAGATCTGTCCCGTGCCCCGCTGGAACGCGAGCAGACCGGGGACGCCCGTCCCGAGCCAGTCGCCGGCCCCGACCACCTGGGTCATGACCTCCCAGCCCGTCCCGACGCGCGTCCCCGACGTCGCGAAGCTCCCGGTCGCGGTGCCGGCGTGCAGGAACAGGTCGCCGTTGCTCCGGCGGGTCATGAGGTCGGGCCGACCGTCACCGTTCCAGTCTCCGGGAGCGACGGCCTCGGCGACGGCCGAGCCGGAGATGCCGGTGCCCACGGCCCGCGTGAAGCCCGCGCCACCGAGATAGGAGTAACGGTGCAGCGTGCCGTCCGCGCCCACCGCGAAGAAGTCCTCGCCCCGTCCTGCACGACCGGCGGGGTGCACCGCGGTGAACCCCTGCCACTGGTGCCCGATCTGCGACCGTCCGAGCAGCCGTCCGGCACCGTCACCCACGTAGCGCCACAGGTTTCCCTGGACGTCCCGTGCGACGACGTCGGGCAGCCCGTCGTCGTTGAGGTCCCCCGCGCCGACGATGGTCGTCATCACGTCCCAGCCGGACCCGACGAGCGTCCGCCCGCTCGCGAACCCGCCGCGCCCGTCACCCGTGTACGTGTAGAGGTTGCCGCCGGTCCGCGCGACGAGCGCCGGGCGCCCGTTGCCGAGGTCTCCCACCATGGCGATCGAGCTCATCGCGTTCCAGCCGGTGCCCACCTGCCGCGGCGTCCCGAAGCCGCCGCGTCCGTTGCCGGGGTAGAGCCAGAGCGTCCCGTCGTGCCGCCTCATGAGGAGGTCCGTCGTGTCGTCGCCGTTCCAGTCGTGCCCGCCGACGATCAGGTTCGCGACGCCCCAACCGACCCCGATCTTCTGCTTCGCGGACCAGCCGCCGTTCGCGGTGCCCGGGTACAGCCACAGGTTTCCCGACGCCGGGTCGACGATCATGAGGTCGGGGGACCCGTCCCCGTTCCAGTCACCAGGGGCGATCACCCGGGACCCGGGCCAGCCGGAACCGACCGCGCGGGTCTGCCCCCACCCCGAGGCCGTGGCCGTGAGCGTCGCGACCCCGGTCGCGGTGCGCGACACCAGATCCGGGTAGCTGTCGAGCCCGAGGTCCCTCCGGAGAGAACGGTCGTTCACGGGACCCTGGCGGGCCGCCGCGAGGGAGCGGATCTGCGGGAGCGCCGCGTACAGCGTGGCCCCGGGGCACGACGTCTGCCCCACGTCCCGGTGCCCGACGACGATGCTCCCGCCCGCTCCGCGCACGCCGTGGATGTCGAGCTTCCACGCGATGACCGAGGACACCGCGTCGACCGCGGCCCCCGAGACCTGCGCGGCGTCGAAGTTACCCATGACCGAGACGCCGAAGCGCTGGGAGTTGACCCCCGTGGCGTGGGCCCCGACGATCCCTCTGTCGATCCCTCCGGCACGCCCCTCCCAGACGCGGCCGAACTTGTCGACGAGGAAGTTGTACCCGATGTCGCCCCACCCGCGGGACTGCGCGTGGTACGCGTAGATGCCGCGGATGAGTGCCGGGAGCTGGTCCGCGGTGTAGTCGTTCGAACCGGCCGTGTGGTGGACGACCGCGCCGACGACGTTGCCGGTCTGGGGCGTCCACGTCATCAGCCGCTCGTCGGCCCCCCACTGGGCGCGGGAGTAGACCGCCGGACGGCTCGTGGCGGTGGGCAGCACGGCCGTCGGCGCGGCGGCAGGCATCACGAGGCCCGCGGCCGGCGACCGCCCGAGGCCGCCCGCTCCGCCCGCACCGCCACCCGCCGTCCCGGCGTCCGCGCCGGGGTCGACCACGACCAGGACCGGGTCGACGGGCGTCGGCCCGGTCCCGGGAAGGATCCGCGCCTCGACCTCGTCGACGTCCCCGACGAACAGCGGCTCGGTACCGTCGCGCTGCTCCCCGGCGCCCCCGGTCGGCTCGGCGTCCTCCGCGTGGACGTCGGTCCACCCGGTCCAGACGGTCCCGGTACGTGAACGCACCTCGACGACGACGTCGTCCCCTGCCGACCCGAGGTCCCAGGTGACGCCGACGACGGTCGTCGCACCGGTCGCCGGGCTGGTCGCGGACCAGGTCCCCTCCGGGCTCGGCGTGTCGTCGGCCGGGACCTCGGGGAGCACCTGCTCACCGGGCCCCTCGGCAGCGCCCGCTTCCGACGGCACCGACGCCGTGGGGGCGTCTCCGGACGCGTCGACGGGTTCGAGCGGTGTCTCGTCGATCTCGGGGGCGACCGGTGCGGGCACGGCCGGCGGGGCGGGTGCGACGCGTGGAGCCGCAGAGGTCGCAGCCCGTGTCGCGGGGCCGGCCGCCACGGCGGTGGTGCTGCCCGTCACCGCCGACGTCACGGTCACCGCCAGCACCGTCAGGACGGTCGTCCACCTCTTGGCCATCGTGCTCACCCCGGTCGTCGCAGAGATCACCCAGGGCTTGCTCGCGCCCCGACGAACCCGGCCAGTATCACAAGGCGGGCACGTTCTCGCAGGACGATCGCCGGGAGAGTCGGGAGTCGGCCCGGCGACCCCACCACGGGGCCGCCGGGCGCCGGCTCAGAGCGTGACGGTCTGCCCCGACGCGGCCGACTCCAGGACGGCCTCGGCGACCTCGAGGGTGCGCAGGCCCTCCTCCATCGTCACGACGTCCTGGCGGATCCCCCGGACGGCGTCCCGGAATGCCTCGTGCTCGACCCGCAGGGGCTCGCGCTTCGCGAACGCGTAGCGCGTGATGTCGCCCTCGGACACGCCGCGGAACGCCGAGACGGCCTCCCACTCGGTCGGGATGACGCCGTTGGCGTAGAAGGTGAGGTCGGCCGTGCCCGTGTCGGCGACGAACGCACCCCGCTCGCCCGTGACGATCGTGACGCGCTCCTTCATCGGGGAGAGCCAGTTGACGACGTGGTTGGTCACGACGCCGTTCTCCAGGCGGCCGGTCGCGGTCACCATGTCCTCGTGCGGGCGTCCGCTGCGGTGCGTGGTCTGCGCGGCGACCGCACGGTACGCGCTCTGGGCGACCCAGGCCGTGAGGTCGATGTCGTGGGTGCCGAGATCCTTCACCACGCCGACGTCGGCGATGCGCGCCGGGAAAGGCCCCTGCCGCCGGGTCGCGATCTGGTAGACCTCCCCGAGCTCGCCCGCCTCCGTGCGGCGACGCAGCTCCTGGAGCGCCGGGTTGAACCGCTCGATGTGCCCGACCGCGCCGACGAGCCCGGCCGCGGCGAACGCCTCGGCGACCTTGCGACCGGCCGCGCTCGTGGCCGCGATGGGCTTCTCCACGAGGGTGTGCACGCCCGCGGCAGCGAGGGCCAGCGCGATCTCCTCGTGGTACACGGTCGGGACCGCGACGACGGCCATCTCGATGCCGGCGCCGATCAGCCCGTCGACGTCGGGCAGGACCGGCAGGTCGCCCGCCACTCCATAAGGGTCACCGCCGGGGTCGGCGACGGCGACGAGGTCGACGCCGTCGATCTCGCGGAGCACCCGGGCATGGTGCCGCCCCATCGCTCCGAGCCCGATCAGGCCCGCACGCAGGTCTGCCATCACGCACCTGCCTTCACGACGGAGTTGACCGCGGTGACGATGCGCTCGAGGTCGCCCTGGGTGAGCGACGGGTGCACGGGGAGGGAGATCACCTGCTGCGCCGCGATCTCGGTCTCGGGCAGGTCGAGACCGGGCGCGAAGTGCTTCAGGCTCTCGAGGCGGTGGTTCGGGATCGGGTAGTAGACCCCGGAACCCACACCGTGCTCCTCGCGGAGAGCCGTCACCACGCGGTCGCGGTCGTCGGCGACACGGATCGTGTACTGGTGGTAGACGTGCACCGCCCCGTCCGCGACCGGAGGCGTGACGACGCCCTCGAGGTTCTCCGACAGGAAGGCCGCGTTGCGCTGGCGGTCCGCCGTCCAGCCCTGGACCTTGGTGAGCTGCACCCGGCCGATCGCCGCGTGGACGTCCGTCATGCGGGCGTTGAAGCCGACGACCTCGTTGGCGTACTGGCGCTCCATGCCCTGGTTGCGCAGCAGACGGACGTTGCGCGCGATCTCGTCGGTCGCGCACGAGACCATGCCGCCCTCGCCCGACGTCATGTTCTTCGTCGGGTAGAGGCTGAACATGGCGAACGCGCCGAACGAGCCCACCGGGCGTCCGTCGAGGGTCGCCCCGTGCGCCTGTGCCGCGTCCTCGAACAGGAGCAGACCGTGCTCGTCCGCGAGCGCGCCCAGCGCCGTCATGTCCGCCGGGTGCCCGTAGAGGTGCACCGGCATGATGGCCTTGGTCCGCTCCGTGATCGCGGCCCGCACCGCGTCGGGAGCGAGGCAGAACTGGTCCGGCTCGATGTCGGCGAAGACCGGCGTCGCACCGGTCAGCGCGACCGAGTTGGCGGTCGCCGCGAACGTGAAGGACGGGACGATCACCTCGTCGCCCGGGCCGACGCCCGCGGCGAGGAGGCCGAGGTGCAGGCCCGAGGTCCCGGAGTTCACCGCGACGCACGTGCGCCCACCGACGAGCACCTCGGCGAACTCCTGCTCGAACGCGGCGACCTCAGGTCCCTGCGCGATCATCCCGCTGCGCAGGACGCGGTCCACGGCCGCGCGCTCGTCGTCCCCGACGATCGGCTTCGCCGCGGGGATCAGTGTCTGGCTCATTCGGCCGCAACCTCTCTGATGGTCTCGTCGTGCTCTTCGTAGCGCGTACCCGTCACCGGGCACACCCAGTGCTCCCCGTCGCGCCGCAACGGCTCGCCCGCGCGCCCCACCCAGCCGACGCGCCGCGCCGGGACCCCGACGACGATCGCGTGGTCGGGGACGTCCCTCGTCACGACCGCGCCCGCGGCCACCGTGGCCCAGGCTCCGATCGTCACGGGCGCGACGCACACCGCACGGGCCCCGACCGCGGCGCCCTCGCCGATCGTCACGCCCACCGCGTGCCAGTCGTCCGCGCTCTTCAGCGATCCGTCGGGGTTCACGGCCCGCGGGTAGGTGTCGTTGGTGAGCACCACGGCGGGGCCGATGAACACCCCGTCGGCGAGAGACGCCGGCTCGTACACGAGCGCGTAGTTCTGCACCTTGCAGTTCCGGCCCATCTGTACTCCGGTACCGATGTAGGCCCCGCGCCCCACGACGCACGACTCTCCCATCGACACCCCCTCGCGCACCTGGGCGAGGTGCCAGATCTGGCTGCCGTCGCCGATCGACGCGTCGTCGGCGACGTCGGCGCTCAGGGCGATCCGGACTCCCATGCGGGCTCCTTCGTGTCGGGACGGTGCGCAGCGACCACGTCGGACGCGGACGCCGCGTCGGCAAGGTTACCTGCCGCCGCTGCCCCTCCGAGAGCGGCGAAGGTCCCGACCTTCCCCGGTCGCCTGCAACAATGAGCGACATGCACGAATCGGACGCGGCGGGACCCGGCCGCCCGCCCGTCGAAGCCATCGGCCCCGTCGAGGACGCCTGCCTCGTCGTCCCTCTGTACAACGAGGGCGCGGTCGTGGCCGACGTGGTCAAGAACGCGCTCGGGACGTTCCCCCGGATCGTCTGCGTCGACGACGGCAGCTCGGACGACTCCGCGCAGCGGGCTCGGGAGGCGGGCGCCACGGTCCTGCGCCACGCCGTCAACCTCGGCCAGGGAGCCGCCCTCCAGACGGGGATCGAGTTCGCCCGCGACCTGCCGGGAGCGAAGTACCTCGTCACGTTCGACGCGGACGGTCAGCACCAGGTGGAGGACGCCGCCGCGATGGTCGAGCTGGCCCGGCGCGACGACGTCGCGATCGTCTTCGGCTCGCGGTTCCTCGACGCGCGGACCCGGCCCGGGCTCCTCAAGCGGGCGGTCCTGCGCACGGCCGTCTGGTTCACGAACCAGAGCACCGGCCTGCGGCTCACCGACGCCCACAACGGGCTGCGGGTCGTCCGCGTCGACGCGGCGCGCCAGGTCGAGCTGCGCCAGGACCGCATGGCGCACGCGAGCGAGATCGTGCTGCAGCTCGGACGCACCGGGCTCCCCTGGCGCGAGTACCCCGTGCACGTCCTCTACACGGACTACTCCCGGGCCAAGGGCCAGTCGCTCTGGAACTCCGTGAACATCCTGGTCGACCTCGTGTTCAAGTAGACGGGAGCGCACATGCTCATCCAGATCGTCCTCGTCGCCGCGATCGCCGTGGTCACGGTCCTGCTCACCCGCTCCACGGTCGACGCCCGGCACCAGGCGATCCGCCGCCTGCTGCTCGTCGGGTTCGTCGTGGTCGCCGGGCTCTCCGTCCTGTTCCCCGAGTGGCTCACCCGGCTGGCCAACATGCTCGGCGTCGGCCGCGGGACCGACCTCCTCCTCTACGCCCTCGTCATCGCGTTCGTGAGCTACATCGCCACGAGCCATCGGCGTGCGAACGCTCTCGCCCGCAAGATCACGCTGCTCACGCGCGAGCTGAGCCTCGCGGAGGCGAGGCTCAGCCGGGTCGACGCGTCGGTCGACGAGCTCGAGCAGCGCGACGGCCAGGGCGGCCGCCCGGACGCTGACGCCGCGGGCTGACCCGACCGGTCCTCGCACCGCACGCGCCTGCACAACTCCTCCACCCCGCGAGCCCGCGGCCCGCGCGGCCAGATCGCACCGCACGCCTATGCTCGACTCCCGTGACCTCCCGTTCCCGTGCCCAGACCAGAGACGCGGCGGCTGCCGAGCCGTCGCGCGGTCCGGCGCACGCGCGGGCCATGAGGTCCCATGGGACAGCCCGCGCCGTCGGGCTCGTCGCCACGGCGGTGCTCGCGTTCGGCGCGGTCGGCGGCGCCGCCGCGGTGTCGAGAATCCAGGGGAACATCGCGCCGTCGGACGGGCTCGAGCTCCTTACGGACCGACCTGAGCAGCCCACCCCGGACCCGAGCGACCCCAACGCCGGGAAGCCCCTCAACATCCTCGTGATGGGCTCCGACGAGCGCGGCGGCGAGAACGGCCACGAGGTCGCGGGCGTCGCGGGCATGCGCTCGGACACGACGATCCTCGTGCACGTCTCGGCAGACCGGACGCGCGTGGAGATGATCTCGATCCCCCGCGACTCACGGGTGGACGTCCCGGCGTGCCACACGACGAACGGCAAGACGACCGCGCCGGCCACCACCCGCTTCAACGCCGCGTTCGCGAACGGCGCGACCGTCGGTGGCGACGTCGACTCGGCCGCCGCGTGCGCGACCCAGACCGTCGAGAGCCTGACCGACGTGTTCGTCGACGGCTTCGTCGTCGTCGACTTCGCGGGTTTCCAGAACATGGTCACGGCGATCGGCGGCGTCCCCATCTGCATCCCCGAGCCGATCGACTCGCCCAAGGCGGACCTTCGGCTGGACGCAGGGATGCAGACGCTCGACGGCGCCCAGGCGCTCGGGTTCGCGCGGGCGCGCTACGGCGTGGGCGACGGGTCGGACCTCAGCCGTATCGGCCGCCAGCAGCAGCTCCTCGCCGCGACGGTGAACCAGGTGCTCTCGAAGAACGTGCTCTCGGACCTCGGCCAGATCTACGGGTTCGTCGACGCGGGCACCAAGTCTCTGACCATGAGCGCGAACCTGTCGTCGATCCCGAGCCTCGCCGGGCTCGCCTTCAGCCTCGAGGGCGCGACCAGTGGCAACATCACCTTCATGACCGTTCCCAACGCGCCGGACCCGCAGGACCCCGACGCGAAGGTCGTCTGGACGTCGGAGGCCGACGAGCTCTGGGCCACGGTGCGCGCCGACGAGCCGATCGCCGCGCCCGCACCCGCGACCGACGAGGCCGCAGGCGGGTCCACCGACGCCGCCGAGGCCACCGAGCCGCCGTCGCAGACCGGGGAGGGCGCAGCCGACCCGACGGGCGACGCGGCCGCCGAGCCCGCCCCGGTGCAGACGAAGGAAGCCGGCAAGGAGGCGTTCTCCGCCGCCGACGAGACCGCGCAGTGCGGGTGACGCCATGACCGACCCCTCGCGCGACCCCCGGTCGCTCCCCCCGAGCTTCACGCCCCAGGGCGGCCGCGCCCCGCGTCCGTCGTCCGTCGACGACGCGATCGCCGTGGGCAACAGCGGGCGCGCCCCGGCGCGCCCCCGCCCCGCCGTGCCCGACGACGCCGTGCGCCTCGAGCCCCGCATCAAGCGCCAGTCGTCGCGCGAGATCCCCGTGACCCCCGCACGCAAGGGCACGCCGCCGCCGGCGCCGCCCGCGCGCGGCGCACGCCCGCGGACGAGCTCCGCGGCGTCCGCGCTCCCGCCGTCGGTCGCGCCGTCGCGCCAGCCCCGCCAGGCGACGGCGGCACCTCCGCGCGTCTCGTCGTCGCCCCACGCGGGTGCGCAGGCCGTGCCCACGACGACGCGGAGCCGTCCGGGCGCGGCGCCGCGGCCGAGCACCGGCCGACCCGGTGGCGGGGGTGGGCGACCGCCGTCGGGCACGGGGACCCCTCGAGCCGGCGGGGGCGGGTTCCGCGTCCGCAAGGGCCGCGTCGTCGGGCTCGTCGCGTGCGTCGTGATCGTCGCGCTCCTCGCCTGGCCGGTCGGCCTGCTCATCTGGGCGAACGGCAAGATCCAGCACGTCGAGGCCCTCTCCGGTGCGCCCGGCACGCCCGGGAACACCTATCTCCTCGCGGGCTCCGACGCGCGCGGCGAAGGCATCAGCGAGGACGGCACCGAGGGCGCGCGCACGGACACGATCATGGTCCTGCACGCCCCGCCGAGCGGCCCGGTCGCGCTCATCAGCCTGCCGCGCGACACGTACGCGGAGATCCCGGGCAACGGCGCGAGCAAGCTCAACTCGGCGTACTCGTGGGGTGGCCCGCCGCTGCTCGTGCAGACGGTCGAGCAGCTCACCGGCCTCACGGTCGACCACTACGTCGAGGTCGGGTTCGGCGGGGTCGAGGGCATCGTCGACGCCGTCGGCGGCGTCGAGCTGTGCCTCGACTACGACGTGAACGACGAACGCAGCGAACTCGTGTGGACCGCCGGGTGCCACGTCGCCGACGGCCACACCGCGCTCGCGTTCTCGCGGATGCGCTACTCCGACCCGAAGGGCGACATCGGCCGCGCCGAGCGCCAGCGCCAGGTCATCGGCGCCATCAGCTCGAAGGCGGCGAACCCGAGCATCCTGTTCCGCCCCGGCGACCAGGTCTCGCTGCTGGACTCCGGCCTCGGGTCGCTCACCGTCGACGAGAGCATGGGCATCGTCGACCTCGGCAAGCTCGCCCTCGCGTTCCGCAAGGCCAACGGTCCCGACGGCATCACGGGCACGCCGCCGATCTCGAACCCCGACTACCGGCCGGGCGGCAACGTCGGGTCCACCGTGCAGCTGAACCCCGAGACCGTGGGGCAGTTCTGGATCGACATCCGTGACGGCAACCTCACCCCGGGGCAGGTCGGCGGCCTGCCGCAGTAGTCGTCACCACCACCCGGTCGCGACGCCGAGCCGCTCGTCGAGCACCGGGCTGAGCGTCACGGCGTAGGTCGCCGTCAGATGGTTATCGTCGCGGTAGACGAACCGGTTGCCCTGGACGGGCCGACAGACACGGTCCGGGCAGAGGACGTCGTTGAGGTCGAGGACCGTCGTGTTCCAGAGCTCCTGGACGGCGTCGAGCGCAGGGTCCACGTCGTCCAGGACGTCCTCCCACGCCACGGCGCACTCGTCCGACTCCGAGCCGTGGACGGTTGCGCACTCGGGCATCCAGTACGGCAGCCACGGGTTGTCGCGGATGGCCACGACCGGGACGTCGTCCAGCGCGAGCCGCTCCCAGACACGGACGTACGCGTCCGGGACCACCTCACGGGGCCCGTCCGACTTCGTCGGACGCGTCGAGGTCGTGATGACCACGTCAGGTTCGAGCGACAGGACGTAGTCCATCGCGTCGCGCTGCCAGGTCGCGCACTCGCCGTCGACGTCGCCGTCCTCGGGGTCGAGGAAGAGGCACCCCGCCTTGAGGACGGGGACGACACGAAAGCCCCGACGGTCGGCGATCGGTTCGAGCGCGGCGAACCAGTGCTCGCTGTGCGACGCACCGACCAGCGCGACGACCGTCGCGGCATCCTCCGGGCCGTACGAGCACCGCTTGACGTCGCTCTCCCCGTCCCCCGTCATGCAGCCGTCCAGGACGACCCGCGACGTGTCCTCGAGCACGGCCTCCACGGCGGGCACCGGGTCGGCAGCCGCCGCCGCGTACGCGCCCGGTTCGAGGACGGAGAGCGCCCCCGGGTACGCAGCGACGTCGACGTCCTGCAGGGTGCCCTGGTACGAGCGCTGGACCGACAGGACGTGGGCGTGCCACGCGAGCGGCACGACCGCGACGGTCACGGTGACCACAGCGACGAGAGGACGCAGCACCCACCGCGGAGGCCGTGTGCGCGTGGCGCCTCGCGCATCTCGAGGGTCCCGACGGAGCACGTCCTCGACGAGCTGCTTCGTCAGGACCGCCAGCACGGCCGAGAGGCCGAGCACACCCACCCCTGCGAGCCAGCCCACCGGCCGGTCGCGGAGGACGATCGTGAACACGAGCACGGGCCAGTGCCACAGGTAGAAGGCGTACGCGTACCCGCCGGCGCGGGCGACCGGAGCCCACGCGAGGAGCCTCGAGACCGACCACGCGGGAGCGACAGCGATCCCGCGCGGGTCGGGCGTGCCCGCGACGACGACGAGCGCGGCGCCTGCGAGAGGAACGAGCGTGGCGGGGCCGGGGAAGAGCGCCGCGCCGTCCACGAGGACGCCGCTCGCGACGACGAGGGCAAGCCCGACCCACCCCGCGACGACACCCCACGCACCTGCCAGCCGCACGCGCGTCACCAGGAGCGCGAGCAACGCACCCGCAAGGTACTCCCACGCGCGGGCCAACGTGTCGTAGTAGGCGAACGCCTGGTCGGCGCGCACCGCGACCACGGCGTAGACGAACGAGGCGACGGCGCCGGTCACCACCGTCGCGTGCACGATCGCCAGGCGCGCCGCGATCCCCGCGCGACCTGCCGCCCACCAGACGAGCACGAGAAGGACGGGAAGCACGACGAAGAGCTGCCCCTGGACGGAGAGGGACCAGACGTGCTGGAGCGGGCTCTGTCCCACGTCCGCCGCACCGTAGGCCTGCTCCGCGGCGGCCAGCCGCCAGTTCTCGGCGTAGAGCAGGGATCCGAGCACGTCGCCCGAGATCCCCGTCCACCGGGTGCGCGGGAGGAGCACCGCGCTCGCGACGAGCACCGCGGCGAGCACCAGGACGAGCGCGGGCAGGAGCCGACGCGCGAGCCGCGGGAGGTACGTCCGTAGCCGCACCGGCGTTCCACGGGCGAACGAGCGGAGCAGACCCCCAGCGACGAAGAACCCCGAGAGCATGAGGAAGACGTCCACCCCGCCCGAGACGCGGTGGACCCACACGTGGTACACGGCGACGAGCAGGACCGCGAGAGCGCGCAGGCCGTCGAGGTCGTGCCGGTAGGACGTGGCCGCGCCCGTCGACCGGCCGGCCGCACCCGACCGCGCATGACGGGGCGTCGTCGGCCGGGTCGGGCCGGGGGAACGCGCCCCCGCGCCGACAGCTCCGGTCATGACGGCTCTCCCTGCCGCGCCGCCGCGCGGTCGGTCCACGGCAACAGCTCGTCCTCGAGGAACGGGGCGAGCGAGCGCGCGTAGTCCCACGTGAGATGGTTGTCGTCGAGGAAGACGTGCACGTTCCCCACCACCGGGACGCACCACCCGTCGGGGCACACCGCCGCGGAGAGGTCCGCGAGCGCCGATCCCTCCCCCACCCGGAGGTCTTCGGCGGGGTTCCGTGCGGCGGAGCGGGACGCGAGGTCGTGGCGGCAGGCGTCCGCCTCGGGCCCGTGCTGCTCGGCGCAGACGAACATGTCCGTCGAGAACCGTGGGTTGTCCCGGATCCCGAGGAGCGCGATCCCCGCGTCGGAGAGCACGTCGACCGCCTCTTGGAGCCCGACGACGACGGACTCGCCCGGGCCGTCGACCTCGGCGGCCGTCGTGACGGTGAAGACCGCGTCCGGACCGAGCTCGAGGACGTAGTCGAGCACCTGCTCGTTCCACTCCCGGCACGGGTGGCCCGCCGTGCCGAACGAGCATCCCCCGAAGAGGACCGAGACCAGGGTCCAGCCCTCGCGCTCGGCGACGGGGATCAGCGCACCCATGAACTGCTCGCTGTGCGAGTCGCCGACCACCACGACCGTCGGCCCCTCAGGAGCCAGGGGAACGAGCTGGCCGCACCGCTTCGCGAGCTCGACGACGTCGGGCGCGAACCTTCCCGAGCAGCGCTCCGTGAGCGACACCCACTGGGCATCGAGCGCGGTCGCGGCGGGGACGGGAGGTGCCGTCGGGTCCGGCGCGCCGTGGTACCCCGGCAGGAGCACTCGCGCTCCTGGGTTGTCGGCGGAGGCACCCACCAGCGCCTCGGCGGCCCGGGCACGCTCGGCCGACTGCCAGGCGGTGAGGGGGACGGCCACGACCGTGATCGCGACGAGCACCGCGACCGCGCCGCGCCACGGGACAGTCCGCGCCCACTCCAGGTCCCGGACGGGGCGCTCGACGAACGAGGTGAGGAGGCGGGCGAGGACGAGGGACACGACCACGATCACCGCACCCTCGTGCCAGGACGGGACCTGACGTCCCGTGACCACCCGCCAGGTGATGAGCAGCGGCCAGTGCACGAGGTAGAGAGCGTAGGCGTCCCGTCCGAGCGACCGCAGCACCGGGTGCGCGAGCACGTTGCCCACGGCCCACGGGTGCGCCGACGTGCCGGCGACGATCACCGCGGCGGCCGCCATCGTGGGCCACAGCGCGAAATAGCCCGGGAACCCGCCCTGGACGTCGAGCACGAGTCCGCAGGTCACGATCAGGGCGAGCCCCACCCAGCCGACGACCACGGCGGCCCGGGCGGGAAGCCGGACGAACGGCAGCACCACCGCCACGAGGGAACCGAGGGCGAACTCCCACAGTCGCGTCCGGGTGTCGAAGTAGGCGAGCTCTTGGTCCGACGCCGTCTCGACGACGGAGAAGGCCAACGACGCCACGAACACGGCCCCGAACACCGTCAGGAGCACCGGGGTGACGGAGAGCCTCAGGCGCCGGACGACGAGCCCGGACAGGAGCAGGAGGAGCGGCCAGAGGACGAAGACCTGGCCCTGGACCGAGAGCGACCAGTAGTGCTGGAGCGGGCTCGCGACCGCGCCGTCCCGAGCGTAGTAGTCCACGGACTCGCGGGCGAGCTCCCAGTTCTGGACGTAGCCCAGCGACGCCCAGGTCTGGGTCCAGACCGACGGCCACGACGACGGCGGATAGAGCAGGTACGCGGTCCCGAGGACACCGAGGAGCACCACCGCGGAGACGGGGACGAGGCGCTTGAACGTGCGCGCCCAGTACGCCCCGACGGCGACCCCGCGCCCGGCGCTCAGGCGGCGCGCGAACGAACCCGTGAGGAAGAACGCCGAGAGCATGAGGAACACGTCCACGCCACCCGACACCCGGCCGAGCCAGACGTGGTAGACCACCACGAGGAAGATCGCGACCGCCCGGAGGCCGTCGAGGTCGTAGCGGTAACCGTCGCGCGAGGTCGCGGCCCTCGGGCGCGCGTGCCGTCGGACAGCACCTGGGGTCGCGTCGGACGACGCCGTCGGCGCCCAAGCTGCCTGCGGTGCTGCCACGTGAAACTGCTCCGGGTGGGTGTCGGACCGACCCGCCACGGACCGTCGTCGGTCCAGCCCCCTGCGTCGCGAGACGCGCCCGCAGGCTAACCCGACAACCGCCTGCCGCAGAAACCCGCGGCGCGCCGGTCAGGCGCCGAAGCCCGTGCGCTGCTCCCCGGACCGCGACGCGCGCAGGCGCGCACCCTTCGCGCGCGCCTGGTCGCCCAGGTCCGCCTGGAAGGCGACCATCCTGGCCCGGAGGCGCGCGGCGTCGTCGTCGGTACCGGCCGCGAGGATGCGCGCGGCGAGCAGGCCCGCGTTGCGCGCCCCGCCGACGGAGACCGTCGCGACGGGGACGCCCGCGGGCATCTGGACGATCGACAGGAGCGAGTCCATGCCGTCGAGGTGGCGCAGCGGCACGGGGACGCCGATCACCGGCAGCGGCGTCACGGCGGCGAGCATCCCTGGCAGGTGCGCCGCTCCCCCGGCGCCCGCGACGATCACGCGCAGCCCGCGCTCGGCGGCGGTGCGGCCGTAGTCGATCATCTCGACGGGCATGCGGTGCGCGGAGACGACGTCGACCTCGACGGGCACGTCGAACTCGGCGAGCGCGTCGGCCGCGGCCTCCATGACGGGCCAGTCGGAGTCCGACCCCATGACGATGCCGACGACAGGGTTCTCGCTCATGCTCGCTCCTCGTTCTCGGGGTCCTCGTCGGTGCTCGCGGGACGCTCGCCCCGCAGGGTCGCGGCTGCCGCCAGGGCCCGACGCCGGACCTCGTCCAGGTCGTCGCCGCTCACGTTCACGTGGCCCAGCTTGCGCCCGGGGCGCACGCCCTTGCCGTACAGGTTGACCTTCGCGTCGGGGAAGGCGGCGAGGACGTCGGGCAGCGCGTCGGTCAGCTCGTCGAGCGTCGAGCCGAGCACGTTCGCCATGACGGTCCAGCGGGCCGTGGCGGCGGTGTCGCCGAGCGGCAGGTCGAGCACGGCGCGCAGGTGCTGCTCGAACTGGCTGGTCACCGCCCCGTCGATGGTCCAGTGCCCGGAGTTGTGGGGGCGCATCGCGAGCTCGTTGACCAGCACGCGCGGCCCGTCCTCGCCCACGACCTCGAACATCTCGACCGCGAGCACCCCCGTGACGTCGAGACCCTCGGCGATCCGGACCGCCGCGTCGCGGGCGCGGTCCGCCTCGGCGTCGGTGAGACCGGGCGCGGGCGCGATCACCTCGGCGCAGACGCCGTCGCGCTGGATCGACTCGACGACGGGCCACGTGCGGACCTCGCCGGTCCCGTCGGGCCCTCCCGACGGACGGCGTGCGACGAGCACCGCGAGCTCGCGCGTGAAGGGCACCTTCTCCTCGACGAGCAGCTCGGGGCCGCCCGCGGCGGCCGCCTCGATCCACTCGGCGACCTGCTCGGGGCCGCCCGCGGCGACCGAGACGACCCGGACGCCCTTGCCGTCGTACCCGCCGCGCGCCGTCTTCACGACGGCCTCGCCCCCGACCTCGGCGAGGAAGTCCGCGAGAGCCGTGCGGGCGGCGTCGGGCGCGGTGGGGAGCGCGGCCCAGCGCGGGCAGGGCACGCCGAGCTCGGTCAGCCGACGCCGCATGACGATCTTGTCCTGCGCGTGCACGAGCGCGTCGGGGCCCGGGCGAACGGGGGTGCCGTGCTCGAGGAGGTCGGTGAGCAGCGCGTTCGGGACGTGCTCGTGCTCGAAGGTGAGGACGGCCGCGGGCTCGCCGACGGCGGGGGCGATGAGGGAGCGGATCGCGGCCTCGTCGGACGCGACGCCCACGGGCGCGTCGACCACGACCTGAGCCGCGGACGAGTCCGGGGCCTCGACGAGCACGCGCAGGTGCACCCCGAGCTCTCCCGCCGCGGGGGCCATCATCCGTGCGAGCTGTCCTCCGCCGACCACGGCGATCACTGGGGCTGCCACGTGGACCCACCCTAGTGCCTGGGCGCCGCGGGACCGCGCCGGGACCGGACTCCGGACGCGGCGGCCGTCGTCGGTCCGTCGGCCCGCCGGCCGTCCCCCGCCCCGGCGACCGCCCCGGCACCCGGGCGACGCTCAGGAGCGCCCGGTAGCCTCGGAGGGTGACGAGCGACCTGGACCGGCGAGCCGAGGCGAACGCGGCGGCCCTGCCGCGGCGCGAGCGCGTCCTCGCCCGGGTGCGGGAGCTCGCGAAGTTCGGGTCCGTCGGCGCGGTCGCCTACGTCGTCGACCTGGGCCTGTTCAACCTGCTCAGCTTCGGACCGGGCGAGGTCCTCGGCCACAAGCCGCTCACCGCCAAGATCGTGTCCGTCGCGGTCGCGACGCTCGTCGCCTGGGTCGGCAACCGCTACTGGACGTTCTCGACGCGCCGGACGCAGACACGCGGCCGCGAGCTCGCGGCGTTCGTCGTCGTCAACGTGGGCGGGATGCTCATCGCGGTCGGCTGCCTCGCGATCTCCACGTACGCGCTCGGCCTCACGTCGCCGCTCGCCAAGAACATCTCGGCGAACGTCGTCGGGCTCGCGCTCGGCACCGCCTTCCGCTACGTCGCCTACCGGCGTCTCGTGTTCACGGGCGACCGTGCGGCGGACGCCCATACCGCGCCCCAGGAAGCCGCGGCACGCTGACGCGCCCGGCGCAGCACGCGCGGGGAGACGTCAGCCGCGGCGGCGCCGACGCCGGCCGTGCGCGGAGACCGCGACCCCCGTCGGCAGGACGACGCGCGGGTCGAGGCGCCGCGGCACCCCCGCGAGGAAGAGCGCGAACACCGCGGGCCGACGCTGCGCCAGCTCGAGCCGACCGCCGTCGGACGCCGCGAGGTCGCGCGCCAGCGCGAGGCCGAGGCCCGTGCCGGCGCCGGAGGTCACCTCGCGCTCGAAGATGCGGGGGGCGAGGTCGTCGGGGACGCCGGCGCCCTCGTCCGACACCTCCGTGACGATCGCGCCGCTCGTGCCGGACGGGCGCGCACGGACCGTCGTCGTCCCGCCGCCGTGCTTGAGCGAGTTCTCGATGAGCGTCGCCAGGACCTGCGCGAGCGCCCCCGGCGTCGCGAGCACCTGGTACTCCGCCGGGACGTCGACGACGAGCTCACGGCCCGCCTTCGCGAACGTCGGGACCCACTCCTCCTCCTGCTGGTGCACGACGTCGAGCAGGCTGACGGCCTCCGTCGTCCCGCCCTGCGCGCGCCGCGACGAGGCCAGGAGGTCGTCGACGACGCCGACCAGGCGCTCGACCTGCTCGAGCGAGATCCGGGCCTCCTCCTGCACGGCCGGGTCGTCCGAGGCCAGGGAGATCTCCTCGAGCCGCATGCTCAGCGCCGTGAGCGGCGTGCGGAGCTGGTGCGACGCGTCCGCGGCGAACTGGCGCTCCGCCGCGAGCCGGCCCGCCAGCCGGTCGGAGCTGCGCGCGAGCTCGGCGGCCACGAGGTCGATCTCCTCGACCCCCGACGGCTCGAGCCGCGGGCGGACCTGTCCCGAGCCGAGCTGCTCGGCGGACGCCGCGAGGTAGACCAAGGGTGCCGAGATGCGGTTCGCCTGCCACACCGCCATCCCGATGCCCGCGGCGAACGCGACGATGGCCGCGGCCACGACGAGCAGCACGACCTGCGCCGCCCGGAGGTACGCGTCCCAGTAGGAGACGGTGAGCGTGACGAGCGCACCCGACTCGGAGTGCAGCGGTTGCTCGATCCCCCGCCCGGTGATCTCCTCGCCCGCCGTGAGCACCGTCCCGTCGGGCAGGGTGACGTAGACCTGCGCCGGAGGGTCGCTCGCGCGGGGCTGGACCGCGTCCGTGATGACGTAGTCCGGGATCTCGTCGCCCGCGGCGAGGCGCGCGTCGATCGAGCGCGAGAGACGCTCGACGCGCGACGTGACGTCGTCGACCTCCCCCTGCAGCACGAACCGCGCGCCGTAGAACGCCAGCGGGAACCCGAGGAGGATGACGGCGACGGCCACGGCCGCCACCGTCGCCTGCAGCATCCGACGCCGCACGCTGCTCCTCGCTCCCCGTGTCCCTCGTCCCCGGTCGGTCAGCTCTCGCCGGTCTCGAAGCGGAAGCCGAGACCGCGGACGGTCGAGATGTAGCGCGGCGCGTTCGCGTCGTCGCCGAGCTTGCGGCGCAGCCACGACACGTGCATGTCGAGCGTCTTGGTCGAGCCGACCGGCTCGGAGCCCCACACGTCGCGCATGAGGGCGTCGCGCACGACGACCGAGCCAGCGCTCGCGACGAGCACGCGCAGCAGCTCGAACTCCTTGGTGGTCAGGTGCAGCTCGCGCTCGCCCTGGAACGCGCGGTGCGCGGAGACGTCGATGCGGACGTCCTGCGCCGCGAGCTCCTCCTCGTCCACCTGCTCGCCGTGCGAGCGGCGCAGGAGCGCCCGGACCCGGGCGAGCAGCTCGGCGAGCCGGAACGGCTTCGTCACGTAGTCGTCGGCGCCGGCGTCCAGGCCCACGACGAGGTCCACCTCGTCGGCCCGGGCGGTGAGCACGAGCACCGGGGTGGTGAGACCCTTGTGCCGGATCTCGCGCGCGACGTCGAGGCCGTCCATGTCCGGAAGGCCCAGATCGAGCACCACGATGTCCGCACCGCTCGCGGAGTCGATCGCTCCTTGACCAGTTCCTTGGACGACGACGTTGTAACCCTCACGTGTCAGTGCGCGCGCCAAAGGTTCGGCAATCGCCGGGTCGTCCTCCGCTAGCAGTACGTGGGTCATTCGCTCATGCTAGGGCATCAGTACGACTTCGGTCCCATCGTGTCTCGTGAACTCTGCGACCCTGGTCGGACGCCCCGTCGCCGCCCTCTGCCTAGGCTTGACGGCATGGGATGGTACGAGCGGCTCGGGCAGTGGTCCGACGAGCACCGGTTCGGTGTGGACCTCACCGTCACGCTCGTCCTCGCCGTCGTGTTCGTGCCCGCGTCCGCGGCGTTCTCCTCGGCCGGCGCGAGCGGCGTCGGCACGAGCGGCGGCTGGGCCGCGTTCTGGGCGGCGCTCCTGCTCGCGCCGCTGCCCTGGCGCCGGTCCCGACCGCTCGCGTCGGCGATCACGGTGTACTCCGTCGCGCTGGTGCACCTGCTGGCCGGCTACTTCCTGATCTTCCCCGCCGACTTCGCGGTGCTCGTCGCGCTCTACTCCGTCACGGTCTACGGGCCGCGCTGGGCGCACCGGACGGCCATCGTGTCCTCCCTCGTCGGCGCGGTCGTCCTCGGGGTGGCGCTGGGCCTCATGTCCGGTCGCCTCACCGACCTCGCGACGATGGTCTTCTTCACGTCCGCGTTCGGCGGCATGACGTTCCTCGCGGTGTGGGCGTTCGGCCTCGTGCGCCGCTCCCGGCGCGAGACGATCGCCGCGCTCGTCGACCGCGCGGAACGCCTCGAGGTCGAGCGCGACCAGCAGGCGCAGATCGCGACCGCCGCCGAGCGCGCCCGCATCGCGCGCGAGATGCACGACATCGTCGCCCACTCGCTCTCCGTCATCATCGCCCAGGCCGACGGCGGCCGGTACGCCGCCGCGCACGACCCCGACGCCGCGACGCGCGCGCTCGCGACCGTGTCCGAGACGGGGCGCACCGCGCTGGCGGACATGCGCCGGCTCCTCGGCGTCCTCCGGACGGAGCAGCCGCGCGTCGTCGCGCCGCCGGGGGCCGCCGTCGGGCCCGGGGGGACCCTCGCGCTGCCGGGACGGGGCCCGGCGGGCGCGCCGCCCGCCGGCTCGCCGTACGGGCCGGCCGCACCCGGCCACCCGGCGCCCGCGAGCGGCGCGACGGCGGCGCTCGAGCGCGCCCCTCAGCCCGACACCGCCGACCTCGAGACGCTCGTGGCCCAGGTGCGCGACAGCGGCATGCGCGTGTCCTTCGTCCGCGTCGGGCAGGCGCGCCCGCTGCCGCCCGGGGCGGGGCTCACGGTCTACCGCGTGTGCCAGGAGGCGCTGACCAACGTGCTCAAGCACGCCGGTCCCGACCCGGAGGTCACCGTCGTCGTGCGGTGGGGCGTCGCGACCCTGGACCTCGAGGTCGAGGACGACGGGCGGGGCGCGTCGACCAGCGCCGCGGCGCGCCAGGACGCCCGGCCCGGGGGCTACGGCGTGCTGGGCATGCGCGAGCGGGCCGCGCTCTTCGGCGGGACCGTCCAGGTGGGCCCGCGTCCCGGCGGCGGCTTCCGCGTGCACCTGCGCATCCCCGTGCCCGCCCTGCCGGGCGCGGCTCCCGGTCCGGGGGCCCTCCCCCGGCCCCCGGGGCCGGTCGTCCCCGCACCCGCCCCCGCGCCGTCGGGCAGGATGGCCCCGGGCCGCCCGGTCACGCCGACGGCCGCGCCACCACCGCCACCGCCGGCCGGGGCCGACCCCTCGCGCCCGGCCCTGCACCGACCGACCGACAGGACACCATGACCGACGCCTTCCCCGACCTCGACGGGGCGTACGCCGCCGACCCGCTCGCTCCCCTCGAGCCCGTGCGCATCGCGCTCGTCGACGACCAGCAGCTCGTGCGCGCGGGCTTCCGCATGGTGATCGACTCGCAGCCCGACCTCACGGTCGCGGTCGAGGCCGGCGACGGCCTGCAGGCGCTGCGCCTCCTCGCGGACCACCCGGTCGACGTCGTGCTCATGGACGTCCGCATGCCGCACCTCGACGGGCTCCAGACGACGGCCCGGCTCACCGCAGCGGCGGCCGACGGCGGGCACGCGCCCAAGGTGATCGTCCTCACCACGTTCGACCTCGACGAGTACGTGCTCGAGGCCATCCGCTCCGGCGCGAGCGGGTTCCTGCTCAAGGACGCGCCGCCCGAGGAGATGCTCGCCGCCATCCGCACGGTGCACCGCGGCGACGCCGTGATCGCGCCGTCCTCCACCCGGCGCCTGCTCGAGCACCTGGTGACCGCCCTGCCCGCGGAACAGGCCGACGACTCCCCCGCGCACGCCGCCGTCGAGGGCCTCACCGAGCGCGAGCGCGAGGTGCTCGTGCTCATGGCGCGCGGCCGGTCCAACACCGAGATCGCGAGCGACCTGTTCGTCGCCGAGGCGACGGTCAAGACGCACGTCGGGCGCATCCTCGCCAAGCTCGGCGCGCGCGACCGCGTGCAGGCCGTCGTCACGGCCTACGAGACGGGCCTGGTCCGCCCGGGCGCCTGACCCGCCGCGACCCGACGGCGCCCCACCGGTCCCCGGACCCGTGGGGCGTCGTCGTGTCAGCCCTCGACGCGGGGCCCTCTACGACCACGGGATGACCTGCCTCCCGTGCAGGACCCGACCCTCGCCGGACGCGGCGGGCCGGGCCGGTCCGTAGCGTCGTCCACGATCCCCGGCGCGCGCCTCCGACCCTGGTCGGCGTGAGCGCGCGACGGACCCGACGACCGTCCTCGACGACGAACCCAGGAGATGACGTGGACACGACCGTGTACCGACCCACCGACCCCGCACCCGCCGGCCCGCCCGCGGTGCGGGCCCGCTCGCTGCGCAAGACCTACGGCGCGGGCGAGGCGGCGGTGCACGCGCTCGACGGCGTGGACGTGGACTTCGAGCGCGGCCACTTCACGGCCATCATGGGGCCGTCGGGCTCGGGCAAGTCGACGCTCATGCACCTGCTCGCCGGGCTGGACACCGCGACGAGCGGCCACGCCTTCATCGGCGACACCGAGGTCACGGGCCTGAACGACAACGCGCTCACGCAGCTGCGCCGCGACCGGGTGGGGTTCGTGTTCCAGTCGTTCAACCTGCTGCCCATGTTCACCGCGGAGCAGAACATCACGCTGCCCGTCGAGCTCGCGAGCGGCAAGGTCGACCGCGCGTGGTTCGACACCCTGGTGCGCACGCTCGGCCTGGAGGCGCGCCTCAGCCACCGGCCGAGCGAGCTGTCGGGCGGGCAGCAGCAGCGCGTCGCCATCGCGCGCGCTCTCATCGCCGGGCCGGAGGTCGTCTTCGCCGACGAGCCGACGGGCAACCTCGACTCGCGCTCGGGCGCCGAGGTCCTGAGCTTCCTGCGCCGGTCCGTCCGCGAGCTCGGCCGCACGATCATCATGGTGACGCACGACCCGACGGCCGCCGCGTACGCGGACCGCGTCGTGCTCATCGCCGACGGGCGGATCGCGGGCGACATCAGCGACCCGACGCCCGAGTCGGTGCTCGCGGGGCTCGACGCGCTGCGCACGCTCGAGGCGCCCGGCGCCGACGGCTCCGCCCCGACCGCGTCGCAGGCGGTGCGCGCCTGATGCTCCGCCTCACCCTGGCGCAGATGCGCCGCAGCATCGGCCGCCTCGTCGCGGCCGGCGTCGCGATCGTCATCGGGACGGCGTTCGTCACGGCGACCCTCATCGCGGGCAACGTCATCACCCAGACCACGAACGACTCGATCGCCGCGCAGTTCGCGGACGCGGACCTCGTCGTCTCCGCGCCGAGCGACCTCACGGCGTCCGACGTGGACGCCCTGCGCTCCGTCGCGGGCGTCGACGCGGTGGACGCGGTCCAGTTCACCTACCTCGACCTGTCGCACGGCGCGAAGCGCGTGTTCCAGCTCGGCGTCCCCGCACCCTCCGACCCGCGCTTCGAGGCGCTCGAGGTCGTCGAGGGCTCGATGCCGACGGCGCCCGGCCAGCTCTCGCTGCCGACCGCCGTCGCCGAGCGCCTGGGCGTCGGCATCGGCGACACCGTCACGAGCTCGCGCAACGTGTGGGACGCCTCCGCGCCCGACGGCGGCGCGTACGAGGAGGTCCGCGACGAGCTGACCGTCGTCGGGACGACCGACGACCCCTACGGGGCGTACGCCCAGATGGGCGGGGCCGTCGTCGTGACGGCGGAGGACGTGGCCGCGTGGGAGGCCGCCCAGGCGAGCCCCGACGACGCGGAGCGCCTGTACTCCGCGGCGATGGTCGGCCTCGCGCCGGGCACCGACCTCGAGACCGCGCGCGCCGACATCGTCGCCGCGTCGCCGGACGAGGCCGAGGCCGTCACCCCCGCCGAGCACGCCCAGGCGCAGGCCAAGAAGATGACGGGCGGCCAGGACGTCTTCACGTACGTCATCCTCGGCTTCGCCGCCGTCGCGCTGCTCGTCGCGGCACTCGTCATCGCGAACACGTTCCAGGTGCTCGTCGCGCAGCGCACGCGCACCCTGGCCCTCCTGCGCGCCGTCGGCGCGAACCGCTCGCAGCTCGCCCGGTCGGTCCTGTCCGAGGCGACGATCCTGGGCGTCCTGGCGTCCGTGGGCGGCATCCTGCTCGGCTGCCTGCTCACCCAGGTCGCGCTCCTCGTGGCCCGCGGTGCCGACCTGGGCGTGCCGATCCCGGCGACCATCACGGTGACGCCCGCGGTCGTGCTCGTGCCTCTGCTCGTGGGAACCCTCGTGACGGTCGTCGCGTCGTTCGCCCCGGCCCGGGCCGCCACGCGCGTCGCGCCGCTCGAGGCGCTGCGCCCCGCCGACGCGCCGAGCCTGACGCGCGGCGGGGGCCGCGTGCGCCTCGTGATCGCGACCCTGCTCACCCTCGGGGGCCTCGCCGTCCTCGGCGGAGGGATCTGGCTCGGCAGCACCGGCAGCCCCGAGATCGGCCTCCTCGCCGGGGTCGCGGGCGGCGCCCTGTCGTTCGTCGGCGTCCTCGTCGGCGCCGTGTACTGGCTGCCGGGCGTCGTGTCGTTCGTGGGCCGGCTGCTCGCCGGCACGGGGTCGACGGCGCGGCTCGCCACCGCGAACA
The DNA here is from genome assembly GCF_042269845.1 of Cellulosimicrobium sp. NPDC055967. Taxonomy (NCBI): domain Bacteria; kingdom Bacillati; phylum Actinomycetota; class Actinomycetes; order Micrococcales; family Promicromonosporaceae; genus Cellulosimicrobium; species Cellulosimicrobium sp. NPDC055967. The sequence continues at coordinate 40,716 of NZ_JBHJYJ010000006.1, read as the reverse complement.
CGCTGCGCAACCCGCGCCGCACCACCGCGACCAGCACCGCGCTGCTCATCGGCGTCACGCTCGTCGCGATGATGTCGACGGGCGCCGCGAGCGCCCGCACGTCGCTCGACGCGGCGCTCGACGACCAGTACCCGGTCGACGTCCTCGTCGCGACCGACGCCTACGGGTCGACCGAGGACGCGGTGCCGAGCGACGTGGTGCGCGCCGTCTCGGGGACCGAGGGCGTCTCGCGCGTCGTCGAGCTCTCCGCGGCGACGGTCACGCTGCTCGACGGCGCCGAGATGACGATGCACGGGGTGGACCCGGACCAGGCGCGCGCCGTCGTGCGGTCGCCCGAGGTGCTCGCGGCGTTCGCCCCGGGCACGGTCATGGTCCCCGAGGCCGACGCCGAGGCCTGGGACGTCGCCGAGGGCGACACCCTGGAGCTCACCGGGCCGGACGGGGCGACCCTCGACGTGACGGCCCACGTCGGGGCCATCGGGGACGGCTGGCTCCTCGACGCGGACGACGCGAGGACCCTGGCCCCGGACGCCCTCGTGTCCCGGCTGTGGGTCGGGCTCGACGACACGGGCGACGCGACGCAGGTCGTGCCCGCGATCCAGGACGCGATCGTCGAGTCGGACACGCCGGTGGAGGTGGCCGGCATCGCCGTCGAGCGTGCGGCCATGCAGAGCGTCATCGACACGATCCTCGGGGTCATCGTGGGCCTCCTCGCGGTCGCCGTCGTCATCGCGCTCATCGGGGTGGCGAACACGCTGTCGCTCTCCGTGATCGAGCGGCGCCGCGAGTCGGCGACGCTGCGGGCGATCGGCCTCAGCCGGGCACAGCTGCGGTGGATGCTCGCGATCGAGGGCATGCTCATCGCCGGCGTGGGCGCGGTCCTCGGCATCGTGCTGGGCGTCCTGTACGGCTGGGCCGGTGCCGCGACGGCGCTGAGCGTCATGGGCGACGTGTCGCTCGCGGTGCCGTGGCGGGACGTCGCGCTCGTGCTCGTCGTGGCACTCGTGGCAGGGCTCGTCGCGTCCGTCGTGCCCGGCCGGACGGCCGCCCGCACGTCGCCCGTCGCGGCGCTCGCCGTGGACTGAGCCCGGCTCGCCGGGCCCCACGGTCGACGCGCGCCCCTGTGGACGGACCTCCGTCCACAGGGGCGCGCTCGTTCCCCGGCAGGGAGGCCGCGCAGTCGGGCACCATCGGCGCGTGCCGCCTGCTTCAGCCCTCCCCTCCCCCACCACCGGTCCCGCGTCGTCCGGCCCGGAGCACGCCGTGCACGCGGGCGAGGCGTGGTTGCGGGTCACGGTGCACCCGGGCACGGACGTCCTGCTCCCTCCCGGGGCGCGTCTCGGCGACGTGCGCGCCGGTGTCGCCAATCTCGTGTGCCGCCCGGAGCTGCGCACGGCCGCCCTGCTCGTGGACGGCGTCCCGGTCGACGACGACCAGCGCTGCGGGACCCGCCCCCTGCTCCCCGGGGCGACGCTCGCGGTCGCGCCCCACGGCGGGAGCACGGTCACGGGGGCGTCCCGCCCCGACGACGCGCTCGCCGCCCCGCTCCACGTCGCCGTCCTCGCCGGGAGGGACGCGGGGCGGCTCGTCGCGGTCCCGGAGGGCCAGGGCCGGACGCGGGTCGACGGGCTCGACGTCCACCGGCGCGTCACGCGCCGCGGCGTGCGGGTCCGGGTCCGCGCGCCGCGCGGCTCCCGGCGCGTGCCCGACGACGCGGCGGTCCTCGTCGCGCGGCCCGCCCGGGCCGGTCGCCGGGTCGCGTCGTGGCGCGCAGTCCGCTGGCGTGCGGGCGACGCCCTCGCCACCCCGCGGGGCGTCTACGCCCTGCGGCCCCGCCCCGTCCTGGTGCACGGGCCTCGCACCGGCCCCGCCGACCCCTCGTCCGTCGATGCGGAACGGGGCCGGCCGAGCGCCGGCCTCCTCGCGACCGCGGCCGCCCCCGCGGTCGCCTCGCTCGCCCTCGCCGTGACCTTCCGCCAGCCGCTCTACGCGCTGCTCGCGCTCGCCGGGCCGCTGGCGCTCCTCGTCCCCGCGCTCGTCGAGGCCCGCCGACGCCGCGCCGCGCGCCGGACCGCGCAGCCCCACCGGCCGGGCCCCGACGGCGCGGGTCCTCCCGGCGCCGACGTCGCCCGCGCGACGACGCCCGTGGACCCCCTGCGGCCGCGGCCCGCCGACGCGCTCACCTGGGCGGTGGTCGCCCGGCTCGCACCGGCCACGCCTCTCCCCGGGACGGCTCCGCCGAGCCCCGGCGTCGGTCCCGACGGCCCCCCGGTCGCCCCGGCCCGGCCGGTTCGGCTCCCCGACGGCTGCGCCGCCGTCGTCGGTCCGCGCCCCGCCGCGCTCGCCGCCGCACGGGCCGTGCTCGGCGAGCTCCTGTCGACGGGCGCGGTGCCGATCGTCCGGCACCCGCCGCACGCCGCGACCGACTGGGCCTGGTGCCGCTGGCTCCCGCGCGCGAGCGCCGTCGAGACGCTGGAGTCCGCACGGCCTCCGACCGGTGCGGCGACCGTGCTCGTCGTCGACGGCGCCCCGCCCGCCGGCGAGCTGGCGCGGGCCTGGGAGCGGCTCGGGCCGGCGGGGACCGACCTGCTCCTCGTGCTCGACGACGCGGCCCGCGTCCCGGCGTGGTGCCGGACGGTCGTGGACGTGACCGGGCCGACCGCCGTGGTCACCGGCCCGGACGGAGCGCGCACCGTGCGCGAGCACGTCGGGGCGGGCGAGGACTGGGCGGTCGCGCTCGCGCGCCGGCTCGCCGCGGCGGACCACCTCGGCCGGCTGGTCGGCACCGCGCCCGCCGAGCACGACCCCGGCGACCCGACCTCCCCGTCGCTCCCGGCGGACGTCGCGCTCGGCGACCTCCTCGGCCTGCCGACGTCGCCGGACGACCTCACCGGGTGGGTCCGCGCCCGCTGGCAGGACGCGGACCGCCGCGACCGCACCGGTCTGCGCGCCGTGCTCGGCGTCGGCCCCGGGGGCGACCCGGTGGCGGTGGACCTCGTCCGTGACGGCCCGCACGTGCTCGTCGCCGGGACCACCGGCGCGGGCAAGTCGGAGCTCCTGCAGACCCTCGTCGCGGGGCTCGCGCTCGGCCGCTCGCCGGAGGAGCTGTCGCTCGCGCTCGTCGACTTCAAGGGCGGCGCGAGCTTCGGCGCGTGCGGGCGCCTGCCGCACGTCGTGGGCACGGTGACCGACCTCGACCCGGGCCTCGCGGGCCGCGCGCTCGCCGGGCTGCGCGCGGAGCTGCACCGGCGCGAGCGCGTGCTCGCCGCGGCGGGGGCGACGAGCGTCGACGAGCTGCCCCGGGGGCGTCTGCCGCGGCTCGTCGTCGTCGTGGACGAGTTCCGCGCGCTCGCCGACGACCTGCCCGACCTCCTGCCCGGCCTGCTGCGCGTCGCCGCCCAGGGCCGCTCGCTCGGCGTGCACCTCGTGCTCGCGACGCAGCGTCCCGCCGGTGCGGTGAGCGCGGACGTACGGGCCAACATCACCCTGCGGCTCGCCCTGCGGGTGGTCGACGTCGCCGACTCGCGCGACGTCGTCGAGTCGCCGCTCGCGGCGGTCGTCCCGGCCTCGGCGCCGGGGCGGCTCGTCCTGCGCCGGGGCGCCGAACCGCCGCTCGCGGTGCAGTGCGCCCGCGCCGGCGCGCCGGCGCGCGTCCGGCCGTCGGGTGCGCGCGCCGCTCCCCCGTGGGGCGCCGCACGCGGGCTCCTCCGCGGAAGCTCCCCGGCCGACGACGCTCCCGGCACGGGAGCGCCCCTACCCGGGGACGACCAGCTCCCCCGGATCGTGGCCGCGGCCCGCGACGTCGCGGAGCGCACCGGTCTGCGCCCGGCGCCGCCGCCGTGGCTGCCCGCCCTGCCCGACCGGGTCGGGCAGGACGACCTCGCCGACGTCGTGCGCGCGGCCCCCGCCGTGACCCACCACGGCCCCCTCGGGTCCGGCCCGCGCCCCGACGACCCCGCGCACCGCGGCGACGGTCCGTCCGACCTCGTGGACGGCACCGCGCTCACCGCGACCGCGACGCTCCCCCTCGCGCTCGGCGACGCGCCCGACCTCCAGCGCCGGACGGTCGTCCGGTGGGACCCGCACGACGGGCACCTCGCGGTGCTGGGCCGCGCGCGCTCGGGCCGGACGACGGCCCTGCGTGCCGTGGGGTGGGCCGCTCTGGAGCGCGGGTGGACGGTCCACGCGGTCGGGCCGGGGCTCGCCGACCTCGCGGCCCACCCGGGCACCGGGACGGTCGTCGACCGCGGCGACCCGCGCCGCCTCGTGCGCCTCCTGCGGCTGCTCGCCGGTCACGACGACGGGCAGGAGCGCCCCGCGGGGATCGACGCCGCCGACCGGGCGCTCCTGCTCGTGGACGACGTCGACGCCGTCCGGTCGGTGCTCGCGGGGGTGGCCGGCGGGGCCGGTGCGGACGCGCTGGCGGACGCGCTCGCCGGCCCCGCCGCCGTCGCCGTGTCGTGCGCCGGCCCGACGGTCGCGGGGCTGTCGTCGCTGGTCGGGGTGCGTGCGGTCATGGTGTCGCGCGACCGCCACGACGACGTCTCGCTGGGCGTGCCGTCGGCGCTCGCGGGGCGGGGAGGTCCGGCGGGGCGCGCCGTGTGGCTCGGGACCGACGAGCCGGTCCTGTGCCAGGTCGCCCTGCCCGCGCAGCCGCTGTCGGGGCCCGTTCCCGGGGGGACGACGCCCCCGGCCGCCGACACCGGGACGGGTCCTCGACGCGGAGACGCGCGCCCGGGAGCGTTCCGGCTCCTGCCGCTGCCCGAGCGGGTCGTGCCTGCCGACCTCGCCTCCCCCGTCCCACGCCCGCCGGTGTCCGGGCCGCGCCCGGCTCGGGACGACGCGCTCCGGGTCCCGGTGGGCCGGGGCGGCGACGCCGTCGGGACCGTCACGCTGGACGTGTCGCGAGGAGCGCTCGTGGTCGGGCCGCCCGGCTCGGGACGCACGAGCGCGCTGGCCCTCCTCGCGCGGCACCTCGCGCGCGCGGGCGTCCTGCGCGCTGTCGTCGCCCGCGACGACACGCTCGCCGCGGCGGCCGGTCCTCCGACGGCCGTCGTGCGGCGCTACGCGCCGGCCGACGTCGGCGCCCTCCTCGACGCCGTCGCCGGCACGCGCGAGAGCGCGCGCGGGACGCCGCGGGAGGACGCGCCCGACGGCGGGACGCCGGGACCGCCCGGGGTGGTCGTCGTCGACGACCTGGACGTCCTCGTCCAGCTCTGCGTGGTCGAGGGCGAGCGTCTCGCGGCAGCGTGCCGGGACGGCCTCGTGCTCGTCGCGTCCGCGACGACCGGCGGGGCGGCGTCGGCGCTGCGCGGTCCGCTCGCCGACCTGCGCGGCGTGCGCGCCGGCGTCGTCCTGGCGCCGGGTGAGCGCGGCAGCGCCGAGGTGTTCGGTCGCGGCCTGGAGTGGCTCGCCGAGCCGGGGCGGCCGCGGCCCGGGCGCGGGGTGCTCGTCCAGGGCGCCCGGCTCACCCCGGTGCAGCTCGCGCTGCCGCTGGCAGGCGATTGGCCGTCAGGGGCGTCCGGGGACGAGCCGTCGGGGCGTCGGCCGTGACGCGCCGGGTGCCGAGACGTCAGGCGGCGGCCCGGGAGTCGCGGGTCGTCGCCTCGACGACCGGGCGCAGCATGAGCAGGACCAGGACCACGACCGCGAGCACGAGCGCCGCGACGACCCACGGCGTCACGCCGACCTGGAGCGAGCTGATCGCGACGACGCCCTGCAGGATCTGCCACGTCGCGACGGGCGACCGCGCCCAGCGCTGCCCGCGCAGCAGGCCGCGCAGGCTCGCGGCGAGCACCGCGGCGACGCCCAGCGCGAAGACGACGAGGAACGCGCTCACCCCGAACGACTGCGACCCGCCGCGCACGAGCTCGACGAGGAGGAGGACGGCACCGACCACGAGGACGGCGACCTCGATCCCGACCCCGACGAGGAGCGCGGTCAGCGCCAGGGGTCGCGGCGCGCCGTCGGGCACCGCGCCAGGCGTCGTCGGGGGCTGCTCGGGCGGGTGTCCGGAGGGCTTGCGGGGAGGCACGATCACCCAGCGTACGCGCCGACCTGCGGCTTCACACCCGTGTGACGAAGACCTCACGATTCATGCGACGGAAACTCTCTCGTAACCCCTTGTGCTGCGCTTCACGAGGTGTGAACCTGGTTCAAGCATCAATCACCCCCGCCTCGAGCCCTGGTCCAGGCAGCCCCCTGCCGGGCATCACCGCGACGAGTCATCACCTCGCGACCAGGCTCCCCTCTGCCAAGGAGACGACGACCATGGACTGGCGCCACCGCGCAGCCTGCCTCGACGAAGACCCCGAGCTCTTCTTCCCGATCGGCAACACGGGCCCCGCGCTCCTCCAGATCGAGGAGGCGAAGGCCGTCTGCCGCCGCTGCGACGTCGTCGACACGTGCCTCAAGTGGGCCATCGAGTCCGGGCAGGACGCGGGCGTCTGGGGCGGCCTCTCCGAGGACGAGCGCCGCGCCCTCAAGCGCCGCACCGCCCGCGCGCGTCGCGCCGGCTGACACGCTCCACCGCGTTCCGCCCGCCACGGGCGTCGAGCAGCAGTCGACGACAGGCCGTCACCCTCCGGGGTGGCGGCCCGTCGTCGTCTCAGGCGTTCGAGCCGTGCGGTCGCGCCATGCGGTCGAACCGGGCGGTCGCGCCAGACGGCCGCGCCAGATGGTCGAACCTGGCGGTCGCGCCGGCCCGCAGGCTCAGGCCTGCCGGTTGCCGTCGCGCAGGACGAGGGCGAGCACGACCTGCGTGCCCCCGCCCGGCCGCGGCGACCACTCGATGGTGCCGCCGAGCTCGTTCGTCACGAGCGTGCGCACGATCTGCGTACCCAGCCCGCTCTTCGCGGCCTTGCCCGCCCGGGCGACGTCGCCGTCGGGCATGCCGACGCCGTCGTCCGCGACCACGATGCGCAGGGCGGAGCCCTCGCGCTCGACCGCGACCTCGACGGTCCCCGTGTCCTGCTTCGCGAGGCCGTGCTCGACGGCGTTGGTGACGAGCTCGGTGAGGATGAGCGCGAGCGGGGTCGCGTCCTCCGCGGGCACGAGGCCGAAGCTCCCGGTCCGGACGGTGCGCACGCTCGTGTCCGCCGACGCGACGTCGGCGGCGAGGCGCAGGGCCCGGCCCACCATGTCGTCGAACTCGACCTCCTCGTCGAGGGTCTGCGACAGGCTCTCGTGCACGAGCGCGATCGTCGCGACGCGGCGCATGGCCTCCTCGAGCGCCGCGCGGGCCTCGGGCACGTCCATGCGCCGGGCCTGCAGGCGCAGGAGCGCGGCGACGGTCTGGAGGTTGTTCTTCACGCGGTGGTGGATCTCGCGGATCGTCGCGTCCTTGGTGATGAGCTCGCGCTCGCGCCGCCGCAGCTCGGACACGTCGCGGCACAGCAGGACGGCGCCGATGCGCTGGCCCGACTCGGTGAGCGGCAGCGCGCGCAGCGACAGGGCGACGCGCTGCGCCTCGATCTCCGTGCGCCACGGCGCCCGGCCCATGACCACGAGCGGGAGCGACTCGTCGACGGGGTTCTGGTGCTCGATGAGGTCTGCCGTCACCTCGGCGAGCGACCGCCCGACGAGCGGGCCGATGACGCCGAGGCGGTGGAAGCAGCTCAGCGCGTTGGGGCTCGCGTAGAGGACCTCGCCCTCGGAGTTCAGCCGGATGAGGCCGTCGCCGACGCGCGGCGCACCGCGGCGCGGGCCGGTCGCGGCGTTGGGGAAGGGGAACTCGCCGCGCGAGATCATCGCGACGAGGTCGTCCGCGGCCTCGACGTAGTTGAGCTCGAGGCGGCTGGGCGTGCGCCCGCTGCCGAGGTTCGTCTGCCGCGCCACGACCGCGATCGCGCTCCCGGAGTGCACGACCGGGATGGCCTCCTCGCGCACGGCGTACGCGCCGAACCAGCGCGGCTCGCGCGAGCGCTGCGAGCGGGCCTCGGTGAGGGCACGCTCGAGCTGGGGGCGCTGCCCCTCCGGCGCGAACGAGCCGACGATGTCGTCGTAGTGGACGGTCGCCCCGGTCGACGGGCGGCACTGCGAGACCGCGACGAAGTTCCCGTCGGTCGTGGGGAGCCACAGCACGAGGTCGGCGAACGCGAGGTCGGAGATCACCTGCCAGTCGCCCACGAGCAGGTGCAACCACTCGTTGTCCGCCGGGCTGAGGTCGGCGTGGCGGGAGATGAGGTCACTCATGGCAGACACGGACCCCAGCGTAGAGGGGTCGGACGGGTAGAGTCCCCTCAGCGCCCGCGCGCGCGGTCGCCCGAACCCGTCGACCGACCTGCGACCGACCTGTGGCCGACCCGCCCGGGCCGGCGGCAGGTCGACCCAGGGCCCGAGGAGGTCCCGTGCACCTGAGCGTCGAGCTCCGCTACCCCGCCGCCGTCCCCGTGGTCGGCGCCATGCTCGCCGACGAGGAGTTCGTCCGCTGGCGCGCCGCGCGCTCGGGGGGCGACGGTGCCCGCGTCGAGCAGGTCGACGTCACCGGCGACGCCGTCGAGGGGTTCACGGTGACGGTCCGCCGCACCCTGCCCACCGACCAGATCCCGGCCCACGTCCGGTCCTTCGTCGGCGGCCAGCTCGAGATCCGGCAGGCCGAGGCGTGGGAGCCGGAGCGCGACGGCGAGCGGTCGGGGACCGTGTCGCTCGAGATCACCGGCGCCCCGGTGCGGCTCACCGGCACGGTCACCCTCTCCCCGGACGGCGACGGCGCCGTCGAGCGCTACGCGGGCGAGGTGAAGGCGTCGGTGCCCCTGTTCGGGGGCGCGATCGAGCAGGCCGCCGCGGGGGCCGTCCGCGCCGCCCTGGCGGCGGAGGAGGCCGCGGGCCGGGAGTGGCTCGCCCGCTGAGCACGCGCGGGGGCTCGTCCCCGCCCGCGGAGCCGGTCTCGAACCGGTAACGATTTCCCGCAAAGCCGACCACCCGGTAGGTCACGAAAACGTCCTGACCTGCGCAGATGCTTGTGTGGGAGCGCGACCACACCCAGTCACCACCTTCCGGCGCTTGACACGGGTTCGGCGGGGAAAGCACGATCACCCCGTTGTGTGGAAGCGCTACCACTTGGAGGTGGGAGCGCTGCCACGACCCCGCCCCACCGACAAGGGAGTCACCGTGCTGAGCAGCACCCGTACGACCCGCCGGCCCCGCAAGGCGATCGCCGCCGTCGCAGGCCTCGCGGCCATCACCCTCACCCTGACCGCGTGCTCGAGCGGCTCCGGCTCGAACGACGACGAGACGGGCTCCGGCGACGGCGAGAAGATCACCCTCACCGTCGCCACGTTCAACGACTTCGGCTACACCGACGAGCTCCTCGCGGCGTACACGGAGGCGCACCCGAACGTCACCGTGAAGCAGACCAAGGCCGCCAAGTCCGAGGACGCGCGCACCAACCTCACCACCAAGCTCGCCGCCGGCGGCGAGGGCCTGGCGGACATCGAGGCCATCGAGGTCGACTGGCTCCCCGAGCTCATGCAGTACCCCGACCTCTTCACCGACCTCACCGACTCGTCGCTCGACGGCCGCTGGGTGGACTGGAAGGTCCAGCAGGCGACGACGCAGGACGGCAAGCTCATCGGCTACGGCACCGACATCGGCCCGAGCGCGATCTGCTACCGCCAGGACCTCTTCGAGGCCGCCGGCCTGCCGACCGACCCCGCCGAGGTGGCGGAGCTCCTCGGTGGCGAGGACGCGACGTGGGACGACTACTTCGCCGCGGGCGCGACCTTCGTCGCCGCGAGCGACTCGGCCTGGTACGACTCCGCGATGTCCATCTCGCAGGCGATGGTCAACCAGATCGACAACGCGTACGAGGAGTCCGACGGCACGCCCAAGGACCTCGCCACGAACCAGCCGATCATCGACATCTACGACACGGTGCTCGAGCAGTCGACGACGAACGAGCTCTCCGCGGGCCTCGAGCAGTGGTCGGGCGACTGGGACGCCGCGTTCCAGAACGACGGCTTCGCGACGATGATCTGCCCCGCGTGGATGACCGGCCCGGTCGAGGAGCGCTCGGGTGGCGTCACCGGCTGGAACGTCGCCGACGTCTTCCCCGGCGGCGGCCTCAACTGGGGCGGCTCGTTCCTCACGGTCCCGGCCTCCGGCCCGAACGCCGAGGCTGCCAAGGAGCTCGCTGCCTGGCTGACCGACCCGGCGCAGCAGACGACGGCCTTCGAGAACGCGGGCACGTTCCCGTCGCAGATCGAGGCGCAGGAGTCCGACGCCGTGCAGTCGTTCACGAACGACTTCTTCAACGACGCCCCGGTCGGCACGATCTTCGTGAACCGTGCGCTCGCGATCGACAGCGCGCCGTTCAAGGGCGCCAACTACTTCTCGATCCACACGACCGTCCAGGACGGCATCAAGCGCGTGGACGTCGAGAAGACCGACGACGCCGCGTCCTCGTGGCAGAAGACGCTCCAGTCCTTCCAGGACCTGGGCCTGTGACCTGACGGGGCCGGGGCGGCACCACGGTGCCGCCCCGGCCCCGCTCGCGTCCACCGCCGGGCGCCGCCGCCCGGCGGCCACCCGACCGCCACCCGCAGTCACCAGCAGCCCAGGAATCCCACATGGCCGTCCTCTCGCCCACCCAGCCCTCCCCGGGGCTCAGCGGGCCGACGCCGCGCACGCCGCGACGCGTCGGCTTCTCCCAGCGCCTGAGCCGCTGGGACGTCAAGGTCTCGCCCTACCTCTACATCTCGCCCTTCTTCATCCTGTTCGCGATCACGGGTCTCTTCCCGCTCGTGTACACGGCCGTGGTGTCGGTCTACGACTGGAACCTGCTCGGCGGCCAGGGCGACTTCGTCGGCCTCCAGAACTACACGGACGTCCTCGCGCAGCCGACGTTCTGGAAGTCGCTGCGCAACACCGTCTCGATCTTCGTCCTGTCGTCCGTGCCGCAGGTGATCGCCGCCATCGCGATCGCCGCGCTGCTCGACCAGAACCTCCGTGCCGCGACCTTCTGGCGCATGGGCGTCCTGCTCCCGTACGTCGTCGCGCCCGTCGCGGTCTCGATGATCTTCGGCCGCCTCTTCGCCGACCAGTACGGCCTCATCAACGAGCTCCTGGGCTTGGTCGGCATCGAGCCGATCCGCTGGCACGCGGACGCGCTCGCGAGCCACGTCGCCATCGCGTCGATGGTGAACTTCCGCTGGACCGGGTACAACGCGCTGATCTTCCTCGCCGCGATGCAGGCCGTGCCGCGCGAGCTGTACGAGGCCGCGATCATCGACGGCGCCGGCCGCGTGCGCCAGTTCTTCTCGGTGACCGTCCCGCAGATCCGCGCGACGATCATCTTCGTCGTCATCACCTCGACGATCGGCGGCCTCCAGATCTTCGACGAGCCCCGCATGTTCGACGCGCAGGGCCTCGGCGGCGCCGACCGCCAGTGGATGACGACCGTGCTCTACCTCTACGACGTCGCGTGGGGCAACCAGAAGAACTTCGGTCGCGCGGCCGCGGTCGCCTGGCTGCTGTTCCTCCTCATCATCCTCGTCGGGATCGTCAACTTCCTCGTCACCCGGCGGATCGCCACGTCCAACGCCCAGCCGCGCCCGCCGCGGTGGGTCCGACGGCGTCGTGAGACCCAGAAGCGCCTGCGCGCCGAGGGTGCCATGTCCGCCCAGCGCTCGGCCCCGGGGGACCGGGCGCCCGCACCGACCGCCACCCGCACGACCGACCGGAGGAAGCGATGAGCTCCGTCCCCGTCATCGCCCAGACCGCCGGGCCGGGCGCGGCCCGCGCCGCCGCCCGACGCCGCGGCGCCGGGAAGAACGTCGGCGGCACCCAGCGCCGCCCCCGGTGGGTCACGTACACGATCCTCGGGGTCGTCCTGCTGGTGTCGATCTTCCCGCTGTACTTCACGCTGATCCTGGGCTCCTCCACGCCGGAGGAGATCTCGCGCAGCGCGCTGCCGCAGCTCCTGCCGGACGCGAGCCTGTTCGACCGGTTCGCCGAGGTCATCAGCTCGGACGCGATCAACTTCTGGAAGGCCGCCTGGAACTCGGTGGTCGTCGCGGTGCTCACGTCGCTGTCCGTCGTCCTCTTCTCGACGCTCGCGGGCTTCTCGTTCGCCAAGCTCCGGTTCCGCGGGCGCGGGCCGCTGCTCGTGTTCGTCATCGCGACGATGGCGGTCCCCACGCAGCTCGGCGTCATCCCGATGTACATCCTCATGTCGGACCTCGGGTGGATCGGCAAGCTCCAGGCCGTCATCGTGCCGGCGCTCGTCACCGCGTTCGGCGTCTTCTGGATGACGCAGTACCTCGGGGAGGCGCTGCCCTACGAGCTCATCGAGGCGGCCCGCGTCGACGGCGCGTCGATGTTCCGCACGTTCTGGTCGATCGCGCTCCCCGCGGCGCGTCCCGCCGCCGCGATGCTCGGTCTGTTCACGTTCGTGCAGCAGTGGACGAACTTCTTCTGGCCGTCGATCGTGCTCAACCAGAACAACCCGACGCTGCCTCTCGTGGTGCGGTCGCTCCAGTCGAACTTCTTCGTCGACTACTCGCTCGTCATGGCGGGGATCTTCCTCGTGACCCTGCCGCTGATCGTCATCTTCATCTTCACCGGCCGCCAGCTCGTGGCGGGCATCATGCAGGGCGCCGTCAAGGGCTGACGCCCGGCGCCACCGCGCGGCACCCGGTCGCGTGCCACCTCGACGTGGCGCGCGACCGGCCGTGCGGCCGACCGTCGCGCGGGCGGCCCACCGGCCCGCCCGCGTGCCACTCCTCGACCTCTCGAAGGACAATCGACCCATGACCAGCTTCGTCCCGTCCGTGCCCCTCCTCCCGAACCCGGCGACCGCGACCGGGCGCGTCGAGATGCCCCCGGGCTTCCTCTGGGGCGCCGCGACCGCCGCGTTCCAGATCGAGGGGGCCGGGCACACGGACGGTCGGACGGACTCGGTGTGGGACGCGTTCGCCCGCGTCCCGGGCGCCGTCGTGAACGGTGACGACGGCATGGTCGCGTGCGACCACTACCACCGCTACCGCGAGGACGTCGCGCTCATGCGCGACCTCCACCTCGGGACCTACCGGTTCTCGACGTCGTGGGCCCGCGTGCGTCCCGACGGCGGTGCCGTGAACCCGGCCGGGCTCGCGTTCTACGACCGCCTCGTCGACGAGCTGCTCGGCGCGGACATCCTCCCGTGGCTCACGCTCTACCACTGGGACCTGCCGCAGGCGCTCGAGGAGAAGGGCGGCTGGACGTCGCGCGACACGGCCTACCTCTTCGCGGAGTACGCGGTGACGATGCACGAGGCGCTGGGCGACCGCGTCGGCGTGTGGACGACGCTCAACGAGCCGTGGTGCTCCGCCTTCCTCGGGTACACGGCCGGCGTGCACGCCCCCGGGCGCCAGTCGCGCGAGGACGGCCTCGCCGCGGCGCACCACCTCCTGCTGGGCCACGGCCTCGCCGTCCAGGCGCTGCGCGAGCGCGCGCCCGAGGCGAACCTCGGCCTGACCCTGAACTTCACGGTCTCCGACCCGGTCGACCCGCAGGACCCGGCCGACGTCGACGCGGCACGCCGCATCGACGGGCAGTTCAACCGGATCTTCCTCGACCCCGTCTTCCACGGCGAGTACCCCGCGGACGTCCTGGAGGACGTCGCGCCCTACGGGCTGCTCGACCACGTCAAGGACGGCGACCTCGAGATCATCTCCACCCCGATCGACACGCTCGGGGTCAACTACTACAACGGCGGGGCGGTCTCGGGGCACCCGCTGCCCGTGACCGAGTCCGGCGGCGGGACGCGCCCCGAGGGCGTGCGCGACGAGCCCGCGGACGACGCGCCGGTCCGCGCGACGTCGTCCCCGTTCCCGGCCGCCGACGACGCGCACGACCGCTCGCGCGGGCTGCCCCGCACGGACATGGGCTGGGAGGTGCAGCCCGAGGGGCTGACGCGCCTGCTCACGCGTCTGCAGCAGGACTTCACCGGCCCGCGCGGCGTGGCGATGTACATCACGGAGAACGGCGCGGCCTACCCCGACCAGGTGGGCGAGGACGGCTCCGTGGACGACCAGGACCGGCTCGAGTTCATCGACGCGCACCTGCGGGCGACGCGCGACGCGATCGACGCCGGCGCGGACGTGCGCGGGTACTTCGCGTGGTCGCTCCTCGACAACTTCGAGTGGGCGCTCGGCTACACCAAGCGGTTCGGCATCGTCCGCGTCGACTACGAGACGCAGGAGCGCACGGTGAAGGCGAGCGGCGCCTGGTACGCGCAGGTCGCGCGCGACAACGCCCTGCCCGCGCGCGCGGCGTCCGCCGCGGACGCCACCGCCGGGGAGTGACGACACGGTGAGCGGGGCGGTGCGGTCGGCCGGGCGCGCGCGGGATACTGTCCTGATGAACAGCCTGCGCTCCGCGCCGACCCTGGACGAGGTGGCCCAGACGGCGGGCGTCTCGCGCTCGACAGCGTCGCGCGCGATCAACGGCGGCCTGCGCGTGTCGCCCGAGGCCCAGGCGGCGGTCGACGCCGCCGTCGCCCAGCTCGGCTACACGCCCAACCGGGCCGCCCGCTCCCTCGTGACGCGCCGCACCGACTCGATCGCCCTCGTGGTCCCCGAGCCGGACGAGCGCATCCTCACCGACCCGTTCCTCGCGGGCACGATGCGCGGCGTCAGCGCGGCGCTCGGTGGCACGGACCTGCAGCTCGTCCTGCTGTTCGCGCGTCCCGATGAGCAGCCGGGCCGCATCGTGCGGTACCTGAGCAGCGGGCACGTGGACGGCGCGATCGTCGCGTCGCACCACCGCGACGACGAGCTCGAGGAGGCGCTGCTCGCGGCCCGGCTGCCCGCCGTGTTCGTCGGGCGGCCGTTCCGCCCGACGCCCGACCTCCTCTACGTCGACGTCGACAACGTCGAGGGGGGCCGTCTCGCGGCGCGCCGGCTCGTCGAGGCGGGCCGGCGTCGCATCGCGACGATCGCCGGACCGCAGGACATGACCGCCGGCGTCGACCGGCTCACGGGCTGGCGCGAGGTGCTGCAGGGTGCCGGCCTGCCCGACGACGCGGTCGAGATCGGCGACTTCGCCGTCGCGGGCGGGGCCGCCGCGATGGAGCGCATCCTCGCGGCGCACCCGGACGTCGACGGGCTGTTCGTCGCCTCGGACCTCATGGCCGAGGGCGCGCTGCGCGTCCTCGCGGCGCACGGGCGCGACGTGCCGCGCGACGTGTCCGTCGTCGGGTTCGACAACCTCGCGACCGCGGCCTCGACGGTCCCGCCCCTCACCACGGTCCAGAACCCGATGGTCGAGATGGTGCGCGGTGCGACCGACCTCCTGCTCGAGCTCGTGGGGGGGCGCGGGGACGAGATCGCGTCGCAGGTCCTCTCCCCCGAGCTCGTCGAGCGCGACTCGGTCTGACCTCCGCTGGGCGGGGACGCGGCGAGGCGTGCCCGTGCCCGGGCTGCGGCGGCGTGGGTGGGCGACCGTAGCCTGAGGTCGTGAACCCGACCACGGTCTCGCGGACCGCCGTCCTCGCCGCGCGCTGGCACGCCCAGCAGCTCGACCGGGCGCCCGGCACGGCCGCCTCCCCCGCCGACGTCGCGGTGCTCGACCTGGGCGTGCAGGACACCGGCCCCGACGGCGCGGCCTGGGCGCTCGCCGTGCGCGGCGCCCCAGCCGCGCGGCCGGGCACCCTGCCGCCCGACCTCGCCCTCGCGTGGACGCTGCGCGGCGCGCCGCACGTGTACCGGCGCGCGGACCTCGGCGACGTCGCGGTCGCGACCGCCCCGCTCTCGGAGGCCGACGCCGCGAAGCGCGTCTTCGACGCGAGCAAGCCCCTGCGCGCAGCGGGCGTCGCGGTGCTCGACGCGCTGCGCACCGAGGCGCGGCTCGAGCGCGAGCTCGTCGTCGACCCGACCGTCAAGGGCGACCTGTCGTCACGGCTGTCGCCGCGACTCCCCGAGCCGCACCTGCGCTGGTGCCGGTCGTGCGGCGCGACCCACAGCTACGAGCAGACGTTCCGCCTCGCGGCGCTCCAGGCGGGGCTCGAGCTCGAGCCCGGCACGTCGCCGCCGGTGCTGCGGCGGGTACCGGGCCTCGACCCGCCGCTCTACGGTCGGCTCGGGGTCGAGGCCGAGCCGCGGCTCGACGTCGTGCGCGGCTACCTGCGCTTCTTCCCCGCCGCGAGCGTCCAGGACGTCGCCGGGTTCCTCGACGCGCCGGTCAAGGACGTGCGAGGCCGCTGGCCCGACGACGCGGTGCGCGTCGACGTCCCCGACGCGGACCCGGGCGCGCGCCCGGTCGACCGCTGGGCGCTGGCCGACGACGTCGAGCAGCTCGCGGGGGCCGCGGCGCGGCTCCGGGACGCCCGCGCGGGGGCCGGCACCCCCGTCGTCCGGCTCGTGGGCCCGTACGACCTCTACCTCCAGCTCCGCGACCGCGCCACGCTCGTGCCCGACGCGGCGCGCGCCAAGGACCTGTGGCGCGTGCTCGGACGGCCCGGAGCCGTGCTCGCCGACGGCGAGGTCGTCGGGACCTGGCGGCCGCGCGCGTCGGGGCGGCGGCTCACGGTGCTCACGGACCCGTGGGTCTCGTGGGACGCCGGGCTCGCGGACGCCGTCGGCGAGCAGGCCGAGCGCCTGCGCGCCTTCCGCGACGCGGCCTCGGTCACCGTCGCCCCGCCCGGCTGACCGAGCACCCTGGTCACGCGACGGAGAGGCCCGGTCCGCCGAGGGTGAGGCCCGGCCCGCTCAGGTAGAGGGCTGGTCCGTCGGGCGAGAGGCCCGTCGTACCGGGCCCCCTCGCTCGGCGTCGACACAGGCTCAGCCCTTGACGTGGCCGTACCGGTGCGTGGTGCGGCTGACGGCCTGCTCGTGGACGACCGTGAGCAGCTCGCGGCGTCCGCTCGCGACGACGGGGTGGTCCAGGACCGTCACCTCGCCGACGCGCTCGGCGGCGGCCTCGTGCAGCCCGGGCGCCGACCCGACGACGCGGACGCGACCCCGGACCGCGCCCGACGCGACGCGGTGCGCGAACTCCTCGTGGCTCACCGCGGCGTCCCCGGACGACGGCACGACCACCGCCGGCACGCCCGCCGTCCGCGCGGCGTGCAGCACGCGCTCGACCTCGACCGGCAGGGCGTCCGCGCCGGCGCGCACGGTGAGCACGTCGACCGGCCGGTAGCGGAGGACGTTCGACTCGGCGCGCAGGCCCGACGGGTCGTGCTCGACGGAGAACTCCTGCTCCCACCAGCGCGCGTCGTCGTCCCGCGCCCACGCGAGCCACGCCTCGGGCGCGGTGTCGCGCGCGGGCGGCGCGGTCTCCCCCACCGGGCCCGACGCCGCCCCGTCCGTGACCGAGGTCTCCTCGCCCGGCGCGTCGCTCCAGCGCCCGAGCTGTGCGACGTAGCTCGGCCCGCCCGCCTTGGCGCCCGGCCCGACGGCCGACTGCTTCCAGCCGCCGAACGACTGCCGCTGCACGATCGCGCCGGTGATGTGCCGGTTGACGTAGGCGTTGCCGACCTGGACGGCGTCGAGCCACCGCGCGACCTCGGCGTCGTCGAGGCTGTGGATCCCGCCGGTGAGACCGAACGGGACGGCGTTCTGCAGCGCGATCGCCTCGTCGAGCGTCGCGGCGGTCATGATCCCGAGGACGGGGCCGAAGTACTCGGTGAGGTGGAACGGCGACCCGGGCGCGACGCCCTCCTTGAGGCCGGGCGTCCAGAGGCGGCCCTCCAGGTCCGGCCCGCCGTCCAGCTGTCGGGGCCGCACGAGCCACGACTCTCCGGGCTCGAGCGTCGTCAGGGCGTGCAGGAGCTTGCCGGACGCGGGCTCGGTGAGCGGCCCCATGGTCGTCGAGACGTCCGTCGCAGGCCCGACCGCGAGGGAACGCACCGCGTCCACGAGCTGGCGGCGCACTCGGCGCCCGGTCTCGGTCCGCGGGTCGCCGGCCGACCCCACGAGGATCGCGAGCGACGCGGCCGAGCACTTCTGCCCCGCGTGCCCGAACGCCGAGCGCACGAGGTCCGCGACGGCGAGGTCGAGGTCCGCCGACGGTGTGATGACGAGCGCGTTCTTGCCCGACGTCTCGGCGAGCACGGGGCGCGACGGCTTCCACCGCGCGAAGAGCTGCGCGGTCTCGATCGAGCCCGTGAGCACGACGCGCGCGACGTCGTCGTGCGTGACGAGGCGCGTGCCGAGCTCGTCGTCGGGGACGCGGACGTACTGCACGACGTCGGTCACCGAGCCGGCGTCCAGGCCCGCGAAGTCCCCCGGCGCCGCCGCGACGGCGTCGCGCAGGCCCGCGTGGATCGCCTCGGCCGCCACCTCGAGGCAGCGCGGCGTCGGCGGCGCGGGCTTGGCGAGCACGGCGGACCCGGCCGCGAGCGCCGCGAGGACGCCGCCGACGGGGATCGCGACGGGGAAGTTCCAGGGTGGGGTGACGAGCGTGACGCCGTCGGGCGTGAACCGCGCGCCCGGGACGTGCTCCAGGTCCTCGGCCGACCGCGCGTAGTAGTTCGCGAAGTCGACGGCCTCGCTCACCTCGGGGTCGGCCTCGGCGACGGTCTTGCCCGGCTCGTGCACCATCGCGGTGACGAGGTCGGTGCGCGCCTCCTCGAGCCGCCGGGCGACGGCGCGCAGCGCAGCCGCGCGGGCGGTCGGGGCGACCCTCGACCACGCCGCGGTCGCGCGCACGGCGGTCGCGACGGCGTCGTCCACCTGCGCGACGGAGGTGAGCGGGGACGTGCGGACGGGCACGTACCCGGACTCGGGCCCGGTCACGTGCCGCGCCCACTCACGCGCGGCGACGACGGCGGGGTCGGTGTCGGCCGCGTTCACGAACCCGCCGAACCCGGGGTTACGGGTGGGTTCGTCGCCGTGATGGCCGACAACCCCGGGTTCGGCGGGTGGGTGCGGTCCGGCGGCGGTCGGGGTGGCCGCGCGCGGGCGGCGGCGCGGTGTCACGTCGGCATCCTCGTAGTGCACGCCGTGGCGCACGGATGCGCGGAACGCGGCCTCCTGGCGCTCCATCGGGCTGCCCGCGGGGGCGCCGCCGTCCGCGAACATGGCGTGCAGGAAGTTCTGCTCGGCCGCGTTCTCCTCCAGGCGGCGCACGAGGTAGGAGATCGCGACGTCGAAGTCCTCGTCGCGCACGACGGGCGTGTACAGCACGACGCGCCCGCCGCGCCCCGCGTGCGGACCGGTCTCGACGCGGTCGGCCGCGACCTCGTCGCGCACGGCGCGCGCCTCGCCGGGGGCCATGCCCTGCAGCATCTCGACGTCGAGCGCGTGGCTCACGCCGCGGGCCCGGCCGAGCAGCACGGCGAGCGCGACGTGGAACAGGTTGTGGCTCGCGACGCCGATGCGCACGGCGTCGGTGCGGGGCGCGCGCAGTGCGTGGTCGAGCAGGCGGACGTAGTTCGCGTCGACGTCGGGCTTGGTCGGGTACGGCGCCTGCGGCCAGCCGTGCAGCTCGGCCTCGACGGCCTCCATCGCGAGGTTCGCGCCCTTGACGAGGCGGACCTTGATCGGCGCGCCGCCGGCGGCGACGCGCTCGGTCGCGAACCGGGTGAGCCCGTCGAGCGCGCCGAGCGCGTCGGGCAGGTACGCCTGGAGCACGATCCCGGCCTCGAGGTCGTGCAGGTCGTCGTGCGCGAGGATCTCGCGGAACACCGCGGTCGTCAGCGCGAGGTCCTTGTACTCCTCCATGTCGAGGTTGAGGAAGACGCCGTGGTCGCGCGCCGCCCGGTACAGCGGCAGGAGCCGCGCGACGACGCGCGCGCACGACCCGTCGAGGTCCCACGTGACGAGCTGCGACGCGACGGACGACACCTTGACCGACACGTAGTCCACGTCCGGGCGACGCACGAGCGCGAGCGTGCGCTCGAGCCGCGCGTCAGCTTCGGCCTCGCCGAGCACCGCCTCGCCGAGGAGGTTGACGTTGAGCGCGTAGCCCTCCGCGCGGGTCCGGGCGAGGTGCGGGCCGAGGCCGCTCCCGGCGTCGGCCACGAGGTGGCCCACGAGCTGGCGCAGCCGGACGCGCGCCGCCGGCACGACGACGCGCGGCAGCACCGGCGCGACGCCCGCCCCGACGCGCAGGAGCGTCCGGTCGACCGGCCCGAGGAACGATCCCGCGCTCCCGGCGAGCTCGCCGAGGCGGCCGAGCGCCCGCGCGGCGACGTGCACGTCCTGAGGGCGCGCGACGTCGTCGACGAACCGGACGGCGAGCTCGAGGCCCGTGGGGTCGGAGACGAGCGCGCCGAGCCGTTCGGCGGTCTTCCGGGCGCGGGCGTCACCGGCGCCCTCGCTGGCGGCGAGCCAGCGATCGGCCAGGGCGACGGCCTCCTCGACGAGGTCTTCCGGGGAGGTGAGGGTCGTGTCGCCGACGGCTCCGGGGGTGGGGAGCGGCCGGGCGGGCGCGTCGTTGCTCATCCCTCCAGGGTGCCTCGGGTCGTGGTGGCTCGTCTTGTACGATCCGGGGCGACATGGCACCCGTCCGCGACAACCTGTGGCCCGAGGGCGCGGCGCTGCTCGCCGCGCTCAGCCCCGCCATGGTCGCGCTCATGGACGAGCTGCCGGACACGATGTTCTGCGCCAAGGACGTCACGGGCCGGTACGTCGCGGTCAACCCGGTGTTCGTCGCGCGGACCAACGAGCGGTCGCGCCGCGCGGTGCTGGGGCGGCGGGCCCGGGACCTGTTCGTGCCGCAGCTCGCCGAGCGCTACGAGCAGCAGGACGCCGAGGTGCTGCGCGGGCGCGCGCTGCGCGGCGAGCTCGAGCGCATCCGTCGGCTCGGCGGCACGTCGGGCTGGTTCCTCACGTCCAAGCTCCCCGTGCACGACGACGTCGGACACCTCGTGGGGATCGTCTCGGTCTCGCACGACCTGCGCGCGGGCGCGGCCGACGACGCGACGATGGACTCCCTCGCCGCGCTCGTCGCCGCTGTCGAGGCCGACCTCGGGGCGCGCTGGACGACGGCGCGGCTCGCCGAGGCGGCCGGGTCCACGCCCGCGGTGCTCGACCGGCGCGTGCGGCGCGTGTACGGCGTGACGCCGCGCCAGCTCGTGCTGCGCACCCGGGTCGACCACGCGACGCGCCTGCTCGCCGGGAGCACCGTCTCGATCGGCGAGATCGCGGCGGAGAGCGGCTTCTACGACCAGCCGTCGTTCACGCGCACGTTCGCCCGCCTCGCCGGCGAGACCCCGTCCCAGTACCGCCGCCGCACGCGCCGCTGACCGCCCGCGCCCTGCCGCCGAACCCTGGTTCGCTCCTCACCGTCTGCCGGTTCTGGGGAGAGATCCAGGGTTCGGCGAGGACCTGGTGGGGGCCGCGCGGTGGCGAGAGGCGGCGTCGGGCGCGGAGACTGGCGGCATGACCTCCTCCGGCTCCTCCCCCGGCCCTGTCCCGACCGTCGACCTGCCCGGCGGGGCGATGCCGCTGCTCGGGCTCGGCACGTGGCAGTCCGAGGGCGACGACGCGTACCGCGCCGTGCGCCACGCGCTCGACGTGGGATACCGGCACGTCGACACCGCGACGGGCTACGGCAACGAGGCGCAGGTCGGGCGCGCGCTCGCCGACTCGTCGGTGGACCGCGCCGACGTGTTCGTCACGACCAAGCTTCCGCCGGACGCCGCGGGGCGCGAGCGCGAGACGCTCGAGGCGTCGCTGCGCGACCTCGGCACGGACCACGTGGACCTGTGGCTCATCCACTGGCCGCCGGCGGGCGAGGCGTCGCCGTGGGTCTGGGAGCGGTTCGTCGAGCTGCGGAACGAGGGCAAGGTGCGGTCGATCGGGGTGAGCAACTACTCGGTCGAGCAGGTCGACGTCCTGTCCGACCAGGTCGGCGAGACGCCCGCCGTCGACCAGATCCCGTGGAGCCCCGCGGACTACGACCACCACCTCGCGCACGAGCTCGCGCAGCGCGGCGTCGTGCTCGAGGGGTACAGCCCGTTCAAGCGCACCGACCTCGACGCGCCGGTGCTCGCCGAGGTCGCGGCCGCGCACGGCGTCACGCCCACGCAGGTCGTGCTGCGCTGGCACCTCGACCACGGGTTCGTCGTCATCCCCAAGTCCGTGACGCCGGAGCGCATCGAGGCGAACTTCCAGGTGACCGGGTTCACCCTCTCCGCGGACGAGCTCGCGGCGATCGACGCGCTGGGGCACCGCCGGGGCGTGTGAGCGGCGAGCGCTCGCGCCGGGGGTAGCGTGACCCTCGGTGCCGCACACCCCCGCGGCACCGAGGAGAACCTCGAACCGGAGGAACCGTGACGACGACGTCCGTGCCGCCCACCCTCACGAGCGGCGATACCACCACCCCGCACCACCCCGCCCCGACCCCGCAGACGACCCCCGCCTCTGCCCTCGACACCGCGCACGCGCAGCTCGCCGGCGCGGTCGGCTTCCTCGGCTACGACGACGGCCTGCACGAGATGCTCGCGACGCCGCGGCGCGAGGTGAACGTCGCCGTCCCGCTGCGGCGCGATGACGGCCGCACCGTCCTCTTCCACGGCTACCGCGTGCAGCACAACGTCTCGCGCGGTCCCGGCAAGGGCGGGCTGCGCTACTCCCCGAGCGTCGACATCGACGAGGTCCGCGCGCTCGCCATGTGGATGACGTGGAAGTGCGCGCTCGTCGACCTGCCGTACGGCGGGGCGAAGGGCGGCGTCGCGATCGACCCGCGCTGCTACTCCGAGGCCGAGCTCGAGCGCGTCACGCGCCGCTACACGTCGGAGATCATGCCGGTCATCGGCCCGGAGCGGGACATCATGGCGCCCGACATGGGCACGAGCGAGCAGACCATGGCGTGGGTCATGGACACCTACTCGGTGAACCAGGGCTACACGATCCCGGCCGTCGTGACGGGCAAGCCGATCACCGTGGGCGGGTCGCTCGGCCGCACGACGGCGACCAGCGCGGGCGTCGTGCACGTCACCGCCGCGGCGCTCGACGAGGCGGGCGTGCCGCTGTCCGACGTGAGCGTCGCGATCCAGGGCTTCGGCAAGGTCGGGTCGCACGCCGCCGCGATCTTCGCGGCGCGCGGGGCGCGCGTCGTCGCGGTGTCCGACCAGTACGGGGGCGTGCACGACCCGGACGGGCTGGACGTCCGTTCGCTGCTCGAGCACGTCGCCGCGACCGGCAGCGTGGTGGGGTTCGACCGCGCCGACCCGGTCGACAACGACGCGCTGCTCGCGCTCGACGTCGACGTGCTCGTCCCGGCCGCGGTGGAGGGCGTGCTCGACGGCGACACCGCGCGCACCGTGCGCGCCCGCTGGGTCGTCGAGGGCGCGAACGGTCCGACGACCGCCGAGGGCGACCGCGTCCTCACCAAGAACGGCGTGACCGTCGTGCCGGACGTGCTCGCGAACGCGGGCGGCGTCGTCGTGTCCTACTTCGAGTGGGTGCAGGCGAACCAGGCGTACTGGTGGACCGCGGAGGAGATCGGCGAGAAGCTCGAGCACCGCATGCTGCACGCGTACGAGGAGGTCGCGACCCTCGCGCGCCGCGAGGAGCTGAGCCTGCGCGACGCCGCGCTCGTCATCGGCGTGCAGCGCGTCGCCGAGGCGCACCAGATCCGCGGTCTCTACCCCTGACCCGCGAGGCTCGGCCCCGCCGAGCACGGGCTCCGCGACCGTCCTGGGCTCGATCCGGTCGTGACTCCCGTGCTCGGCGGGTGATCAGGCGCGCGCCGGGCGGGTCGCGGCGACGACCGCGGCGACGAGCGCGACCGCGGACGCACCGACGGCCGCCCAGGCCACGGTGGTGTCCACGAGCTCGCCCTGGAAGCGCCCGGCGGCGATCCACGCGAGACCCCAGGACATGGCGAGGCCGACGCCGAGGGCGACCGCGCGGCGACCGGCGGCGAACGCCGCCCACGCGACGGACAGCGCCGCCGCGAGCACGACGAGCACGAGCGACCAGCCCCTCGCGCCGAGGCCGAGCTCGCCGACGCCCGCGTCCGCGAGCGCCGCCGCGACGTTCGCGAGCGTCGCGACGCTGACCCAGCCGGTGTAGAGGCCCATGGTCCCGTCGAGCACGACGGCCTGCGCCGTCGACTCGGGTTGCCGGCGCACGAGCCGCACCACGACCACGGCGTCGACCGCGAGCAGCGCCGCGATGACGACCACGCTGAACGGGACCCACCCGGCCTGCACGACGCCGATCCACGCGGCGTTGAGGACCATGGAGACGAGGACCCACCACGCCGTCGCGCGCAGCCGCGGGCTCGTCGCGTGCCGCGGCAGCACCTGGTAGACCGCGAACGCGAAGAGACCGAGGTAGATCACGGACCAGATGCGGAACGCCGGGTTGTCGGGCGCCACGGGCGTCGCGGTCGAGGACAGCGCGCCTCCGGCGGTCTGCTCGACGGCCGTGCCGCCGAACGCGCCCGCGCCGTAGGCCGCAGCACCGGCGGCGACGAGCGAGCCGACGAGGACGACGACCTGACGGACGCGGTCGGAGGGCGCGGGGACGGCGCCCGCCGGGACGGCTGCGGTGGTCATGCTCCACCGTCGCATCGATCAGCATGCTGAGCATCTGGGGGAGCCCCGCAACGGACGAACCCGCTGCCCCGCCCCGCCGAGAACGACCCTGCGCGCCGCCGAACACGACTCTGGTGTCGTTATCCGAGGGATAACGACACCAGAGTCGTGTTCGGCGCCGTGGGGTCAGGACAAGGGCTGGCGGTCCGCCCAGGCCGTCAGCGTGGTGCGCGGGCCCGTGAAGAACGGGACCTCCTCGCGCACGTGGCGGCGGGCCTCCGTGGCGCGCAGCTCGCGCATGAGGTCGACGATGCGGTGCAGCTCGTCGGCCTCGAACGCGAGGATCCACTCGTAGTCGCCGAGCGCGAACGACGCGACCGTGTTGGCCCGCACATCCGGGTAGTCCTTCGCCGCGAGGCCGTGGTCGCGCAGCATGGTGCGGCGCTCCGCGTCGGGCAGCAGGTACCAGTCGTACGACCGCACGAACGGGTAGACGCTCAGGTAGTCGCGCGGCGCCTCGCCCGCGAGAAAGGCCGGCACGTGGCCGCGGTTGAACTCGGCGGGGCGGTGCAGCGCCACGTTCGACCACACGGGCTCGAGGTGCGCCCCGAGGCCGCTCGCGCGCAGGTGCTGGTAGGCGCGCTGCACCGACTCGACCGTCGGGCCGTGCCACCACACCATGAGGTCGGCGTCCGAGCGCAGCCCGGCGACGTCGTACCACCCGCGCACGACGAGGTCGCCGTCCGTCGCGGCCGGGTCGTCACCGCCCCCGACGGCGGTCAGCGCATCGGCCACGAGGCCCGCGCGCTCGTCCGCGTCGGCGGGCAGCGGCGCCGCCGTCGCGAAGACGGACCACATCGCGTAGCGGAGGGTGGTGTTGATCTGCTCGTGGTCCGCAGGGACGCGCGCGGCGTCGTTCATCGGGGGTTCCTCCCTGGTCGGTGCGGGTTCTTCGGCGTCGAGCTCAGCGGGGCTCAGCTGTGGAGGTCCGTGCTGCACAGCGCGGGGACGCCGCTCGGCTCGCCGTCGCGGCGCAGGCAGCAGCCGGGCGCGCACACCGACCGGAACGCCGGGAGGTCGCCGACGGTGGCCTCCTCGACGTCCTCCCCCCGTGCGAGGGCCGCGCGCTCGACGAGCAGGT
Organism: Cellulosimicrobium sp. NPDC055967; assembly: GCF_042269845.1. Lineage (NCBI taxonomy): Bacteria > Bacillati > Actinomycetota > Actinomycetes > Micrococcales > Promicromonosporaceae > Cellulosimicrobium > Cellulosimicrobium sp. NPDC055967. Next base: position 15,160 of record NZ_JBHJYJ010000006.1, on the reverse strand, counting down.
CGATCAGGCCGCGCACGAACGGCTCGCGCGTGCCGACGGTCCCGGCGCGGACCGCGGTCATCCCGAGCCCCGTCGCGGTCTCCATCGCCTCGGTGTCGAGGTCGTAGGCGACCTCCATGTGGTCCGACACGAAGCCGATCGGCGAGAGCACGACGTCGCGGACGCCGTCCTGCGCGAGCGCCTCCAGGTGGTCGTTGACGTCGGGCTCGAGCCACGGCTGGCTCGGCGGGCCGGAGCGCGAGCAGTACGCGAGGTCCCACGCGACGTCGTGCCCGAGGCGCGCCGACACCTCGGCGGCGATCACGCGCGCGAGGTCGAGGTGCTGCTCCGAGTACGTCGCGTGCGAGACGCGCGACGCGGCCTCCATCGTGTCCGGGATGGAGTGCGTGACGAACACGAGGCGCGCGGCCGCGCCGTCGCCGCCCTTCTCCGCGAGCGCCGCGTACGCGTCGAGCACGGCGTCGACGTTCGCCTGCGCGAAGCCCGGGTGGTTGAAGTAGGAGCGCACCTTGTCGAACTGCACGCCGGTCGAGCCGTCGGGGCCGAGCTGGCCGCGCCCGTCGAGCACGACGGCGAGGTCCTCGCGGTACTGGCGGCACCCAGAGTACGACGAGTACGCCGACGTCACGAGCGCGACGGCGTTCTTCGCGCCCAGCGCCTCGAGCTCGTCGATCGCGTCGGTCGTGTACGGCTCCCAGTTGCGGTTGCCCCAGACGACCGGCAGCTCGACGCCGCGGCGCGCGAGCTCGGCCTCGAGGGCCGCCTTGAGCGCGAGGTTCTGCTCGTTGATGGGGCTCTTGCCGCCGAAGCCGTAGTAATGCTCGCCGACCTCCTCGAGGCGCGCGTCGGGGATGCCCTTGCCCGCGGTGACGTTGCGCAGGAACGGCACGACGTCCTCGGGCTTGTTCGGGCCGCCGAACGAGTAGAGCAGGAGCGCGTCGTAGGGGCTCAGGTCAGGGGTGGGACCGGCGTCGACGGCGCTCGCGGGGGCACCGGCAGGCTCAGCGGGCTGGGCGGCCCGGCCCGCGTCGGCAGCGACGTCCTGGGGGGAGAACGGGGGCATGCTCCCGATCATGGCACCTGCTCCGACCCCCGCCCGCCCGGAAGTCGACCGGAGGGACGTGACATTGACGGGACAGAGTGTCACCTCGTCAGGGCCCCTCGCCGCGGGCCCTAGAATCGGCCTCGCTCGCTCCTCGGGCCGGGCACCGGGCACCGTTGCCCGCCGCGCAGGACCGCCCGAGCCGTACCACGTGGAGGTGGAGCGGTGCCGCTCCCGGAGATCACCGAGCGCGTGCCGCTCACCCTGCCCGACGGCCTGCTCGACCGCCGCTCGATCGGCTGGGCGCGCCAGCCGCTCGTCGACACGTCCGGCGTCGCGCGGGACGGCCGCCGCCATGCGGGCCGGAACAAGCGCTGGGAGTACTGGGGCGTCGTCACCCCGACGCACGTCCTCGCGCTGACCGTCTCGTCGCTCGACTACGCGGCCGTGCACGAGGTGTGGGCGCTCGACCGGGAGTCGGGTCGCACGTGGGGCGCGGACGCGACCGTCGTGCCCGCGCGCGGTGTCGAGCTGCCCGGCTCGCTCGGTGACGGTCCCGCCCGGGCGCGGGCGAAGAACCTCGCGATCGACCTCGACGAGGTCGACGGCGGGACGCGCCTGCGCGCGCGGACCCGCGACGTCTCGTTCGACGTCGTCGCCGAGCTGCCGCCCGGGCACGAGCGGCTCGCCGTCGTCGTGCCGTGGAGCGACTCGCGCTTCCAGTACACGGTCAAGGACGTCGCGCGCCCGGCGCACGGCACGCTGTGGGTCGACGGCCGGACCGTCGACGTCCCGGCCGGGTCGTCGTGGGCGGTGCTCGACCACGGCCGGGGACGCTGGCCGTACGACGTCCGGTGGAACTGGGGCGCGGGCTCGGGCGAGAGCCACGGGCGGGTCGTCGGGATCCAGGTGGGCGGACGGTGGACCGTCGGCACGGGGTCGACCGAGAACGCGGTCCTCGTCGACGGGCGGCTCCACCACCTCCCCGACGAGCTCGTGTGGGACTACGACCTCGCCGACCCGCACCGGCCGTGGCGCGTCACCGGCGGCGGTCTCGACGCGACGTTCGAGCCCTTCCACACCAAGGTCACGCGGACGCACCTCGGCGTCGTCTCGTCGTCGACCGACCAGTGCTTCGGTCACTGGTCCGGCACGTTCACGCCACCCGCCGCGGGGGCCGTCGGCGACGCCGCACCGGAGCCGGTGCGGTTCGACGGCCTCGTCGGCTGGGCCGAGGAGGTCCACAACCGCTGGTGACCACCCGCCGCCGGCCCCCGCTCCCCCCTCCCCCCGATCGAACCCGACCCTGCTCGCGGTCGAGAACGACGTTGGTGTCGTTGTCCGCGGGATAACGACACCGACGTCGTGTTCGGCGGCGGACCGGAGGTCAGCCCTTGACCGCGCCGCCCAGGCCGGCGCCCTGGAGGAACATGCGCTGGAAGACGAGGAACAGGCCCACCGGGATGAGCGTCGAGATCGCGAGCGCCGCGAGGAACACGCCGAGGTCGGTCGACGCCTCGATGGACGGCAGGCGCACGGACAACGGCTGGATCGCCGGGTCCTTGAGGACCAGCAGCGGCCAGAGGAAGTCCTTCCAGGCCGCGATGACCGCGAACACCGAGACGACGCCGATGATCGGCTTGGACATCGGCAGCACGATCGACCAGAACAGCCGGTACGGCCCTGCGCCGTCCATGCGCGCAGCCTCGAACACCTCGCGCGGGAGGCTGTCGAAGAACCGCTGGACCAGCAGGACGTTGAACGCGCTCGCGCCCGCCGGCAGCCACACGGCCCAGAAGCTGTTGATGAGCGACCGGCCCAGCAGCGGAGGGTCGAGGATCGTCAGGTACAGCGGGACGAGCAGCACGATCGACGGGACGAACATCGTGGACAGGACGAGCGCCTGCACGACCTTCCCGTACCGGGGCCGCAGGACGGACAGCGCGTAGCCGCCCGTCGTCGCGACGAGGATCTGCGACGCCCACGACCCGACCGCGAGCCAGATCGTGTTGAGGAAGTACCGGCTGACCTGGACGTCGTTCCACGCCTTGTCGAGGTTGTCCCACGCGATGCCGTTCGGGAAGATCGCCATCGGCGTGCGCAGGATGTCCTGCGTCGGGGTGACGGCGTACTTGGCGAGCAGGAGCATCGGCCCGAGGCCCGCGACGACGAGGATCACGAGCAGCAGCACGTGCGTGCTCCCCATCCCCCATCGGATGGACGGGCGGCGCCAGTCCGCCTCGGAGAGCGCCCCGCGGTCCTCGACGCCGTCGAGCGCCTTGCGACGCCGCGAGCTCACCTTGCGACGCTCGGACTCGCGCCGGTTGCGGCTGGCCTCGGCGGCGCGGCGGGACGTGCCCGTGCCGTCTGTCGGGCCCGTCGGCGTGCTGTCGGCCGTCGCCGCGGAGTCCTGCGAGACGACGCCGATCTCGCTCGGGTTGTCGGTGGGCGAGAGAGTCATGACGTGCTCCAGGACCGGGTGAGCCGGAAGTAGAGGATCGAGAAGACGGCGAGGACGGCCGCGAGCATGATCGACAGCGCGGTCGCGGCCCCGTAGTCGCCGCCGAGGCTGTTCTGGAAGGCGTAGCGGTAGATGAGCAGCAGGATCGTGAGGGTCGCGTTGTTCGGCCCGCCGCCGGTGAACAGGTAGGGCTCGAGGAAGACCTGCGCGGTCCCGATGACCTGGAGGATGAGCGTGATGAACAGGACGCCGCGCAGCGCCGGGAGCGTCACGTGCCAGATCTTGCGCCACAGCCCTGCGCCGTCCACCTCGGACGCGTCGTAGAGCTCGGGCGGCACGCTCGTCAGGGCGGCGAGGTAGATGATGATCGTCCCGCCCGCACCGGCCCACGTGGCGGCGAGGACCAGCGAGGGCATCGCCGTCGACGCGTCCTGCAGCCACGGGTACGGGCCGAGGCCGACCCAGCCGAGGATCGTGTTGAACACGCCCGTCGGGCTGCCGTTGTAGAAGAACTTCCACAGCAGCACGGCGACGACCGGCGGCACGACGACCGGCAGGTACGCGAGCGCGGAGTACAGCCCGCGCGCCCGGCGGACCTCGCGCATGAGCACCGCGGCGACCAGCGGGATCGGGTACCCGAACAGCAGCGCGAGGAACGCGAAGTACAGCGTGTTCTTCACGGCCTTCCACAGGAGCGGGTCGTCCAGCACCTGACGGAAGTTGTCGAGCCCGACGAACGTCGGGTCGCTGACGAGGTTCGTCTCCTGGAAGCTCATGATCACCGCGCGCACGATGGGGAACCACGAGAAGACGCCGAAGATCAGGATGAGCGGCAGCAGGAAGACGAGGTTGCTCAGGCCGCCGCCGCGGAACCACGTCACGGGGCTGCGGCGTCGGCCGTCGCGGTCGGCCCGCGCGTGCGAGGCGGGTCCCCGTCGCGGCGGGGCGGTGGTGGCGGTCACGGGCGAACGTCCTTCGGTGCGGTGGGAGGTGCCCGACGACGCGAGGTGCGTCGCGCCGTCGGGCACCGGCGGGGTACGGGTCGGCCGGCAGGGGGCGCTGCCGGCCGACCCGGGTCTGCGGGTCGCGCGGCCCGTACGGACCGCGCGCCCTCGGGTCGTCAGCCCTGGTCGAGCAGGGCCTGCGCCTCGGTGTTCGCCTGCTCCAGCAGCGCGTCCACGTCGGCGTTCTCGTCCGTCAGGACGGCCTGGACGACCGGGTCGAGCAGGGCGTAGATCTCCTGCGTCTTCTGCGACGGCTCACCGACGAGCGGCAGGTCGAACATCGTGTCCGTGTAGCTCGTCATCTGGTCGAGCGGGACGTTGATGAAGTCCTTGATCCACTCCTGGTTCTGCTCGTACTGCTCCTGGGAGAACATCGGCAGGACCGGGGTGCCCACGGGCTGGTCGTTCGCGACGAGCGTCTCGGCGTCGGCGACGGCGCGCTTCTCGTCGACGAGCTTCCCGAGGTAGAAGAAGTCGATCCACTTGATCGCGGCCTCCTTCTTCGACTCGTCGACGTTCGCGGGCATCGCGGCGAGCGTGCCGCCGGTGAGGACGCCCGCGTCGTCGCCCTCGAGCGGGAGCGCCGCAAGACCGTAGGTGGCGGGGTCGATCGCGTTCGTCTGGACGAGAGAGGTGAAGACGTCCGAGCCCGAGGTGTACATCGCGACCTGGCCGGCGGCGAACGCCTGGTTCATGGTGCCCCAGTCGAGGAGGAAGTTGCTCCCGAGGGAGTTGTCCTCCCAGCGCATGGCCTTGAGCCACTCGAGCGCTTCCTTGGTGCCGTCGTTGGTGAGCGTGGAGGTGGCGGTGCCGTCCTCCGCGACCTCCTGCGTGCGGCCGCCGCGCGCGAACGTGTTGACGGTGAGCTGCCAGCCGCCCGTGTTGTTCTGCGACATCTGCATGTAGCCCGCGACGCCGGGGTTGGCGTCGGCGATCTTCTTCGCGTCCTCGCGGACCTCGTCCCACGTGGTCGGCGGCTGGTCGGGGTCGAGCCCGGCGGACTCGAAGAGCGCGCGGTTGTAGTGCAGGCCCACGCCGTACACGTTCTTCGCGGGGATCGCGTAGACGTGGCCGTCGGCGCCCGTCCCGGCCTCGATGATCGCCGGGTTGAACTTGTCGGCGTAGGGCAGGGTGCGGAACTGCTCGTCGAGGTCGGCGAGCTGGCCGTTCTCGACGAGCGTCTTCGCGTCGGTGAACGGGATCTCGAAGACGTCGGGCAGCGTGCCGCCGGCGAGCTGGGGGGCGAACGTCGTCGCCTTCCACTCGTACTCCTCCGGCACGATGTCGATGTCCGGGTTCGCGGCCTCGAACTCCTCGACCTGCGCGTTGAAGGCGTCGATCGCCTCCTGCTCGGAGCCCGGGAGGAGGGAGACCACCTTGAGGGTGACCTTCCCGTCGCCGTCGGTGCCGCTGCTCTCGTCGTCGCTGCCCGAGCCGCCGCTCGAGCACGCGGCGAGCGTGCTGATCGCGAGCGCCCCCGCGAGGGTGAAGGCGATCGCCTGACGTGTGGACTTCATCGTCACTCCTGTGTTCCGGTGGTGCTGGGTGGGTGTGCTGGGTGGGTGCTGGGTGTCCGGGCCGACCGGCTCGCGGCCCGGGGACTGGGGGCGGTCAGGCCTCGTGCCGGCCCGTGCGCGACGTCATGCGCGCAGCCAGACCGCGGTGTCGGGGGCGAGTCGCGTCGGTGGCTCCGACACGTCCGCCCCGTGCGGGGTGTCGCTGTGGAGGAGGACCTCGGCGTCCGCGGGCAGCGGCACGTCCTCGGCCCCGAGGTTGACGACGCACGTGACCGCGCCGTCACGGTCGTCGCCGCGGGTGTCCTCGCGGACGAAGGCGAGCACGTCGTCGCCGAGCGCGACCCCGCCCAGGGAGTCGAGCCAGCGGAACGCCTCGCCGTGCAGCGCGGGCTCCGCCCGTCGCGTCGCGAGGACGCGGCGGTAGAGCGCGAGCATCGACGTCTCGTCGTCGGCCTGCGCCTCGACGGACATCTCCCCCCAGCCCGCGGGCTGGGGCAGCCAGGGCCGCGCACCGCCGTCGGGCCCGAACCCGTGGCTCGTGCCGCCGCGCGTCCACGGCAGGGGGACGCGGCAGCCGTCGCGGCCGGGGTCGACTCCGTCGGAGCGGAAGTGCATGGGGTCCTGGATCGCGTCGAGCGGCAGGTCCTCGACCTCGGGCAGCCCGAGCTCGTCGCCCTGGTAGAGGTAGAGCGACCCCGGCAGCGCCGCGGAGAGCAGGGCCGCGGCTCGGGCCCGACGACGCCCGGTCTCCAGGTCCGTCGGCGTGCCGAAGCGCTTGGTCGCGAACGCGAACGAGCTGTCCTCGCGGCCGTAGCGCGTCACGGGGCGCGTCACGTCGTGGTTCGACAGCACCCACGTCGCGGGCGCGGCGACGGGAGCGTGCGCGTCGAGCGTCGTCTGGACCGACTCGCGCAGCGCCTTCGCGTCCCACGGGCGGGCCATGAAGTCGAAGTTGAACGCGGTGTGCATCTCGTCGGGGCGCAGGTACTGGGCGAACCGCGCGCGGTCCGCGAGCCACACCTCGCCCACGAGCACGCGCGGCTCCTCGTACGAGTCGGCGACGGCGCGCCAGCCCCGGTAGATGTCGTGCAGCTCGTCGCGGTCGACGTGCGGGTGCTCCCCCGGGCCGGGGTGGGCCGGGACCTCGGGCAGCGCCGGGTCCTTGACGAGCTGTGCCGCGGAGTCGATGCGGATCCCCGCGGCGCCGCGGTCGAACCAGAACCGCAGGATGTCCTCGTGCTCGCGGCGCACGTCCGGGTGGTTCCAGTTGAGGTCCGGCTGCTCGGGCGCGAACACGTGCAGGTACCACTCGCCGGGCGTGCCGTCGGGGTTCGTCGTGCGCGTCCACGTGCTGCCCTGGAACTCCGAGACCCAGCGCGTCGGGATCTCGGACCCGTCCTCGCCCTTGCCCGGGTGGAACCAGAAGCGCTCGCGCTCGGGCGACCCGGGGCCGGCGGCGAGGGCCGCCCGGAACCACTCGTGCTCGGACGAGACGTGGTTGGGGACGACGTCGATGATCGTGCGGATCCCGAGCTCGCGGGCCTCCGCGATGAGCCGCTCCGCCTCGGCCAGCGTGCCGAACTGGGGATCGATCGCGCGGTAGTCCGCGACGTCGTAGCCCCCGTCCGCGAGCGGGGACACGTACCAGGGGGTGAACCAGATCGCGTCGACGCCGAGGTCGCGCAGGTAGGTGAGGCGCTGGCGCACGCCCGCGAGGTCGCCCGTGCCGTCGCCGTTCCCGTCCGCGAAGCTGCGCACGTACACCTGGTAGATCACGGCGCTGCGCCACCAGTCGGGCGACGACGCCCCCGGCTCCCGCACCGCCTGCGCGCGGGTCGCGTCGGGGGTGGGTTCGCCGTCGGCGACTCGGGGGTGATCGTTGCTCACCGCGTCCTCTTCCGTGAGTTCGTGGGCTGCACGTGCCGGGGCCGTGCCTCGCCTGCTGCTGCGCACTGCGTCCGTTCCGACCGGGGGCTCCCGGGACGGCCGTCGTGCACCGGGTGCCGACCGCGCCGTCGTGGACGACTGTAACTAGGCGACAGGAAGCGCGCAAGAACCCGACAGTGTCGTTATCGAAACGCTATCTCTCGACGTCGAGAGACCTACGTTCTATTGCGGCCGGCGCTCGGACACGGCGCGTCGCGCACGACCCCGAGACCCGGGCGCGAACCCGGGGTTGCGGGCGATGGGGAGCCCCGGGCCGCGCGAGACCCCGGGTTCGGCGGCGGGCGTGGCCGGAGAACCCCGGGTTCGGGCGCCCACGGGCACGACGACGAGGGCCCCGGCCCGGCGCGTTCGAGGCGGCCGGGCCGGGGCCCTGGTGAGGAGCGGGCGGCTAGGAAGCCGTCGTCTCCCGGCCCGCGGCGTGCGCCGCCGCGGTCGAGCCGCGCACGACGAGCTCCGGCTCGAACAGGAGCTCGTCGCGCGAGACGTCGGCGCCCGCGATCATGCTCGCGAGCAGGTCGACGGCGGCCCGGCCCATCGGCTCGATGGGCTGGCGGACCGTCGTCAGCGCCGGGTCCGTGGAGTTCATGAGGTTGGAGTCGTCGTAGCCCACGACCGACACGTCCGTCGGGACGTCGAGGCCCGCACGCCGGACCGCGCGCACCGCGCCGAGGGCGAGCGGGTCGCTCGCGCACACGATCGCCGTCGCGCCGGCCTCGAGCAGGCGGTTCGCCGCGGCCTGGCCGCTCTCGAGCGAGTACTGGCTGTGCACGACCAGGGTCGGGTCGAGCACGTGCCCCTGCCGCTCGGCGAACGCCTGCGCCGCGGCGAGCTTGCGCTCGGACGGCACGTGGTCCGCCGGGCCGAGCAGCAGGCCGACCTTCTCGTGACCGAGCGAGAGCACGTGGCCGAGCGCCTGGTTCATCGCGACGAGGTCGTCGCACGAGACGCGCGGGAAGTCGAGGTCCTCGATCGAGGCGTTCATGAGCACGACCGGCAGCCCGAGCTTCTCGAGCCGGCGGAAGTGCGCGTGGTCGGCCAGGCGCTCGGCGTAGAAGCCGCCCGCGAAGATCACGCCCGAGACGTGCTGGCCCAGGAGCAGGTCGATGTACTCGGCCTCCGTCACGCCGCCCGCGGTCCGCGTGCACAGCACCGGGGTGAAGCCCTGCTGCGCGAGCGCGCCGCCGATGACCTCGGCGAACGCCGGGAAGATCGGGTTGACGAGCTCGGGGAGCACGAGCCCGACGAGGCGCCCGCGCTCGCCGCGCAGCTTGGTCGGCCGCTCGTAGCCGAGCACGTCGAGCGCGGTGAGCACCGCGTCGCGCGTCGCCTGCGACACGCCGGGCTTCCCGTTGAGCACGCGGCTCACCGTGGCCTCGCTGACACCGACCTTGGTGGCGACCTCCGCCAGACGTCTCGACATGCCGTCGACTATACGCGCCGCTGCAAGCCGCTTGCGTAATTCGGGGAACGCCGAACGCACACTTGCGTCGCCCCCTCTCCCTCTCCCCCCTCCCTCTCCCCGCCGAACACGACATGAGGGTCGATATGACGTTCATACCGGCCCTCAGGTCGTTCTCGGCGCGGGGTGGTGTCGTTCTCGGCGCCGGCGGACGCGGGCCGGGGCGCGCGGCGCGGGGCGGGGCCGGTCTCGTCCGGGGCGAGTGGGGAGTCGACGGCGGTTGCGGCTAGGCTCGTTCGGTGTCCTTCCAAAAGGTGCCCACGTCACGCTCCGAGTCCACGACGGACCCCTCCGGGATCCTCCCCGCTCCGGTGGCGCTGACACCCGGGGACGGGACGACCGTCGTCGCCGACGGGACGCGGGTCGTCGCGGACCCGGCGCTGCGCCCCGCCGCGCGCTGGTGGCGCCGCGCGACGGAGGACGCCTTCGGCATCGACCTCGTGCCCGTCGACCCCGCTGCAGACACCCCGGCGCCTCACCCCGGTGACGCCGCTCCGGAGATGCCCACGCGGGGGTCCGGCGTCCGCCCGGCCACGGTGACGTTCGCGCTCGGCCGCGGCCTCCCGCCGTCGGGCTACCGCCTCACCGTCGATGCCACGGGTGTCCGCGTCGACGCCGCCGACCTCGACGGCGCGCACGCCGCCGCGCAGACGCTCCGCCAGCTCGCCGGGCCCGCCACGTTCCGCCGGGCGCGGGTCCTGGCCGCCACGAGCGTGGCAGCGGACGACCACCACGGGCGGCTCGCGCTCCCCCACGTCACGATCGTCGACCACCCCCGGTTCGCGTGGCGCGGCGTGCTGCTCGACGTCGCGCGCCACTTCCTGCCCAAGGCCGACGTGCTGCGGTTCGTCGACCTCGCCGCCGCGCACCGGCTCAACGTCCTGCAGCTCCACCTCACCGACGACCAGGGCTGGCGCATGGAGGTCGCGCGCTACCCGCGGCTCACGCAGGTCGGGGCGTGGCGGCGCGAGTCGGGCGTCGGCACGTGGCGCGCCGGCGTCTTCGACGGTCGCCCGCACGGCGGCTACTACACGCAGGACGACCTGCGCGAGATCGTCGCGTACGCACGCGAGCGCGGCGTCACGGTCGTGCCGGAGATCGACGCGCCGGGTCACGTGGAGGCCGCCGTGGCCGCCTACCCCGAGCTCGGCACGCGCAAGCAGCCGCACGAGGTCCGCACCACGTGGGGCGTGAGCACCGAGGTGCTCGACCCGTCCGAGGAGTCGCTGACGTTCTTCCGGCACGTGCTCGACGAGGTGCTGGACGTGTTCGACGCACCGTTCGTGGCGCTCGGCGGCGACGAGGTCCCGACGACGCTGTGGCGCGAGAACCCGGAGATCGTGGCGCGCGCGGAGGCGCTCGGGCTCGACGACGTCGGCGGGCTGCACGGCTGGTTCCTCGCCCGGCTCGCGGAGCACGTCGCGTCCCGCGGGCGCCGCGCGGTCGTGTGGGACGAGGCGTTCGGCCCCGCGCTCCCCCGCGACGTCGTCGTGACGTCGTGGCGCGGCTGGGCCGTGGGGACGGACGCGCTCGCCGCCGGGCACGACGTCGTCATGGCCCCGGAGCAGGTCGTCTACCTCGACCATCGCGGCGGCGACACCCCCGACGAGCCGGTGCCCGTCGGGTTCCTCACCACGCTCGACGACGTCTACGCGTTCGAGCCTCTGCCGGCGGGGCTCGCGGGCCCACAGGCGGGCTCGGAGCCGGGCACGAGCGTCGACCGGCCGGGCGTCCTGCTCGGCGGCCAGGCCGAGCTCTGGTCCGAGCACCTCGACTCCGCCCGCCGCGTCGACTACGCCGCGTTCCCGCGCCTCGCGGCGTTCGCCGAGGTCATGTGGTCGCCGGAGGAGGACCGGGCCCCGGGGTCGCCGGCGTCGGTCGCGTTCCGCGAGCGCCTCGTGGCGCACCACCTCCCGCGCCTGGACGCGGCGGGCGTGGAGTACCGCCCGCTCGACGGCCCGCACCCCTGGCAGACGCGGCCCGGCGTCGCGGGCTGGCCGCGCGACCGTGCGGCCGAGCTCGCCGCGGGCGGCCTGCGCGGCGTCGGCGGCTGGGTCGAGGGCCGCGACGAGGACGAGGGCGGCCCCGCGTGAGCGCGCTCGTGGTCCGCGGTGCTCGGCTGGTCGGGCCCGACGGCGGTGCCTCCTCGCCCGTGGACGTGACGGTCCGCGAGGGCCGGGTCGAGAGCGTCGACCCCGCGGCAGGGGCCGGGGCGCTGCCCGACGACGTCGCGGTCGTCGAGGCGGACGGTCGGCTGCTGCTGCCCGGGTTCGTGGACGCGCACGTGCACGGCGAGGCCGCGGTGCTCGACGAGGACGTGCAGCTCGCGATGCTGCGCCAGGGCGTGACGAACGTCGTCGTCGGGCAGGACGGGGTGTCCTACGCGCCGTCGCCCGCCCCGGGCGAGCAGCGCGCGCCGGGCGACGAGACGGCGTCGGGCCTGCACGACGCCGCGGCCTGGGCGAGCGGGTACTTCGCCGCGATCAACGGCACCCACCCCACGTTCCGCGGCGGGTCGGTCGCCGACCTCCTCGCGACGTACGACCGCACGACCCGCGTGAACGTCGGTTACCTCGCCCCGCACGGCACCCTCCGGTACGCGGTGCTGGGCGCCGCCGCCCGACCCGCGACGCCCGCCGAGACCGACCGCATGCGCGCCCTGCTCACCGCGGCGCTCGACGACGGCGCCCTCGGGATGTCGACCGGCCTGGAGTACGTCCCGGCGGCGTACGCCGACGAGGCCGAGCTCGTCGCCCTCACGAGCGTGCTCGCGGCGCGCGGGCTCCCGCACGTGTCGCACATGCGCGGGTACGAGGACAAGGCCGGCCCGGCGTTCGCCGAGCTCGTGCGCGTCGCGCGCACCTCCGGCGTCGCGACCCACGTCTCGCACTACCACGGCCCGGCCGCGGAGCTGCTGGGCTACGTCGACGACGCCCACGCCCAGGGCCTGGACGTCACGTTCGACTCCTACCCGTACCTGCGCGGCTGCTCGATCCTGTCGATGGTGTCCCTTCCGACCTGGCTGCCCATCGCGGACGTCGACGCGACCGTGGCCGCGCTGACCGACCCGGCCGTCCTCGACCGCCTGCACCGCGAGCACTTCCCCACCCTGGCCGACCTGTGGCCCCGGGTGACGATGGCCGCGGTCCCCACCGGGGCATCGGCAGGCGCACCGGCCGGCGAGCCCGCCGACGACCTCTCCTGGGCGGAGGGCATGACCCTGCCCGACGTCGCCGCCCGCCTGACCCTGACGCCCGCCCAGGCCGCGGTGCACCTGCTCGTCGCGACGCGCCTGCGCGCCTCGTGCGTGTTCGCCCAGCCCCCGACCAACTCGCCGGAGTCAGTGCGGGCACTGCTGCGCCACCGGGCGCACGTCGGCGGGTCCGACGCGATCTACGCGCCCGTCGGAGGTGGCGGCCGACCCCACCCGCGCGGGTGGGGCGCCTTCGCGCGCTTCCTCGCCGAGCACGTGCGTACGCTCGGGGACTGGACGTGGCACGACGCCGTCACGCACCTGTCCACGCGGCCCGCCGAGCGGTTCGCGCTCGCCGGGCGCGGCGCGGTGGAGCCCGGCGCGGTCGCGGACCTCGCGCTCGTCGACCCCGACCGGGTGCGCGACGAGGCGACGTACGAGGACCCGCGCCGCCCGGCGTCGGGCGTGGACGACGTGCTCGTGGCGGGCGTGCCCGTCCTGCGCGACGGCCGGCTCACCGACGCCCTGCCGGGCCGGCCGCTGCGCCCGGGCACCGGCGTGCGGTCGGTGTGACCCGCGCGACCGCCCCGTCCAGCACGAGAGCCCTACTCCCGAGGAGGACCCCATGACCGGCACCACGCACCGCGCGACGGACCCCGATCGCCCCTGGGCGTGCGACGGCGTCGGGCCCCGGACCAAGGGCCTGCGGCTCGCCGCCCCGGCGACCGTCGCGGACGTGCTCGCGGGCAGCCCGCGCGTCACGGACGACGCCTTCTCCTGGCCGCTGCTCACGCTCGACGACACGACGCTCGACCACAACGTCGGCGTCGTCGCGCGCGTGTGCGCAGAGCGCGGCGTCGAGCACGCGCCGCACGTGAAGACGACGATGTCGCGCGCGCTCTACGCGCGCCAGGCCGCGGCGGGCGCGTGGGGGGCGACGGTCGCGACGCCGTCGCAGCTGCGCACCGTGCGCGACTGGGGCGTGCCGCGCGTGCTGCTCGCGAACGAGCTGCTCGACCCGCGCGAGATCGCGTGGCTGCGCGACGACCTGACCGGCGTCGTCGACGGCGCCCTCGACGAGGTGTGGCTGTGCGTGGACTCGCCGCACGGCGTCGACCTGCTCGCGCGCGGCCTCGCGGACGCGCCCGCCGCCGTGCGGGCGCGCGTCGGCGTGCTCGTCGAGCTCGGCGTCCCGGGCGGGCGCACGGGCGTGCGCAGCACCGCGGCCGCGCTCGACCTCGCGCGCGCGGTGCGGGCGTCGGACCTGAGGCTGCTGGGCGTCACCGGGTACGAGGGCTCGGTCGCGGGCGGCACGAGCGCCGACGAGCTCGCCGCCGTCGCCGCGTGGTGCGACGGCCTGCGCGACCTCGGCGCCACGTTCGTCCGCGAGGGCCTCGCCGGTGCCGACGAGCCGCTCGTGCTGTCGGCGGGCGGCAGCTCGTTCCTCGACGTCGTGCTCGCCGAGCTGCCCGGGCCGGTCGCGGGCGCCGACGGGCGCGAGGTGGAGGTCCGCGTCGTCGTGCGCTCGGGCGCGTACGTCACGCACGACCACGGCTTCTACTCGCGCACCGACCCGTGGAGCCGGCTCCCCGGCGCCGAGCCGCTGCGCGGGGCCGCGACCGTCTGGGGGCAGGTGCTCTCGGTCCCGGAGCCGGGCCTCGCGATCTGCGGCATCGGGCGCCGCGACGTGTCGTTCGACATCGACCTGCCCGTCGCGCTCTGGCTGCGCTCGCAGTCCGACGACGGCTGGCTGCCCGCGCGCGAGCTCGCCGGGACGCGCGTCACCGCGCTCAACGACCAGCACCTCTACCTCGCGCTCGACGCCGACGAGGCAGGGGCCAGCCACGTGACCGGCCCCGCGACCGCCCAGGTCCGCCCGGGCGACGTCGTCGGGTTCGGCATCTCCCACCCGTGCACGACGTTCGACCGCTGGCGCGTGGCCGCCGTCGTGCGCGGCGACGAGGTCGTCGACCTCGCGACCGTCGACCTCTGACCACCGCCACCGCCACGTTCACCCCGCGACCCCGAACGACCGAGAGGACACCATGACCAGCGAGAAGACCGCGATCTCGACCCCCGACGCCCCGGCGCCCGCGCACACGTTCCACCAGGGCGTGCGCAAGGGCCCGTTCGTCCAGGTCTCCGGCCAGGGCCCCGTCGACCCCGCGACGAGCGAGTACCTCTACCCCGGCGACGTCGCCGCGCAGACCACGCGCACGCTCGAGAACGTGCGCGCGATCGTCGAGGCGTCCGGCGCGACCTTCGACGACGTCGTCATGCTGCGCGTCTACCTCACCAAGCGCGAGGACTTCCCGATCATGAACGATGCCTACGGCGCGTTCGTCGCCCAGCACACCACGAAGGGCGTGCTCCCCAGCCGCACGACGGTGTTCACCGGCCTGCCCCGCGAGGAGATGCTCGTCGAGATCGACGCCTTCGCGATCACGGACTGATCCCCACCCCGCGCTGTGGGCGTGAAATGGGCCCGGTTCTCGACCGAGAACCGGGCCCCGTTCACGCCCCCCGCGGGGCGGTGG
>NZ_JBHJYJ010000005.1:255510-329224 GCF_042269845.1 Cellulosimicrobium sp. NPDC055967 | reverse complement strand
CGCCCACGCCGTGTCAGTCAGCTCACCACGCCCCACACCCACAACCCGGACATTACCGGACACATGCCAAGAACATTCGCAGGACAGGGCCTAGGTTCGTCTCATGTCTCATGTCTCATGTCTCATGTCTCATGTCTCATGGCTCGGGGCGCGTGGCACGCTGCCGACGCGCTGCAGCACGCTCCACGTGCTGTCGCACACGCGTTTGCGGGGCCAGATCACGAACGCGCTGCGCACTGGTCGTCTGGGCCACGACGGCGGCACAACGAGTTCATGACAGTGAGCAGTGACGCGCTCGGCCAGCGTCTCGCACGTCGCGACGGCCGGGACCGCACGCGGGACGGCCGGTCTCAGTCGATGCCCTCGGCGCGCCGCTCGTCGACCGTGCGCTCGGCCTCCAGGGCGGCCTCGCGGTTCTTGCGGCGGCGTCGCGCAGTGCCGCCGTCGCCGTCCCGCCCCTTGCCCCTGCCGTGCGGGTGGTGCCCCTCGGAGCCGGGGTCGTGCAGCATGTGCGACTCGATGAGCTCGTGCCGCTGGAGGTACGTGTTGGCCACCGCCTGGATCGTCGCGGCGATCGGCAGCGCGAGGAACGCGCCCAGCGCGCCGAACACCGCGCCGAACGCGAGCACGACGACGAAGCTCACCGCCGGGTTCATCTCCAGCGCGCGGGCGGAGACCTTGGGCGAGAAGTACAGGTTCTCGAGCTGCTGGTAACCGATGATGAACGCGAGCACGCCCAGCGCCTGCGGCAGGCCCTGGGACGTGAGCGCGACCGCGACGGGCAGCGCGCCGCCGATGTACGTGCCGATCGTGGGGACGAACTGCGAGACGACGCCGGTGAACACCGCGAGGGGGAGCGCGTACGGCGTCTGGATGATCACCAGGAAGACGAACGTGAAGACGCTCGACAGCGCCGCGAGGACGATGCGCGAGTTGATGAAGTCGGAGACCTTGACCTGCGTGATCTCCCAGAGGCGCAGGACCTCCCCCTGGCGGTTCGGCGTGAGCCAGCGGCACACCGCGGCGCGGAACTTGGGCCCCGCCGCGAGCAGGTAGTAGGTGACGAGCATGATCGTCAGGGACGCGAAGATGACCCCGACGATCGTGGTGGTGACGACGAGGGCGCCGGACGCGACGTCGTCGCCGAAGTCGCTGAGGATCTGCCGGACGAGGTCGTCGGAGTCGGGGATGACGACGTCGAACCGTTCCGCGACGAGGTCCTGGATGCTCGCGTACAGGTCCGGGAGCGACTGGACGAGCTGGATGAGCTGCTGGACGAACAGGTTCCCGAAGAGCGCGAGCACCACGAGGATCACGACGATCGAGCCGAGGAGGGCCACCGCCGCCGCGGCGCCCCGCCGCCAGCCGTGGCGCACGAGCCACACGACGATGGGCTCCAGGGCGAGCGCGACGAAGAACGCGATGAGGATGTTGACGCCCAGCGCCTTGAGCTGGCCCAGGGCGTACCACGCGAAGATCCCGACGAAGACCGCGACGACGCCCATCGCGAGCGCGCGCGGGACCCAGCGCGGGGGGCGGCGGGAGTCGTGCTGGACGGGTCGTGACCCGGCGTCCGGTACGCCCGACCACGGGTCCTCGGCGGGGGTCGGCGTCGTCATGCCCCGAACCTAGCGGCGCCCCCGGCGGCAGGCCCGACGGGCGCGCCGCGCCTTCCGGATGCCGAACCCCGCGACCGGTGCCACCATCGACGCGCACGCTCGTCCGCTCGTCTCGCTCCGGCCACGGTCGGCTCTCCAGGAGGACTCGCATGGCACGTTCGTCGCAGGTCTCGGCATGGGTCGGGTGGGTCTGGTTCGCGGGGATCGTGCTCGTGACGATCGGCTTCTTCAACGCGATCAGCGGACTGGTCGCCGTCTTCTCCCCGAACAGCCTCGTCGGCGTGACCGACGCGGGCATCGTCGTGCTCGACGTCTCGACGTGGGGCTGGGTCCACCTCGTCATCGGGGTGCTGCTCGTCCTCACCGGCTTCGCGCTGCTCTCCGGCAAGGGCTGGGCGCGCATGGTCGCCATCGTCCTCGTCGTCCTCAACGCGATCGCCCAGTTCACGACCCTCCAGGTGACGCCCTGGTGGTCGATCGTGACCATCGCGCTCGACGTGTTCGTCCTGTGGGCGCTCGTGGTCCACGGCGACGAGGCCGAGCGCGCCGCACGCTGAGCCGCCCCGCCCCGAGACCCGGTCCGGGTGACCTGCCCGCGCACCGTCGTCCTCGTCCACCACAGACCCAGGGAGCATCGCCCATGGCAACGTCCACCTTCGGCCCCGTCGAGATCGTCGCGGTCGCCTTCCCGTCGGACCGCATCCCCGCGGGGGTGCAGGCCTCCGTCCTGGAGGTGCTCGCGGAGGGCACCGTCACGCTCCTCGACCTCGCGGTCGTCCGCCGCTCCGACGCCGGCGACGTCGAGGTCATCGAGGTGACCGACCTGGGCGACGAGCTGGAGATCACGGACGTCGAGCTCACGGGCGCCGGCCTCGCGGGCGAGGAGGACCTCGACGCCGTCGCCGCCGGGCTCGCCCCGGGCACGTCGGCCCTCGTCCTCGTCGTCGAGCACACGTGGGCCCGCGGCGTGATCGCCGCGACCAGCGCGGCCGACGGCGTCGTGCTGCTCAGCGAGCGCATCCCGGCCGAGGTCGTCAACGAGGTCGCCGACCTCGCGCTCGTCGAGGACTGAGCCGCCCGCGCACCGCGCACCCGACACCGCCACCGAACCAGGAGAACCCCATGCCCATCCGTCGAATCGGCCGTCCCGGGCTCATCGGGACCGCCGCCCGCACCGCCGTCATCGCGGGCACCGCGTCCGCGACCGCGGGCGCCGTGCAGCGCCGCCAGGCGAACCGTGCCCAGCAGTCGTGGGAGGCCCAGCAGGCCGAGGCCGCGCAGGAGCAGGCTCGCATCGAGGCGGCGGCCCAGCAGGCCGCGGCCCAGTACGCCCAGCCTGCGCCGGCCGCGGCCCCGGCGCAGGACGACCTGCTCGGCCAGCTCGAGCGGCTCGGTCAGCTCCACGCCTCGGGCGTGCTGAGCGACGCCGAGTTCGCCGCGGCCAAGGCCAAGCTGCTCGGCTGACGAGGAGGAGCGCCATGGCCACGTTCACCGTCTGGAAGTTCGACTCTCCCGAGGGCGCGGACACCGCGTCCCGCATCCTGCACGACTCGGCCTCGGAGCACGCGATCCGCATCGTCGACACCGCGGTGGTCACGTGGCCGGAGGGCGCGGCCAAGCCGACGACCCGCCACGGCCACCAGGACGAGTGGCGCGGCACCGGCTGGGGCGCGTTCTGGGGGCTCCTGCTCGGCTCGCTCTTCTTCGCCCCCGTCCTGGGGGCGGCGGCCGGAGCCGCCATCGGCGCGTCGACGAAGGCGATGGCCGCCGTGGGGATCGACAAGGACCAGCTGAACCGCATCCGGGAGGGTGTCACGCCCGGCTCGTCGGCCCTGTTCGTCGTGACCGAGGACGGCGACCTCGACCGGGTCGGCGAACGGTTCCACGGAACCCACGGGAAGCTCGTCGCCACGAACCTCACGGAGGCGGAGCGGAGCACGCTCCTCGAGACGTTCGACTGACCGCCCGGCCCCGCGCGCCGTCAGTCGTCGAGGCGCGCGGGGAGGCCGAACAGCGGAAACCACGAGGCCGTGTCGAGGAACGCGTTGATGGCCGTCACCCGCCCGTCCTCGGTCTCGACCACCTGCAGCGCCCACGGCTCGTGCCCGCCGCCCGCAGCCCGGCGGTACTGGCCGAACCCGAACGTACCGTTCACCGCGACCGGCACCATGCGGGACCCCTCGCACTCGTGGCCGGGCCCGGTCATCCAGGTCACGATGTCCGCCGTGCCCTTCATCCACAGCGGGTACGGCGGCATGGACAGCGTCGCGTCCTCGTGGAGGATCGCGACGAGCGCGTCCATGTCGTAGCGCTCGAACGCGTCGAGGTAGCGCTCGAGCAGCAGCCTCTCCTCGTCGCCGAGCCCCGCGTTCGACGCGACCGGAGCGGGTGCGGGCTCGGCGTCGCCTGCGAGCCCCGAGCTGTCCCAGTGGGCGCGCGCCGCCATGGTCGCGCGCGCACGCTGCAGCGCGCTGTTCACGGACGCCACCGACGTGTCGAGCAGCTCCGCGACCTCGCTCGCCTGCCAGCGCAGCACCTCGCGCAGCAGGAGCACGGCGCGCTGCTTGGGCGGCAGGAACTGCAGCGCGGCCACGAACGCGAGCCGGATGGTCTCGCGGCCCACCGCGACCTGCGCCGGGTCACCGTCGTGCGGCAGCACGCGGTCGTCGGGGACCGGCTCGACCCACGTCTCCTCCGGGAGCACCTGGCCGAGGTTCTCGGCCTCCGGCGCCTGCGGGCCGCCGAGGCCCATGGGGCGCTCACGCCGCTTGCGCGCGCCCAGCGCGTCGAAGCACACGTTCGTCGCGATGCGGTAGAGCCAGGAGCGCAGCGACGAGCGGCCCTCGAACCGGTCGTAGGAGCGCCACGCGCGCAGGAACGTCTCCTGCACGGCGTCCTCCGCCTCGAACGAGGAGCCGAGCATGCGGTAGCAGTAGCCCGTGATCTCCCGGCGGTGGCCCGCGAGGACCGCGTCGAGGTCGTCGCGCTCGGGCAGGGGGGCGGCGCCGGGCGCGGTGGCTCCCGGGCGGAGGCTCGTGGGGGTGGCGAGGTCGGTCATCGTGCTGCCTCTCAGGACTCGAGGGTCTCGACGTTCGCGAGGGGTGCCTACGGGTGGGCGCGCGATGCCGCGACCACCCGTGCGGGACCAGGGGAGTGGCCCACCTCACACACGCTACCGCTGCCCTCCGACACGGCACAGCCCGTGCCGACCCCGGGGTCGCTCCCCGGGCTCGCGTCGGGGTGGGGAGGGACCCCGGGCTCGACGACCGGGCTCAGTCGTCCAGGTCGAGCTCGAACCACACGGTCTTGCCCGGCGCGCCGTCGACCGCGTCGACGCCCCAGCGCGACGCGCAGCGCTCGAGGAACTGCACCCCCCGGCCGCCCGTCTCGTCCGGGTGGGGGGACCGGAGCCGGGGGAGCGCCGGCGAGCCGTCCCGCACCGCGACGCGCAGGACGCGGTGCCCGACCTCGAGCTCCGCCTCGACCGGGGCCGCGCCGTGCTGGACCGCGTTGGTCAGCACCTCGCTCGTGAGCAGCATGGCGATGCGGCGGACCGACGCGGAGACGTCACAGCTCTCGAGGACGTCGTCCACCCAGCGGCGGGCGGGCCCGATCGCCGACGACGCGTGCTCGACCTGCCGCGTCAGGACGGACGGCCGTCCCGGGCCGGGCGGTCGCGCGACGGTGTGCCGGACGCGCAGCGCGAGGACGGCGACGTCGTCGCGCTGGTCGGACACGAGCCGGCGCACGAGCGCGTCGGGCAGGGCGGACGTCGCGGTGGTCGTGAGCTCGGCGAGGACGGCCTGCAGGGCGCCGAGCCGCTCGGCGTAGGACGTGCCGCGCCGCTCGACGAGACCGTCGGTGTACAGGAGGAGCGTGTCGCCGTGCGCGAGGTGCGCGTGGTGGTCGTGCCGCGTGGTGCCCGGGACGACGCCGAGCATGAGGTCCGGGGGCACGTCGAGCGTCTCGACGCGGCCGTCGGCGCGCAGCACGAGCGGGGACGGGTGCCCGGCGCTCGACCACGTGACGTCGAACCCGTGCGGGGTGCGGTCGAGCCGCACGACGGCGGCCGTGCCGCTCGAGTGCAGCGCGAGGCCACGGTTGGCCCGGTCCAGGAGCCGGAGCAGGACGGCGGGCGGCTCGTCCTGGCACCACGCGAACGTCCGCAGCATGGAGCGCAGCTGGCCCATCTGCGCGGCCGCGCGCATGTCGTGGCCGGTGACGTCCCCGATCATGAGGACGCACGCGTCGTCGTCGAGCACGACGGCGTCGTACCAGTCGCCGCCGACCTGGTCGGTGCGGGTCGCGGACGCGTAGGTGGCGGCGAGCTCCGCGCTCCGCACCGACGGCAGCTCGGTGAGCATCGCGGCCTGGAGCGTCGTCGCGACGCGGTGCCGCTCCTCCAGGAGCCGGACGCGGTCGAGCGCGTGCGCGACGTACGAGGCGATCGCGGTCTTCGTCTGGACCGCGTCGTCGTCGAACTCGCGCGCCGCCTCCCAGGCCAGGGTGACGACGCCGAGCAGCCGCTCGCCCACGAGGACGGGCAGGAACGCGCGGGCCTCGACGTCGTCGGACGCGATGAGCGCCGCCGCCTCGGGCAGCCGCGCGGCGTACCGGGCGTGGTCGGGGAAGAACAGCGGCTCGCGCGTGCGGGCGGCGATCGCGGCGCCGCGGTCGTCGTCGACCCGCATCCGGCGGAACGACGCGGGGACCCCCGGCTCCAGGTGGTCGAGAGTCGTGTACTCGAGGCGGTTGCCGCTCGCGTCGAGCATCGCGAGGCCCGCGTAGCGGGCACCGATCGCGGCCCCGACCGCGGAGAGCCGCTCGGCGACGTCGCGCACCGACGTCGCGGCGGCGAACGACTCGGAGAGCTCCAGCAGGAGGCGGGACCGCCGGTTGGCCGCGAGCGCGACGTGCTGCATGCGCTTCGCCCGCGCCCGGGCGAGCCGCAGCCGCAGCTCCGAGGTGCACGCGGAGGCGAGGTCCGCCAGGGTTGCCAGGTCCTCGTCGGACCACGGCCGCGGTCGCCCGTCGAACGCGCACAGCGACCCGACGGCGCGGCCGTGCGGGTCGAAGATGGGGAAGCCTGCGTAGGACACGACGCCGATGTCGTCGACCGCACGGAGCGACGCGAGGTGCGGGACGACCCGGGCGTCCTCGACCACGAGCGGCCGCGCGTCGCTCTTGACGAACTGGCAGAACGTGTGGCTCAGGGGCGTGCGACGCTCGGACTGGTACGGCTCGGGCAGGCCCAGCGCGCCGGGCAGCACCGCCTCGTCGTCGAGGACGAGCGTGACGAGCGCCGACGGCACCCCGAGCTGCCGCCGCACGAGGCGCGCGAACCGGTCGAACGACTCGTCCGCCACCGGCTCGGCGAGCCCCGCCTGCGCGAGCTCGTGGATCGCCTGGGCGTCGGTCATGGTGCCAGTATCACCAGGACGAGGCCGGTCAAACAGTGCAAGCCGCGCCAGCCAGGCACGCGGACGGGGTGAAATCGGGAAGAAGGGAACCTCGGGCGGGGGTGCTGCGTGTACCGCTCGTGACACCACGACACGACGGCGGGCGCGGCCCGCGAGGGGCGGCGACGTGACGGCGACAGGTTCGGCCGGACCCGTCGGACGGTCCGGGAGGCTCGAGCTGCTGCTCGACGTCGTAGCCGACCGCGACCGGGACGACGACCGGGACGGTGGTCGGGCCGACGGGCCCGACGACTCGTCCGTGGTCGAGATCGACCTCGTCGCCCGGCGCACGCGCGACGAGGAGTTCTCGGCGTTCATGCGGGACGCCCGCGACCCTCTGCACCGCATGGCGTACCTGCTCTGCGGGGACCGGCACCGGGCGGAGGAGCTCACGCAGCACGCGCTCGAGCGGACGTACCGCGCGTGGTCGCGGGCCCGCGAGCGCGACCCGCTCGCCTACGCCCGTCGCGTGCTGGCCAACCTCCGCGTCGACACGTGGCGCCGCACGCGGCGCGAGGTGCTCGCCGGGCCGGACGAGCTCGCGCAGGCGGAGGGCGTCCGTCGACCGGGCCGTCCCGGCACCGGGGAGCCGACGGGTTCCGTCGACGACCGCGACGCCGTCGTGCGCGCGCTCCTGACGCTCCCGGTCAAGCAGCGTCGCGTCGTGGTCCTGCGGCACCTGCTCGACCTCAGCGAGAGCGAGGTCGCCGCCGAGCTCGGCATGCCGGTCGGCACCGTGAAGTCCACGGCCTCTCGGGGCCTCGCCCGCCTGCGGGCGATCCTCGGCGCGCCCGACGGCGCCGCTCCCGGACCGACGACCCCGACCACCCTGACCTCCCCGACCACCCGGACCTCCGGAAGGACACCCCGATGAGCCCTGTGACCGGTAGGCCGGTGCCCACCCCGCCCGAGGACGACTTCCTCGCCCGGCTGCGCCGCACGGCCGACGACGCCGTCCCGCCCTCCGAGCTCGACCTCGACGTGGTCCTCCGGTCCAGCCGTCGCGGCGTGCAACGCCGCCGGTCGCTCGCCGGCGTCGCGGGCGTCGTCGCGCTGGGGCTCGTCGGGACGGGCGTCGTGACGGCGGGCGGCCCGGACGGGCTCCGCGACCTCGCACGCGAGGTCGTCACCGGGTCGCCCGGGTACGAGGTCGTCACGGCGGAGGCCACGCTCGTCGACGTCGCGCCGGGCGTCGTCGCGGTGAAGGAGCCCGCGACGTACCTGCGCGAGGACGGAGCGTACGTCCTCGACCTCGGCCTCAGCGCCTGGCGCGACGGCGAGCGGTTCTTCGTCGAGTACCGTCCCGAGCCCGCGGGGAGCGAGCAGCCTCCGGGGCTGCGCGTCCTCGCCGGGGATGACGACGACCTCGCCGCGCTCCGTCGGGGGGGCACGGCGGGAACCGTGGTGCACGACGGCTTCCAGAACCTGGTCCTGCTCCAGCGCGAGGGCGGCGCCGAGGGACTGGTGCTGAGCGTCGCGAACTCCGACACGCCGCCCGGGTCGGACCCCTCGTGGGAGCGCGAGCGCATGGAGACCTGGGTGCTCCTGGCCGGTGAGGGACCGGCCGAGACCGGCCCGACGTACCGTCTCCCCGACGCCTGGGCGGAAGGTCTCTTCCTCAACGTCGCGGCACTCGGCCCGGAGGCAGGCTCGGCGACGGACGTCCGCGGGATCCTCAGCTCGACGAGGTTCGAGGACGACAGAAGCCTCATGAGGCTGACGTGCGGCTCGCCGCTGACCGGTCCCGACCCGGACCCGAGCTGCCGAGCCTCGTACGACCCGACGACCCGGGAGGTCGTGCCGATCGAGACGTCGCCCGCGATCCCGCGGTTGCTCGTCGACCGTCTGCTCCCCGCCGCCCCCGCGCCCGGCGACACGTCCGAGTCGGAGCTCAGGACGTGCCTCGACGTCCGCGGAGTCGAGACCGGCATGCTGCCGGACCGCTGGTACCTCGACCCCGGGGGCGTGGACGGGGACGCCTGGCGGCAGTGCCTGCTGGACGTGTCGCTCATCTCGTCGGCGCGCACGGCCCAGGCCCTCGGCTCCGCCACGCCCGAGTCGTGACACCGGCGCGCACGGACGCGCGGGCGCGTCGCGGCGGACGCGGGTCGTCTCAGGTGCCGCCGCGCGACCTGAGGTCGCCGAGCGCGTGCTCGGCGCCGTGCGCGTCGAGGTAGGTGCCGCCGCGGACCTCCGGGACGAGCGCGGCGTCGGGCCCCGCCGTGAAGCGGTGGACGAGCGGGTGGCCGGTGGGCACGTCGAGGTCCTGGACCTCCTCGGGCGTGAGGTCGTCCACGAGCACGGACAGCGCGCGCAGCGAGTTGCCGTGCCCGACGACGAGGACCGCCTCGCCGTGCGCGAGCGTCGTGCGGGTCGCGGCCCAGAAGGGGCGGAGCCGTTCGACGACGTCGGCGAGGGACTCCGCGTCGGGGCGCAGCGCGGCGCGCGCGGCGTCGGGCAGGCGCAGCAGCGTGTCGTCGACGAGCGGGCGCGCGGGGTCGTCCGCCGCGAGCGGCGGTGGTCGGTGCAGGTAGGAGCGGCGGTAGCGCCAGTAGGCGGCCTCGCCGTAGTCGCGCCGGACGACGTCGCGCAGCTTGTCCGTGAACGCGCCGTAGTGACGCTCGACGAGGCGCCACTCGACGGCGAGCGGGGGCGGGCCGGGCAGCGCGTCGGCGACGATCGCGGCCGTCGTCGAGGCGCGCACGAGCGGGGACGTCACGACGCGGCGCGGGACCAGGGCGGGCTCGCGCGCGACGGCGTCCGCGAGCAGCCGGGCCGCGCGCCCGGCCTCCGCGACCCCGACGTCCGAGAGCGGCACGTCCAGGAGGCCCGTGAAGCGGTCGCCCGCGTTGAACGTGCTCTGCCCGTGCCGCACGAGCACGAGCACGCCGGGCGAACCGTCGTCCGGCGACCCTGACGACGCACCCGGTGACAAGCCCACGCGTCAGACCTCGAGCAGCCCGCGCTGGTGCGCGAGCGAGACGGCCTCGGCCCGCCCGGACGCGCCGAGCTTGGCCAGGACGTTGGACACGTGCACGCTCACCGTCTTCGCCGAGATGAACAGGCGCTCGCCGATCTGCCGGTTCGTCAGGCCCTGCGCGACGAGCAGCAGGACCTCCTCCTCGCGCTCGGTGAGCACCGCCGTCGTGGACCGCCGGACCCCGGGCAGGTCGAGCCGGCCGCGGCGCCCGAGCGCGCGCACCGCCTCGGCGAGGGGGGCCGCGCCCATCGACTCGGCCTCCTCGAGCGCCTGCGCCGCCTCGATCTCGGCCGCGTTGCGGTCGCCCGCGCCGAGCAGCGCCTGGGCCCACCGGAAGCGCGAGCGCGCGACCTCGTACCGGTAGCCGTAGTCGAAGAGGCGCATCGTCTCCTCCCACAGGGCCGGGTCGTCCTCGCCCGTGAGGCGCGAGTGCTCGGCCGCGGCGCGCGCGAGCCAGGCGCGCCCCTCGGGCCCGAGGCGACCGCCGCGCGGTCGGCCGCGCTCCGCCGTCGTGCGCGCGGCCTCCAGCAGCTCGTCGCCGCGCGCGACGAGCGCCGCGACCTGCCCGGTGCCCGACGCACCCTGGAGGCGCGCCGCGTCCGCGGCGTCGGCGAGCGCGGCGAGCGCGAGCGCCGAGATCCAGATGCGGCCCAGGAAGTAGTCGCTCCACGTGCGGCCCAGGTGGTCCACGAGCTCGACGGCCAGCGCGACCGCCTCCTCGTCGCGGCCTGCCCAGGTGAGCGCGTCGATCGAGCAGCCGCCGGAGATGAGCGCGATCTGCCCGTCCCGGAACCAGTCCCGCCGCAGGGCCGTGCCGCGGGCGAGCGCGTCGTCGTCGCCGCGCGCCACGGCCGCGTAGAGCTGGACGCAGGAGAGCTGCGGGGCGGACCCCTCGGGCATCGTCTCGCCCGTGGTCTCGGTGGGCGTGAGGTCGCCGAGCACGTAGCGCACGAGGTCGCGGAACAGGCGCAGCTCGACGCCGTACGCGCTCCAGCCGAGCCCGGTCGCGCGCGCCCGGTCGAGGCCGTCGGCCGTCACCTGCAGCGCCTCGTCGATGCGGCCCGCGTAGTAGCGGTTCGCGGCGATGTTGTACCAGCAGCGCAGCTCGGTGAGGATGTCGCCCGCCTCGACGGCGCGCTCCCGGGCCTGGGCGAGCAGCACCGCGGCCCGGTCGTCGTCCGCGACCTCGAGGATCGCCATCGTGGTGAGCACGTCGGCCTCGACGTCGGGCGCGTCGAGCCGGTGCGCGACGTCCAGGGCCTGCGCCGCGACCTCCGTGGCGAGCTCGTCGAGGTCGGCGTTCATCGCGGCGCGCGCCCGCATCGCGAGCGTCCACGCGCGGTCGAGCGACGGCGGCTCCTCCGGGAGCACCGCCAGCGCGGCCTCGGTGTGGGCGAGGGTCTCCTCGACCTCCTCCGTGCCGAGCAGGTACCGCGACAGGACGTGCCGCAGCGACGCCTGGCGCATCGGGTCGCCCGCGGTGCCCTCGACGACCTTGCGCGCGAGCGCGACCGCGCGGTCCGGCTCGCCCGCGCGGCTCGCGGCCCCGGCCGCGGCGAGCGCGACGGTGACGCGGTCCTCGCCGAGGAGGTCCGCGGCGTCGGGCACGGCCCGCCACAGCCCGAGCACCTGCTCGAGGTGCCGCAGCTCCTCCGCGGGCGCGAGCACGCGCGCGGCCTTGCGAGCGGCGGCGCGCGACGCCGTGAGCGCGGCCGGGAGGTCGTGCGCGGCGAGCGCGTGGTGGGCGCGCAGCGCGGGGGACCCGAGCCCCGGGACGTCGTCGAGCGCGGCGAGGTACGCGCGGTGCACGCCCACGCGCTCGCCCGGCAGCAGGTCGGACGCGACGGCCTCGGCGAGGAGCGCGTGGCGGAACACGACCGTGTCGCGCGCGCCGTCGCCCTCGACCGCGAGGACGTGGTGCGCGATCGCCTCGCGCAGCGCCGCGTCGAAGGAGCGCCCGGTGGCCGCCTCGCCGTCCGCGGCGTCGCGCGCGAGCGCGGCGCGCAGGAGCGGCTCGCTCACCTGGCGCCCGGACACCGACGCGACGCGCACCAGGTGCTGCACGGCGGGGTCGAGCACCTCCAGGCGGGCGCGCAGGACGTCCGCGAGGGACCAGGGCAGCTCGTCGTCGAGGCCCGACTCGACGAGCTCCTCGGCGAAGTACGCGTTGCCCTCGGAGCGCGTCCGCACGGACTCGAAGGCATCGGGCAGCAGGGGCGCGCCCGCGAGCGCGGTCGTGAACTCGCGCAGCTCCCCCTCCGTGAAGGGGGAGAGCTGCACGTGCTCGACGCGCGGGTGCCGCAGGAGTTCCGCGAGCACGGGGCGCAGGGGGTGGCGGCGGTGCAGGTCGTCCGCGCGGTAGCTCGCGACGACGAGCACGTGCTCCGCGCGCAGGCGCGCGACGACGAAGCGCAGGACGTCGCGGCTCGACGGGTCCGCCCAGTGCAGGTCCTCGACGACGAGCACGAGCGGGGCCTCGGCCGTCCCCGACGCGGCGAGCGCGGCCGCGACGCTCTCGAAGAGCTGGAGGCGCTCGCCCTGGCTCTGCTCGTCGTCCGCGGGTGTGCCGGCGTCGAGCAGGCGCGCGAGCGCGGGCCGCGCGGCCACGGTCTCGTCGACCGCGGGGTGCTGGGAGCGCAGCGTCGCGAGGGCCTCGGAGAAGGGGAGATAGGGGAGGCCGACCTCGCCGAGGTCCACGCAGTGGCTCCAGACGACGGTCGCGCCGCTCCCGGCGGCGAGCTCCGCCGCGCGCGTGAGGAGGCGGGTCTTGCCGACCCCGGCGTCGGCGCCGACGAGCACGACGCCCGGCTCGCCGCGACGCGCGCGCTCGACCGCGGCCGCGAGCGCGTCGAGCTCGGCGGCGCGGGCCACGAAGGGCGCGCGCGAGGAGGGGCGGGGCACGGCTCCCATCCTCGCAGCGTGCACCGACACGTGACCAGCGGATAGACCACCGGAGCCCGCGCCGGACATGACGACGCCGCCGACGAGAGGGTTCTCGTCGACGGCGTCGGGCGGCGCGGTCACCGCGCCGCGCGGTCGTGACGCTGGCGGCGCCCGCGCCACCAGTGCAGCAGCGAGGGCTCGTCGTGCCGGAAGTCCTCGCGCAGCCGCTGCGTGCGGTAGGCGAGATCCGCCTCGAAGGTCGGATCGAACTGTGCGCTCATGGTCGTCCCCGTCTCTGCAGGCACCCTGCCTGTCCGACACTCACGTTCGTCCTGAGCACCGGGCCGCCGCATCGGACGACCGCGCACCGTTCGAGGGAGGGGGCCTTAGGCGGTGCCCGTCCGCGACCCTGAGGCGTCTGAGGTGGGGCCTCGCGCCTAAGGCACCCGGCATCGACGTGACCGGCGTCACTCCTCCCGTTGCCAACGACCCGGCCCCGGCGCAGACTGGACGAAGGACCGGACCCGCCTGTGGGGGTGACCTCGTGACCGACACCTACGACATGCTGCCGATGCTGGGCCGTGGCAAGCACCGCAACCCGAAGAAGGGCGCGTGCTTCATGGAGCTCGCGTCCTACCTCGCGGGGGAGCGGTGGAGCGACCATCCACGGTGCACGCACCCGCTGCTCGCGATGCTGGCGCGCGCCGTGAACGACCTCACGGTCGACCCGGAGCGCCCCAAGCTCGCGCCGCTCATCCCGTCCGTCATCGGGCTGACGAGCGACGACCCGCACTGGGACGTGCGCATCTCGCTGCGCGCCGCCGTCGCGGCGCTGCCGATCGCCCCGGCGGACCGGCAGCAGACGCTCGCCGTCGCGATCATCGGGGCGGAGAAGATGCTCGACGTCCTCGACGACCGCCCCGCGGGCACGCTGAGCGCCGAGTCGGCGGACGCGCTCGCGAGCTGCCCGCGCACGGCGCGCTGGGCGCAGCGGTTCTGCGAGGGCGCGCGGCTGCGGCCGAGCCGGTTCGTGCGCGACGCCGCGCCGAGCATCATCTCCGCGGCGGTGCAGGGCATCGCCGAGGCGTGCGTGCCGGACCCGGACGAGCGCCTGCGCGCGCTGCTCGCCGCGACGATCGACGACTGCCGGGCCTGGGACGACGCCGAGCCGGCACCGGCGCTCGACCCCGAGTCGTGGGCACCCGTCGTGCGGCCGTCCGCCGTCGGGACCCGGTGAGCCGCCGGTGAGCGTCACGGGGGACGGGCTCGACGAGGCCCTGGGCGCGCAGCTCCGGGCCGCCGTGGACCCGGCGGTCCCGCCCAGCGGGACGGGCTGCGCGGAGTGTGACGCGGCCGGCGGGTGGTGGGTCCACCTGCGCCGCTGCGCGACGTGCGGCCACGTGGGGTGCTGCGACACGTCGCCGGCCCAGCACGCGACGGCGCACTTCCAGGAGACCGGCCACCGCCTCATGCGCTCGTTCGAGCCCGGCGAGGACTGGTACTGGGACTACGAGACGTCGCAGGTGCTCGACGGTCCGCACCTCGCCGCGCCGCTCTCGCGCCCGCCGGAGCAGGGCTCGCCCGCGCCGGCCGACCGCGTGCCGTCCGACTGGACCTCGCTCATCCACCGCTGACCCACCCGCACCCGTCGCCGAACCCGGGGTCGCTCCTCACCTGAGCCGTCAGGTGAGGAGCGACCCCGGGTTCGGCGTTTCTCGGGTCCGTGGGCGCCGCCACGCGATGTCGTGTGCTGTTACCTGTTGTCTTTTTCTGGTGGAAGTTGTTTGATTCTGGGGAGACGTCGCGGTGCGCCAAGGAGGGCGACCGCCGGACACGGGAGCCCGGTACGCCGCCGCGTCGGAGCAGTCCTTGGATTCACTCGACGAGGAGGAAGCACGGATGCAGTCCATGACAGCGGTAGCACCACCACGGGGCAGACCGGCGAGGATCGTCGTGGCGGCGCTGGCCGCCGCGCTGACCGTCCCCCTGGCCGTGGCGACGGCGGTCGGGGCGACCGCGACGCCGGCGGCCACGACCACGGACGAGGCGGGCGCGACCGACGTCGCGGCCCAGGACCTCGCGCTCGACAACGGCCTCAAGGGCGAGTACTTCCTGTCCGGCGGCCCCGGCTGGCCGCTCACCGACCTCAAGGCCACGATCCCCGACCAGCGGATCGAGTTCCCCAACCTGGTCCCGACGTTCGCCGAGCTCACGGGCCGCGGCGAGCGCACCTCCGCGCGCTGGACGGGCAAGATCACGCCGGACTACAGCGAGGCGTACACGTTCTCCGCGATCGGCGACAACGGCTTCCGGCTGTGGATCGACGACCAGCTCGTCATCGACCACTGGGTCGACGACTGGGACGTCGAGCAGAACTCCGCCCCGGTCCAGCTCCAGGCGGGCGAGGAGTACTCGTTCCGCATGGAGATGTTCCAGAACACCGGCGGCGCGCACCTCCGGTTGCGGTGGCAGAGCCCGTCGCAGGAACGTGAGATCGTGCCGACCGACGCGTTCACCTACCCCGACGACTTCGTCGTCTTCCCCGCGCAGGCCGCGCTCGAGAGCGACGGCACGAGCCTCAACGTGACGTTCCAGGGCGCCGCGGGCGGCGTCGACGAGAGCCTCGTCGACCACCTCAAGGTCCAGGTGGACCAGCTCGCGTGGCCCGTCGCGCAGGTCGCGGCGCAGGGCGACGTCCTCGGCATCACGCTCGCCGAGCCCGTCGACCGCGCGTCGACCGCCCGCCTGGTCTACGACGGCGAGGGCGACCTCACTGTCGGCGGCGAGAAGGTCGGCTCGCTCAACCTGCCGGTCACCAACGGGTCCGAGTTCCGGATCCAGACCCCGTGGGCGGACGACTTCGACCCCACCAACCCCCTGCCGGAGTACCCGCGCCCGCAGCTCACGCGCGACGCGTGGCAGAACCTCAACGGCGTCTGGCAGTTCGAGGCGGCGGAGTCCGACGACGCCGTGCCGAGCGGCCGCGACCTCGACGAGGAGATCGTCGTCCCGTACGCGGTCGAGTCCGCGCTGTCGGGCATCGAGCGTCGCGAGGACGACATGTTCTACCGGCGTACGTTCGAGGTGCCGCAGGACTGGGCGGTCGGGAGCGACAACCGCCTGCGCCTGAACTTCGGCGCGGTCGACTACGTCGCGACCGCGTACGTGAACGGCACCGAGGTCGGCACCCACCGCGGCGGGTACGAGTCGTTCTCGTTCGACGTCACCGACGCGCTCGTCGAGGGCGCCGAGCAGGAGCTCGTGGTGCGCGCCGTCGACACGACGGACGGCAGCAACCAGGCCGTCGGCAAGCAGACGCTCAACCCGGGTGGCATCTTCTACACCCCGACGTCGGGCATCTGGCAGACGGTGTGGATGGAGCCGGTCCCGACGGCGGCGATCGACGCCGTCGTCACGACGCCCGACGTCGAGGCCGGCGTGCTCGCGGTGACCACGCAGTCGGCCTCCGCGTCCGACGACGCCGAGGTGACCGCCGTCGTGCGGGACGCCGAGGGCGCCGAGGTCGGCACCGTCACCGGCGCCGCGAACGAGCTGCTCGCGGTCGAGATCCCGGACGCGCACCTGTGGTCGCCCGAGGACCCGTACCTCTACGACGTCGAGGTCACGCTCTCCGACGGCGACTCCACAGACACGGTGGCCTCCTACGCGGGCATGCGCTCGATCGAGGTCTCCGAGGTGGACGGCGTCCAGCGCATCCTGCTGAACGGCGAGAACACCTTCCTCATGTCGACGCTCGACCAGGGCTACTGGCCCGACGGCATCTACACGCCCGCGTCCGACGAGGCGTACGTGTTCGACATCCAGGCCCACAAGGACCTGGGCTTCAACACCCTGCGCAAGCACATCAAGGTCGAGCCCGCGCGGTTCTACTACCACGCCGACACGCTGGGCCTGATGATCTGGCAGGACATCCCGAGCGGCTGGTTCAACAACGGCGACACGAACCCGGCGTCCCGCGTCTTCTGGGAGCAGGAGATGAAGGACATCATCGACCAGCACCGCTCGGTGCCGTCGATCGTCGGATGGGTCACGTTCAACGAGGGCTGGGGCGAGTGGAACCTCGCCGACACGGCGCGGATCGGCAACACGATCGACGAGTACGACCCGAGCCGCATCCTCAACACGCACTCGGGCTACAACTGCTGCGCGTCCAAGGGTGACTCCAAGACGGGCGACATCATCGACTGGCACCAGTACACCGGCCCGGCCCTGCCGAAGCCGGACGCCACGCGCGCCGCGATCGACGGCGAGCACGGCGGCTTCTCGATGAGCGTGCCGGGCCACATGTGGCCGGGCGTCTCGGCCAACCCGTACGGCGGCGTCGCGAACAGCGAGGCGCTGACCGACGCGTACGTGCAGAACACGGAGAAGCTCGTCCGGCCCGCGCAGTGCTACCTGTCCGGCTCGGTGTACACCGAGATCTCCGACGTCGAGAACGAGCTCAACGGCTTCTACACCTACGACCGCCGCGTGCTCAAGATGGACGCCGCGCGCGTCAAGGAGGTCAACGAGCGCGTCGTCGCGGCGGCGAAGCAGGGCTCCGCGCCCGTCGACCCCGGCACCCCGGGCCTGACCGGCACGGGCCGCTGGTCGTTCGACGAGGGCCAGGGCACGACGGCGGCCGACGGCGTGGGCGACCACCCGGCGTCGGGCGCGGGCACCTGGGTCGCCGGGCACGGCGAGTCCGGGTCCGCGATCAAGCTCAACGGCACGAACCAGTCGTTCACGACCGAGGGTCCCGTCGTCGACACGACCGGCTCGTACACGATCTCCGCGTGGGCGCAGCTCGACAAGACGCCCGGCGGCGCGTGGTCGACGATCGTCGGCCAGGACTCGTCGCTCGGCTCGAGCGCGTTCTACCTCCAGTACGGCGGGGGCGGCCGGTGGGCCTTCTCCTACGAGGGCGAGCCGCGCGCCGAGTACGTCGTGCAGCCCGTCCTGGGCGACTGGTACCACGTCGTGGGCGTCCGCGACGCGGCCGACCAGAAGCTGAAGCTCTACGTCAACGGCGAGCTCGTCGGCCAGTCCGACGTGTGCGGCGGCACCACGCCGTCCGGCCCGCTGACGATCGGGCGCGGGCAGTGGAGCGGCAACCCCGTCGACTACTGGCCGGGCACGATCGACGACGTGCGCGTCTTCGACCGGGCGCTGTCCGACGCCGAGGTCGCCCAGGTCTACGCCGGCGACGACGGCGAGGAGCCGGAGCTCGACGTGACGGTCACCGCGCAGACGCGCTGCCTCGCGGGCAAGGCCTACGTGGCCGTGCGCGCGACGAACGGCGAGGACGTCCCCGTGGACGTCACGCTCGACACGCCGTTCGGGACCAAGGCCTTCGGCGCCGTGGCGCCGGGGGCGAACGCGTACCAGTCGTTCGCGGTGCGCGGCACGTCCGTCGAGGCGGGCGAGGCGACCGTCACGGCGTCGGCCACGGTCGACGGCGAGCAGGTCTCCACCGAGGTCGTCGCGCCGTACGACGCGACCACCTGCGGCTGACCGGCAGGCGCCGACAGCAGACGCCAGGCCCGCCTCGTCCGGTTCTCCGGACGGGGCGGGCCTGGCGTCGTGTCGTGCGTGGAGCCGTCCGTCAGGCGGCGAACGTCGCCCACACGGTCTTGACCGTCTCGGTGCGGTACCACCCGACGTCCAGCGAGAGCTGGCGGGCCATGTGGAGACCGACGCCCCCGGCACCGGGGATGCGGCGCCCGGCGTAGACCGGCTCGTGCGAGACGTCGTGGTCGGCGACCTCGAGGAGGAACCGGTCGTCGGTGCGGGCGAGCCGCACGATCGTCGGCGGCAGCCCGTGACGCAGTGCGTTGGTCGCGAGCTCCGACGCGATGAGGACGAGCGTGTCGGGGGTGGCGGACAGCCGCCCGGTCGTGACCACGCCCTCCGCCTCCAGAGCCTGGACCACTCCGGAACGGAGTGCCGAGAGCCCCTCGGTCGTGCTCAGCACCCACTCCCGGACGGGGCGGTAGCCCTCGGGCGGGTGGGAGGCGGTGAGCTCGTCGTCGTCGGTCGGGACCGCGATGGTCGGCAGGTCGTCCATGAAGCCCCCCGGTCGGTCGGTGCCCGTCAGGCGTTGCGTCGGTTCCCCTTGGTGACCGCGCCGTAGATCCCGAGCGTGATCAGCGAGCCGAGGATCGCGAGGAGCCAGGTCCGGAAGTCGCCCAGGTCACCCAGCGCCGTGCCGAAGAAGACCGAGCCGAGCCACCCACCGAGCAGCGCCCCGAGGATGCCCAGCAGGATCGTGATGATCAGCGAGCCCGTCTGCTTTCCCGGCAGCACCGCACGCGCGATGAGACCGGCGACGAGGCCGAGGACGATGTACGCGAGCCAACCCATGGATTTCTCCTTTTTGTCTGCTGTGCGAGTTTTGCCCCCAGGTCCGTCAGCATGGCAGGGGCTGCCGGAGCTCGCACGCCGACAGCCCGGCCCCCGTGACGACGCGTCGGGCGGCGCGTCTCCGCGGAGAGCCCGTCGAGGGGCGGCGGGGAGGGGGAGCGCGCGGCTCAGCCGGCCGAGCGCTCGTGCGGAGGGTCAGGGTCCGGGGCGCCCGCAGCGGTCTCGGCGAGCTCGACGAGGTCGAGCGCCCCGCTGAACTCGAGCAGCTGGAGCACGTGCCCAGGCGTGCGCAGGAGCCGGGGGCGGTACCCCGTCCGCGTCCCCATGAGCACCAGATGGAGGCCGCCGGAGTCCATGAACGTGACCCGCGAGAGGTCGATGGTCCACGGCCGGTGGCCGATCGTCGCGGCGAGGCGCTCCTTGACCGCGTGGGCGACGGAGAAGTCGATCTCTCCCCACATCACCCAGTGCCGCGCGTCGTCCTCGATCTGGACGCCGCCGGTCGCTCCGTCCGTCATGGTGGAAGGTCTCCCGTCTCGTGAGCGGGACGACCCTACGTGCCACCCGTGTCGTTCGCTCCCTGGGGCACCTCCTCCGAGCTCGCGCCGCACGCCTGAGGGCAACCGGACCTGCGCGCCCCGATCAGGGCGTCGTGGCGCCGGCGACGTTCACCAGCCACCCGACGCCGAACCGGTCGGTGAGCATGCCGAACTCGTCGCCCCACGGCGCCGTCTCCATCGCCATGACCTCCCGTGCGCCGTCGGACAGCGCGGCGAACCAGGCGCGCAGGCGGTCGCGGTCGGCCGGCTCGCCGAACAGCGCGACCGACGCGTGGTCCGTGAGCGTCGTCCCCGGCGGGACGTCGGACGCCATGAGCGTCCCGACGCCCTCGATCGGGAGCTGGGAGTGCATGACCTTCTTCGCCTGCGCGGGATCGTCCACCGGACCGATCGAGTCGTAGGTGCTGATGTCCGGCGTGACGCCGAACACGGTGCCGTAGAACTCGACGGCCTAGCGGGCGTCGCCGTCGAAGTTCAGGTAGGGGCTGAGCCGAGCGGTCATGATGACCTCCACGTCGTGGGTGCGGACCTGACTCCTGTAGGGACCGGTCGCGGCGCCCGGACTGAGCGCACCCGCCGCTGCGTCGGTCGGCTAGGGTGTGCGCGGCCCGACGGCGCGGCCACCGGACAGCGGGCCGCTCACCCGCGTGCGGGCCACGGACCGAGGAGCGCGACAAGGGGGAGCGGGCGTGCAGCGCAACCTCGTCCACGTCTTCGACGTGACGGGCGCGGACCCCGCGCTGCTCGACGACGACCCGACCGTCCGCGGGTGCCTCGACGCGATCGTGCGGCACGCGGGGATGACGCCGCTCGGCGAGGCGTCCCACCGCTTCGAGCCCCAGGGCACGAGCGTCGTGATCCTCCTCGCCGAGTCGCACCTCGCCGTGCACACGTGGCCCGAGCACGGCACCGCCTACGTGACGCTCACGACCTGCCGGCCCCCGGCGTCGGCCACGTTCACCGACGACGTGCGCACCCTGCTCGCCGACGCATGGGGCGCGGCCGACGTCGCCGTGCGGAGCCTCGTGTGAGCCGGACCCGCCCGCGGCTCGCGATGCGGGTCGGCGAGGACCTCGTCGGCGCGCCGCCACACCGCGCCACGCCGCGCGCCGTCGCCGTGCTGTCGACCGTGCACGGCGGCACCACGTTCACGTGGGAGGAGTGGCAGCTCCTCGCCCACGACGGCGCGGACGTCTGGGTCGAGTACGACCACGACACGCGCGACGTCACGCTGCTGCACCCGACCGAGGCGTGGCCGCCGGTCGTCGACCTCTCCGCGCTGCACACCGGGCGCACGCTCGGCCTGCGCCTGGACGGGCGCCAGTACTCGCTCGTCGTGCGCGAGCGCGGCACGGGCCGGGTCGAGCACGTCGAGGGGCAGTTCGCCGAGCCGTTCGTCGTCGGGCAGCAGGTGGAGTACGTCGACCTCTCGGCCCACGGGACGATCGTCTCGATCGAGCGCACGACCGGCCCGCTCGGCCCCGTGACCGCCGTCTACCGCGGCCGGCGCCTCGACGCCGCGGAGCAGCGTCGCCTCTTCGGGCGTCGCGTCGCGCCGCGCACGCTCCCCGGGGGGCGGTTCGTGGCCTTCGCGGTCGCCGCCGTCGTGCTCGTCGGGCTCGTCGCGTCGTGCACGGCTCGCGCCGCCACGGGCGAGGGGGCGTGCACGCCGCGCACCGTCGAGACCGTCGCACCGTCCGGCGAGGTGACCACCACCGAGCAGAGCGGCACGTGCGTGCGCCGCTCCGTGTACGGCGGCGGTGGCGGGGGTCTCGGCAAGTGACCCGCCCGACCGTCGGACGCCCCTGCGGGCGGGACGCCGTGCCCGGCCGCCGACCGCCGTTCCTGCCCGACGCACCCGACCGCCCCACGACCTGACTCCGGGAGACACCGTGATCGCAACCGCCGCCGCCCCGCTGGCGTTCCTCTGGTCCTTCTTCTCGACCATCCTGTACTCGGCGCTCGGCATCGTCCTGCTGCTCGTCACGCTCGTGGTCGCCAACAAGGTGTTCCGGCTCAACCTGCACCGCGAGCTCGTCGACGAGCACAACGTCGCGTTCGGCGTGATGATCGCGGGCCTCGCCGTCGCGATCGGCCTCATCATCGCGGGGACGATCAGCTCCTGACCGTGCTCGACCAGCAAGAGCTCCCGCCCGACGCGCCCGCGGCCCCCGAGGACGGCGTCGCCCCCGCGGCCGGCCGCGCCGGGCGCGCGCACCGCATGGACCGCCCGACGGTGTTCGCCGCCGCGCTGCTCGTCGCCGTCGGGGGCCTCGTCTACGAGCTCATCCTCGGGACGGCGGCGTCGTACCTGTTCGGCGACTCCGTCGTCGCGTTCTCCGTCGCGACCGGGCTCACGCTGTTCGGCATGGGCCTCGGCTCGCTCCTCGCGCCCCGGCTCCAGCGCACCGCGGGGCTGAGCTTCGTCCGCAACGAACTCGTGCTCTCGCTCCTCGGCGGCACGTCGGTGCTCGCGCTGTTCTGGGCGTACGCGTCGACCGAGCTCGCGTGGGTCGTGTTCGTGATCCTGTCGCTCGCGATCGGCACGGCGATCGGCGTCGAGATCCCGTTGCTGGTCGCGGTGCTCAAGGAGCGGGGGCGCGAGGGGTCCGTCTCCCTGCTGTCGAAGGTGCTCGCGCTCGACTACTTCGGGGCGCTCGCGGCGTCGCTGCTGTTCCCGTTCCTCCTGCTGCCGTACCTCGGACTCGTCCGCACCGCGTTCGCCGTCGCCGTGCTCAACGTCGCCGTCGCGGCCTTCATGCTCGCGCGCATGGGCCACCCGCCGCGCTGGACCGCGCTCGCCGGCGTGACGCTCGTCGTCCTCCTCGCCGGGTTCGCCGCGTCCACGTGGCTCGAGACGCGCATCAGCGCCGGGATGTACCAGGACCCGGTCGTGGCCCAGGAGCGCAGCGCGTACCAGCAGGTCGTCGTCACCGAGTACCGCGGCGACACCCGGCTCTACCTGGACAACCAGCTCCAGTTCTCCTCCGTCGACGAGGCCCGGTACCACGAGACCCTCGCGCACGCGGCGATGACGTCCGTGGCCGCGCCCGCGTCCGTCGCGATCCTCGGCGGCGGCGACGGCCTCCTCGCGCGCGAGGTGCTGCGGTACGACTCGGTGCAGGAGGTCACGCTCGTCGACCTCGACCCCGCGGTCACCGACCTCGCGCGCGAGAACCGGCTCCTCACCGACCTCAACGAGCACGCGCTCGACGACCCGCGCGTGACGGTCGTCAACGCCGACGCCTTCCGCTGGGTCGAGGACACCCCGCAGACGTTCGACGTCGTGCTCGTCGACCTCGTGGACCCGTCCACCGAGCGCGTCGCCAAGCTGTACTCGCAGGAGTTCTACGGCATGGTCGCCGCGCACCTGCGGCCCGGCGGCGCGTTCGCGACCCAGGCGACGTCCACCTACTTCACGCCGGACGCGTTCTGGCAGGTCGTGGCGACCGTCCGCGCCGCAGCGCCCGACCGGGCCGTCGTGCCGCTCACGGTCAACGTGCCGTCGTTCGGCGAGTGGGGCTTCGCGCTCTCCCTCCCCGGGCCGGCGGCACCTGGGGCCGGGGATATCGGGGAGCCCGACGACGTCCCCGGGCTCTTCGCGCGCACACCCCTCCCGGAGGGGCTGCGGTTCCACGACGCGGCGTCGCTCGCCGCGACCACGCGCCTGCCCGCCGACAACCCGCCGCGCGACCTGCCGTCGTCGACCCTGCTGTCCCCGACCGTGCAGCGCACGTACCAGGAGGACATGCGCGCCTGGCGCTACTGAGCCGCGTGCGCCACCGCCTCCAGCGCGTCGAGCGCCGCGAACGGGTCGTCCGGGCGGGAGGGGTCGGGGCTCGTCGCGACGAGCACGACGCTCGACACCCCGCCCGCGCCCAGCTCGGTGAGCCGGGCGCGGAAGACGTCGGGCGGACCGACGACGGCGAGCGCGTCGACCCACGCGTCCGGCATCGCGGCGGCGAAGGCCTCGGGGGAGTCGCTCGCGTCGCGCAGGGCGCGGAAGTCGTCGGCGAACGGCAGCGGGTCGATCTGCGCCGACCAGTCGGCCTCGCCCAGGACGGCGAGGTGCGGCCGGACGATCGCGCGGGCGGTCGCGACGTCGTCGTGCACCGCGCCGAGGGAGAAGGCGACGACGCGGTGCTCGGGCGGGGCGGCGTCGCCCGCGCTCGCGCGCCCCGCGTCGATCGCGCCGCGCGCGACGGCCAGGTACTCCGGGGTCACGGGCATGTCGAGGATCGTCCCGTCGGCGACGCGGCCGGACACCTCGAGCGAGCGCGGGCCGCGCACCCCGGCGAGCACGGGCGGCGGCGAGGCGGGCGGGGCGTGCAGCGCGACGTCGTCGACCGTGACGTACCGGCCCGAGGCCGTGACGCGCTCGCCGTGCAGCAGCGCGCGGACGGCCGACGTCGTCTCCTCGAGCATCGCGAGCGGGCTCGCGGGCCAGACGCCGATCTGCCGCATCCACGCGGGCATGCCGTGCCCCATGCCCAGGTGCAGGCGGCCCGGGTGCAGGGCGGCGAGCGTCGCTGCCTCCATCGCGGCGGTCGACGGCGCGCGCGTCGCGGCGGGCAGGATCCCGATGCCGACGGTGAGGCGCTGCGTCGCGGCGAGGACGGTCGCGGCCTGCGCGATCCCGCCGTGGAACGTGAGGTCCTCGACGACCCACACCTCGTCGAGGCCCACCTCCTCGGCGCGGCGCGCGAACGGCACGATCTGGTCGGCGGGCAGCTCGCGCGGCAGGATCACGCCGAGCGCGGGGGTCGTCGAGGTCGCCATACCGCGACCGTACTCTGACAGCGCTCCCAGGGGCGGCGCCCGCCACCGGCACCCGCAAAGCCCTGGCCGCGCCGGGAGTCGTCCGCCTACCGTCGTGGCATGACCGCGCTCGACGACGACGCCCTGGCTGCCCTCGACACCCACCTGCGCGCGGCGGCCGACGCCGACGCCTTCTCCGGCGTCGTGCGGATCGAGCGTGACGGCGACCCGCTGTTCGAGCGCGCGTACGGCGTCGCGTCGCGCCGGTGGGGCGTGCCCGTCCGCACGAGCACGCGGTTCGACGTCGCGTCCGTGACCAAGCTGTTCACCGCCGTCGCGGTGCTCCAGCAGGTCGGGGAGGGGCGGCTCGGGCTCGACGACCGCATCCACGACCACGTGGACCTCGAGGGCACGACGATCCCGCGCGAGGTGACGGTACGGCACCTGCTCACCCACACGTCGGGCATCGCGGACGACGCCGACGAGGAGGCGGGCGAGTCGTACGAGGCGCTGTGGGTCGACCGGCCGAGCTACTCGGTGACGCGCACGGCCGACTTCCTGCCCGGGTTCGTCCACAAGGAGCCGAACTTCGCCCCGGGCGAGGGCTGCCGGTACTGCAACGTCGGGTTCGTCCTCGCGGGCCTCGCGCTGGAGAAGGTCACGGGGACGACCTACCGCGAGCACGTCCGCGAGCACGTCTTCGCGCGGGCGGGCATGGACCGCTCCGGGTTCTTCCGCATGGACGAGGCCGAGCCCGACGTCGCGGAGGGCTGGGAGCCCGTCCGCGAGGGTCCGGACGACGAGGGGCCCGTCACCGGCTGGCGGCAGAACATCTACTCCTACCCGCCCGTCGGCTCGCCCGACGGCGGCGCGCACGTCACCGCGCGCGACCTCGCCCGGTTCTGGTCCGCGGTCCGGGGCGGCGAGCTCCTGCCGCCCGACCTCACGCGCGCGTTCCTCACGCCGCAGGTCAAGCACGACGACGGCGACACGGACGAGACGGACGACAAGGACGCCGAGGGCGTCGAGCGCGCGGCGAGCGTGCACTACGGGTTCGGGCTCGAGTTCGAGCTGCTCGCCGACGGCTCCGTGCGCTCCGCGTACAAGGAGGGGATCAACACCGGGTCGAGCGCGATGCTGCGCCACTACCCGGACGCGGGCGGACCCGTCCCGGTCGGTCTCCCGCCGGCCGGGAGGCCGGGCGTGACGGTCGTCGTCGTCTCCAACGGCGAGGCGGGCGCCTGGGACCCGGTCCGGAGGATCGACGCGCTGGTGCGCGACTGAGGTGGCCCCGCACGCCACGAGACTCCGCGCGCCTCCGCACGAGACCTCCACACGGTCCGGCCCGCATCGGCCCAGCGGGGTCGGGTCGCTCGCCTAGGCTCGGGAACCATGCCCTCCGGACTCTCGACCGCCCTCTCGGCCGCCCTGCCCGCCGCGTCGACGGCGGAGCCCGCGCTCGACGGCGTCGCGGGCTGGGCCGTGAACCTCATGGAGACGCTGGGCCCGGTCGGTGCTGCGATCGCGATCGCGCTCGAGAACCTGTTCCCGCCCCTGCCGAGCGAGATCATCCTCCCGCTCGCGGGCTTCACCGCGAGCCAGGGCAGCTTCGGCCTCGTCGAGGCGATCCTGTGGACGACGGCCGGGTCGATCGTCGGGGCACTGGCGCTGTACCTGGTCGGGGCGCTCGTCGGGCGCGAGCGCACGCGCTGGATCGCGGAGCGGCTGCCGCTCGTCAAGGTCGCGGACGTCGACCGCACCGAGCAGTTCTTCCTCAAGCACGGCGGCGCGACCGTCTTCTTCGGCCGCTTCATCCCGATCTTCCGCAGCCTCATCTCGATCCCGGCCGGGGTCGAGCGCATGCCGCTGTGGAAGTTCACCGCGCTCACCGCCGCGGGCAGCCTTGTGTGGAACACGATCTTCGTCTACGCCGGGTACGCGCTCGGCGAGCAGTGGCACGTCGTGGAGGAGTACGCGGGCGTGCTCCAGAAGGTCGTCATCGCGGTCGTCGCGGCCGCGGTCGTGTGGTTCGTCGT
Organism: Cellulosimicrobium sp. NPDC055967; assembly: GCF_042269845.1. Classification (NCBI taxonomy): domain Bacteria; kingdom Bacillati; phylum Actinomycetota; class Actinomycetes; order Micrococcales; family Promicromonosporaceae; genus Cellulosimicrobium; species Cellulosimicrobium sp. NPDC055967. Next base: position 302,566 of record NZ_JBHJYJ010000005.1, on the reverse strand, counting down.
GACGCGCGTCTGGCGCTGGGTGAACGACGACGAGCGCCCCGCCCACGCGCGCGGCGGGCGGTCCTCGTCTCCCGCCCGGGACGACGCCTGACCGCTCCCGACGCCTGACGGTCCGGACCCGGAGCGTCCCGACGCCGGGTGTCCCCGCGCTCGTGTCGCGGCCGCGCCCCGTGGCCGCCCGCCCGCGCGGTCGGGACGGGCCTGGCGGATGATCGGAGCGTGCCCGACGAGACCCCCCGACCGAGCGCGTCGCCGAGCCCGTCACCGAGCCCGTCACCGAGCGCGTCGTCCGGCGCGTCGCGAGCCGCGCCCGCCGCCGGGGCCGACGGGGCGCTCGTCGCGACGGGGCGGCACTCCCCGCTCGCGGCCCAGCGGCACCGCGTCCGCGTGCGCCGGGTCGCCGCGACCGTCGTCGTGGTCCTGGCGGTGCTCTCGCTCGCGGGCCTCGTCGCGCGGCGGCTCTGGGAGCGGCTGACCGTCTTCCAGGACTTCCTGCCGGGCGTCGAGGCGAGCAGCCGTGCGTCGAGCATCCTGCTCGCCGCACTCGTGCTGCTCCTCACGGCGCGCGGGCTGCGCAACGGCCACCGCCTCTCGTGGGTCGTCACGTGCGCGGTCCTGGGCCTGACGGCGGTCGCGCACCTGGTGCACCACCGGCACGCGCTGCCCGCGGCCGTCGTGCTGCTCGCGGTCGGGTGGCTCCTCACGCAGTGGCGCGCGTTCCCCGTCCTGCCCACGCAGCGCGCGGTGCGCCGGGCCGTGCTGCTCCTCGTCGCGATCGGGGTCGCGCTCGTCCTCGTCGTGGTCGCGGTCGCCGTGGTGCTCGCGGCGCGCGACGCGGGCGACGCCGAGCTCGAGAGCGCGGCCCGCGGGATCGCCGTCGTCGCGACGGTGCTGAACCTCGTGCTCGTGGTGCTCGTGCTCTGGTGGCTGCTCTCCCCGCGGTCGCCCAGGCCTGCGACGCCCGCGGAGCACCTCGCCGAGCGGGAGAAGGCGCGCGCCGTCGTGGCCGCGCACGGGGGCGGCACGCTCGACTACTTCGCCCTGCGCGACGACAAGGACTGGTTCTTCGTCGGCCACGGCGTCGTCGCCCACTCGGTCCGCAACGGCGTCTGCCTCGTCTCTCCCGACCCGGTCTGCCCGTCCGCCGAGCGCGAGCTCGTCTGGGCCGAGTTCCTCGACCACGTCGCGCGCAACGGCTGGAAGGTCGCGGTCGTGGCGGCGGGCGAGCCGTGGCTGCCCGTCTACGAGGCGTCGGGCCTGCTCCCGGCCTACCTCGGCGACGAGGCCACCGTCGACTGCCCGTCGTTCACGCTCGAGGGCAAGGCCCACAAGTCGCTGCGCCAGGCCGTGAACCGCGTCGCGCGCGCCGGGTACACGACGACGTTCCACGACCCCACGACCCTCGACCCCGCGCTGCGCGACCAGGTCGTCGCGATGAGCGACGAGTCCCGGCGCGGCGAGGACGAGCGGGGGTTCTCCATGACGCTCTCGCGCCTGTTCGACCCGCACGACACCGGCCTCATGCTGTCCGTCACCCGGTCCGCCGAGGGGCGCGTGGACGCGTTCTGCCAGTGGGTGCCCGCGAGCGACATCGACGGCTGGTCGCTCGACGTCATGCGCCGCCGCCTCGACGTCCCCGACCTGCCGAACGGTCTCGTCGACGCGACGATCGTCGCGACGGTCGCGGAGCTCGTCGCGCGCGGCCAGCGCGGGCTGGGCCTCAACTTCGCCGTCCTGCGCGAGCTCATGGAGGGCGAGCGCGACTCGCGGCTCGACCAGCTCGTGCGGCCCGTCGTCAAGAAGTTCTCCGAGGGCACGCAGGTGGAGACGCTCGCGACGTTCAACGACAAGTTCGACCCCGGCTGGACCCGCCGCTACGTCGTCCTCGACTCGGCGGAGCAGGCCGCCGCGCAGGCGCTCGTCATGGCCGGCGCGGAGGGGGTCACGGAGATCCCCGTGATCGGCCGGTTCCTGCGCGGGGTGGGCACCGCGCCGACGGAGCCCGCTCCGGGCGTCGCGCCGTCCCGACCCGCCGCCGCGGCGGGGGACGAGACCTCGTGATCCTGTCGCTCCTCGCCGCCGTCGCCGCCAGCGTCCTGTACGCGGTGAGCACGATCATGCAGGCCGTCGCGACGCGGCGCGCCCACGGCCTCGCGGCCGTCGCGCAGCCGCTCGTCATCGGCGGGCTGGTGATCGACGGCGTCGCGTGGCTCCTCTCGCTGCTCGCCCTCGACCACCTGCCGCTGTTCGTCGTGCAGGCCGTCGTCGCGGCGTCGCTCGTCGTCGTCGTGCTGCTCGCGCGGCTCGTGCTCGGCGCGACGCTGCGCCGCACGGACCTCGTGGCGATGGGCGTCGTCGTCCTGGGTCTCGTCGTGCTGGCGCTCGCCGCGGGGGAGCAGCCCGCGACGCACCCGCCGGCGGGCTTCGCGACGTGGGTGAACGTCGCCGGGGCCGCCGTCGCGGTGGGCACGGCCGCGGCGTACCGGCGCGGGCACCCCGTGCTCCTCGCCGTGCTCGGCGGCCTCGGGTACTCGGTGGCGGCGGTCGCCGCGCGCGGCGCGCACGCGTCCGGCGACCTGCTCGACACCGTCTTCCAGCCGCTCGCCGTCGCGATCGTGCTGGGCGGCGTCGCGGGCGCGCTCGCGTACCTGCGCGCGCTCGAGCGCGGCGCGGTGGGCACGGTCGCCGCGACCGTGTCCGTCCTCGAGGTGCTCGTGCCCGGGATCGTCGGGCTCGCGGTGCTGGGCGACGTCGTGCGGTCGGGCTGGGCCGTGCCCACGGTGGTCGCGACGCTCGCCGCGGTGGGCGGCTGCGTCGTCCTCGCGACGAGCCCGGCGAACGCCGCCGCAGAGGAGTCGGCCCCCACCCCCGCGGCCCCGGACACGACCTAGGGTGGGCCGGATCGACCCGTCGAACCCGGGGTCGCTCCCCACGCGCACGGCTTCCTGAGGAGATGTCCCGGGTTCGGCACCGAGGGAGGAGAACGATGCGCACACCCCTGGACGTCCTCACGCTCGACGAGCTGCGCCGTCGGACGTCGGTGAAGTGGCGCGCGTTCGACCCCGACGTGCTGCCGCTGTTCGTCGCGGAGATGGACGTCGCGCCGTGCGAGGCCGTGGTCGACGCCGTCACCGCGGCCCTGCGCGCGGGCGACACCGGGTACGACGTCGGCACCGCCTACGGCGAGGCGTACGCGCGGTTCGCCGCGCGCCGGTGGGGCTGGTCGTTCGACGCGTCGACGTCGCGCACGCTGCCCGACGTCATGCTCGCGATCGTCGAGGTGCTGCGCGTGCTCACGGCTCCGGGCGACGCGGTCGTCGTGAACCCGCCCGTCTACCCGCCGTTCTACGGGTTCACCGCGAACGAGGGACGGCGGGTCGTCGACGCCCCGCTCGGCACCGACGGGCGGCTCGACCTCGGCGCGCTCGAGCGCGCGTTCGCCGACGCGACGGGCGCCGCCGCGAACGGGAGCGGCCCCGGGAGCGGGCGCCGCGCCGTCTGGCTCGTGTGCAACCCGCAGAACCCCACCGGGACGACCCACACCCCCGCGGAGCTGGAGGCGGGGCTCGCGCTCGCCGCCCGGTACGGGGTGCGCGTCGTCGCGGACGAGATCCACGCGCCGCTCACGCGCCCGGGCCTCGACGGCCGCCCGGCGACGACCCACACCCCGCTCCTCGCCGTCCCGGGCTCCGAGCGGGCCGTCGCGATCGTCTCCGCGTCCAAGGCCTGGAACCTGCCGGGTATCAAGGCCGCGGCGGCCGTCGCCGGGGCCGACGCCGCCGCCGACCTGCGCAGGATCCCCGAGGAGGCGAGCCACGGCGTGCAGCACGTGTCGGTGCTCGCGCACGTCGCCGCGCTCGACCACGGGGAAGCGTGGCTCGACGCGGTCCTCGCGGGCGTCGAGCGCAACGCGTGGCTCCTCGCCGACCTCCTCGCGGAGCACCTGCCGGACGTCGGCTACCGCCCCGGCGAGGCGACCTACCTCGCGTGGCTCGACTGTCGAGGGATCGACGGCGTTCCCTCTCCCGACGGCGTCCTGGCGCCCGCACAGGACCCGCGCGGTTGGTTCCTCGACCAGGCGCGCGTCGCGCTGGAGGACGGCCGCCGGTTCGGCCCCGGCGGCGAGGGCCACGTGCGCCTCAACCTCGCGACGGGCGTCGACGTGCTCTCCGAGGCCGTGGAGCGCATGGGCGCCTCCCTCGGGCGGCGCTGAGCGGCCGACGCCGCGACCGACGACTTCGCGCGTCGCGCCCGGTCAGCACCTCGACCAGCACCCCGACCCACCTGGAGGCACCCGTGCCGTTCGACCCCGTCCCCCTCGACCGCACGTTCACCGCACCCGTCGGCGTCGACGTCAAGGGCGACACCTGGCCCTGCGTCGAGGTGCCGGAGGCGCGCGAGCTCTTCGGTTCCCTGCGGTCGGTGCGCGTCGACGCGACCGTCGACGACGTGCCGCTGCGGAACGTCGGGCTGATGCCGACCGGCGCCGGCGGGCTGATGCTGTCGCTCAACGCCGCCGTGCGCAAGCGCCTCGGCAAGGACGTGGGCGACACCGTGACCGTGCGCCTCGAACGCCGCCTGAGCTGAGGCCGCGGGTCTTGCGGCCCGTCCCGCGCGACGACGCCCGTCGCGTCGTGCGGGATGGGCAGCACTCCCCATCGCGACGGACGCCCGCGCCGCGTACCGTCGGCGTGCGACCGTCGAGACGAGGCTGTCGACACGTGCGCGTGAGGGGACACGCGCAGGTGCGGGGAGGGGACGGCATGAGCGGCATGTGGGGCGCGGACGTCCGGGCGCTGCGCGCGCTCGCGTCGACCCTGCGCGGGGGCGCGGACGCGCTGCGGACCCACCGGGCGCAGGTGACGTCCGTCGTCGACGCCGCGACCCGGTGGGAGGGCCCCGACGCCGCGGAGTTCCGCGACGACTGGGCGTCGAGCCTCGGCCCCTCGCTCGCCACGACCGCGACCCTCCTCGACGCCGCGGCCGACCAGCTCGCCGCCGACGCCGACCAGCAGGAGTCCGCCAGCAGCGACGGTGGTGGCACCCTCGGCGGCCCGGGTGGCGGTCCGCCGTCGGGACCCGGCGGCCCCCGGCAGAGCGTCCCCACGCCCACCCCCGCCGAGTACGCCGCGATGGACGCGAGCGAGCGCGCGGACTGGCTCGCGAACGCGACGGACGCCCAGGTCGCCGCGCTCTACGCCCAGATGGTGCGGCTCGGCGTCGACCCCGACTCCCCAGGGTTCTCCGACCTCGCCGTCGCGCACTGGACGCGCGTCGCCGCCGGCGAGGCGGGCTTCGACTTCGCCGACTGGGACCCGTCCGCCGGGGCGTCGGCCAACCGCGAGATCATCGAGGGCGTCTACACGTACTACGGCGAGCTCTACCTCGACCACCCGTGGATGCAGTGGGCCGGCATGGCCGCGATGATCGGGCCGTCCTTCGCCGCCGGGTTCTTCGACCTCGACATGATGCGGCAGCTCGCGCAGGACGTCGCGACCGGTGCGCGGGCCCTCCCGCCCGGCGTCGACCGCGCGGCGCTCGAGGCGATCGCGACCATGACCGACGCCGAGCTCGGGTTCTACGAGAACCAGTTCCTGTCGATGCAGCGCGAGATCTTCGTCGACCAGGCCGTCATGCACGAGGCGTACCTGAACGGCGGCATGGAGGAGATGGAGCGGCTGCTCGAGGCCGGCGTCATCGACGACGCCGCGTACCAGGCGTGGTCGGACATCGAGGCCGGGCGCGCGGGCGACGCGCAGGCGCTCGCGGACGGCAACACCGCGCTGCTGTGGCGCGAGCAGAACCAGATCATCGCCGACGACTGGCAGACCATGCGCGGCCACCCCGTCACGGGCGAGGCGTTCACGTACCTCATGACGCTCGTCGGCGAGCCGTCGATCCCCGGCGCGGGCACGTACGCGCAGTACGACCCGTTCACGGTGAGCGTCGAGACGCCCGGCCCCGAGAACATCGGCATCCCGTTCACGGGCATCTCCTTCGACAACCCCGTGCAGGGGACCGTGACGGTCGAGACCCCGCTCCCGGGCGGCAACATCGCCGACCAGGCGACCCGCTGGGAGTACATCTCGAACGACACGCTGCCCGCGTACCAGCAGCTCGTCACCCAGCACCCGGACCAGGCCGCGCAGATCATCGGCACGGACGTGTCCGACCGGATCGACGACTACCGGCTCACGAACCCCGCACGCATCGGCCGCATCCTTGACAGACTGACCGAGTGGGACGTGGACGTGGACCAGTGAGCCGGAGCGACGCAGGCGGGCGGCGAGGGGCGGCGGCGCGGGCCGCGGTCCTCCCGGTCCTGCTCACCGGGTCGCTCGCCGGATCGCTCGTCGTGACGGGATGCACCGTGACGTTCGACGGCCCGGACGACGCGACCACGAGCCCGGGCGGGACGAGCACGGCGACCGGTAGGACGGCGTCGGGCGGCGAGGCCGGGACGGCGACGATCGAGGACATCGAGAGGGGCGAGCCCATGCGCTGGGACGTGAGCAGGCCGATCACCGCGGAGTCCGTGGGGCTGGGCGAGTCGCAGGCCGTCGTGCGGGTGCCCGACGGCGCGGCACAGGTCGAGCTGACCCTCGCCGACGGCACGTGGTCCACGACGGCCGAGGAGCTGACGATCCAGCCGCGGCGCGGGTACGTGAGCACGATCAACGTGTTCCGCACCCTGTCCGGCGGCCAGGCGGTCCACGACCAGCTCGTCGCCGACGCCGAGGTGCTCGGCCTCCCCCGGTCGCAGGTGGACCGCTGGCTCGAGGAGCTGCCCGCGTCGCTCGACGCGTCGCGCGCGGGCGGGACGCGCGAGCGCACCGGCATCAACGGGTCCAACGGCGACGTCGTCACGTCCGTGCAGATCAGCCACGAGCCCGGGCCGGGCGGGGACGAGAGCATCCGCCTCTGGTACGCGATCAGCCCGGTCACGCCCGACTGACGGCTCGGCCGGCCTCGCCCGCGCGCCCGGCGTGAAGAAGCCGGGGACGAACCGGGCCGGTTCGCCCCGGAGGTCCGGGACGTCCGGGGGGTGAGGTAGCGTCCCTCCCGTCCCGAACGGCACGGAGCAGGGGAGCAGCGAGTGAGCAGCGTCGCGCACGACCACGGCCGGACGACCACGCAGGTCCGTCCGCGCCTCCGGCACCGGGCCGTGCGCTGGGCGAGCGCCGCGGCGCTCGCGCCCGTCCTGGCCCTGCCGCTCGCCGCGTGCACGCCCGACCGGCCGGAGGCGCAGGACGCGGCGGACGCGCTCGCGCAGGCGATCGAGGCGGGCGACGTCAGCGCCCTGGAGTTCCGCAACGGCGCCGCGAAGGACGTCCAGGCCCACCTCGAGGCCGTGCTCGAGCCGCTCGCGCCGTACGAGCGCACGGTCGAGGTCTCCACGGTGGACGTCGTGGAGGAGGGCGACGACGCGGGCGACCGCGCGACGGCGACGCTTGCCTACCGCTGGGAGGTCGCCGGGGAGCAGGCCTGGGAGTACACGACGACGGCGGAGCTGTCGTTCGCGGAGGCGGCCGACGGCGAGGACGGGCCCGGGGCCTGGGACGTCGTGTGGGAGCCGGACGTGCTCGTCCCCGAGCTCGGCCAGGGGGACCGGCTCGCGGTGAACCGCGTGCCCGCCGTGCGTGCAGGCATCCTCGGCGCGGACGACGTCCCGATCGTCCAGGACCGGCCGGTCTACCGGATCGGCGTCGACAAGACCCTCGTCGCCTCGGGCGCCTGGGACCGCGCCGCGCGCGAGCTCGCCGCGGTCGTCGGGCTCGACCCGGAGGAGTACGCGCAGCGCGTCGCGGGCGCGGGGGAGAAGGCGTTCGTCGAGGCGATCACCGTCCGCACCGAGGACACCGCGGGCGTGGACGTCGACGCCGCGCGCGGGGTCGACGGCGTCCGCGTGCTCGACGACGAGCTCCCGCTCGCGCCGACGCGCGAGTTCGCGCGCCCCATCCTCGGGCGCGTGGGGGACGCGACGGCGGAGATCGTCGAGGAGTCCGAGGGCGCGATCGCCGCCGGTGACCAGGTCGGGCTCTCCGGCCTCCAGCGTCAGTACGACGAGCAGCTCCGGGGTGTCCCGGGCCTGTCGATCGAGGTCGTGCCGGGCGAGGGCGACGCCGACGGCGAGGTGACCGAGGTCTTCTCGGTGGACCCGGTGGACGGCGTCCCCCTCAGCACGACCATCCGGCCGGACATGCAGGTCGCCGCCGAGGCGGTGCTGGCGGGGCAGGGGCCGAGCGCGATCGTCGCGATCCAGCCCTCGACGGGGGCGGTGCTGGCCGCGGCGAGCTCGACGGCGGGCGAGGGGCTCTCGACCGCGACCACCGGCCAGTACGCGCCGGGCTCGACCTTCAAGGTCGCGACGACGCTCGCGATGCTGCGCGCGGGGCTCACGCCCGACACGACCGTCGCGTGCCCGCCCACGATCTCCGTGGACGGCCGCGAGTTCCAGAACGTCCCGGGCTACCCGACGGCGGCCCTCGGCGACGTGCCGCTGCGCACCGCGTTCGCCAACTCGTGCAACACGGCGATGATCGGGCAGCGGGACACGGTGACGCAGCAGGCGCTGCACGACGCCGCCGCGTCGCTCGGGCTGGGCGTCGAGTCTGAGCTGGGCGCGCCCGCGTTCTTCGGTGACGTCCCGACCGACTCGCAGGGCACCGAGCACGCCGCGTCGATGATCGGGCAGGGCAAGGTCCAGGCCTCGCCGCTGGCGATGGCGACCGTCGCGGCGAGCGTCGCCGCCGGGCACACGGTGTCGCCCGTCCTGGTCCACCCGGACGTGCAGACCGTCGCCGACGAGCAGCCCGCGAGCACCCTCACCGAGGAGGAGGCGGCGACGCTGCGCGACCTCATGCGCGCCGTCGTCACCGAGGGGTCGGCGTCGATCCTCCAGGACCTCCCGGGGGAGCCCGGCGCCAAGACGGGCACCGCCCAGTACGGCGACGGCAGCCAGTCCCACGCCTGGATGATCGCCACCCAGGGCGACCTCGCGGTCGCCGTGTTCGTCGAGACCGGCGACGGCGGCGCCGTCACCGCGGGCCCGCTCCTGCACGCCTTCCTCGACGCCCCCAACGCCTGACCTCGCGAGATAGCGACGCCCGGCCCCGAACCCTGGAAAAACGGTGCCGAGCGTCGCTATCTCGGCGGGGGATCGCTATCTCGCGGGGGGCGGGGAATAGCGCCCCCGGTCGGGTCGTTGTGCACCAGCGGGTATGATCGGTTGCCGCGGGCGTCCGACTGCCCGCTTTCCAGCGAGAACCCACCGTTCCGGGAGAACCTTCGTGTTCGTCAGCGTGCCTGCCTGGCAGCTCACCCAGCGCCGCGACGTCGACCTCCGTCGAGTCGCCAGCGCGCTGTGTCGCTGACCCCCCGTCGCCGCTGACGCCTCTCCGCCTCCGCACACCCGTCAGGACCCCGGGTCGCCTCGCGACCCGAGCCGCTGACGTGCGTGGCGCGCCCCGCGACGTCAGGACCTCACGCCGTCCGGCGTGACGCCCTGCCCGGGCCGCGCTGCTGCCGGCGCCCCGCGACGACGTCCCGAGCCCCTCTCCCGAGAGCGGGCGCTCGTGCGCTCGCGACACCCGAAAGGTCCCCCGTGTCCTCGACCCCCTCACCGGCCTCCTCGAAGGCCGGCTCGCAGCAGGTGAGCCAGGCCCCGGCCGCCGCACCCGCGACGAAGAAGCGCCGGTTCCCCTCGTTCAGCGTCCAGATCCTGCTGGGCCTCGCGGTCGGCGTCGGCCTCGGTGCCCTCGCCCTCGCCATGGGCCCGCAGGACGCGGCCGGCGAGGTCCCCAACGGCCTGACCACGACGCTCGACACCGTCGGCTCGTCGTTCGTCACGCTGCTCAAGGCCGTCGTGCCGCCGCTCATCTTCACCGCGATCGTCGCGTCGATCGCGAACCTGCGCACCGTCACCAACGCCGCGCGCCTCGCCGGCCAGACGCTCCTGTGGTTCGCCATCACCGCGGCGATCTCCGTGGCCGTCGGCATCGGCCTGGGCCTGCTGTTCAACCCGGGCCAGAACGCCTCGGTGTCCGTCGACGACGCCTACGAGGCCGGGCGCACCGGCACGTGGCTCGACTTCCTCACCGGCCTCATCCCGGGCAACGTCCTGGGCCTCGGGGCGTCGACCCGCCTGTCGACGGGCGACGACGGCGCGCTCACGGGTGCCGCCGAGACGTCGGTGAGCTTCAACGTCCTGCAGATCCTCGTCGTCGCGCTGGTCATCGGCATCGCGGCGCTCAAGTCGGGCAAGAAGGCGGACCCGTTCCTCGCGTTCAACCGCTCCGCGCTCGCGATCGTGCAGAAGGTGCTGTGGTGGATCATCCGCCTCGCGCCGATCGGCACCGCCGGCCTCATCGGCTACGCGATCGCCGCCTACGGGTGGTCGTCGCTCGCCTCGCTCGCGTGGTTCGCCGTCGCGATCTACGTCGGCCTCGCGGTCGTGCTGTTCGTCGTCTACCCGATCCTCCTGCGCACCAACGGCCTGAAGATCTCGAGCTACTTCAAGGGCGCGTGGCCCGCGATCCAGCTCGCGTTCGTCTCGCGCTCCTCGATCGGCACGCTGCCCGTGACGCAGCGCGTCACCGAGCGCAACCTCGGCGTCCCGAGCGAGTACGCGTCGTTCGCCGTGCCGCTGGCCGCGACGACCAAGATGGACGGTTGCGCCTCGATCTACCCGGCCATCTCGGCGATCTTCGTCGCGCAGATCTTCGGCATCGACCTGTCGATCACCGACTACCTGCTCATCGCGTTCGTGTCCGTCGTCGGTTCCGCCGCCACCGCGGGCCTCACCGGCGCGATCGTCATGCTGACGCTCACGCTCTCGACCGTGGGTCTGCCGCTCGCGGGCGTCGGCCTGCTGCTGGCGATCGACCCGATCCTCGACATGGGCCGCACCGCGGTGAACGTCGCGGGCCAGGCGCTCGTCCCGACGATCGTCGCCAAGCGCGAGGGCATCCTCGACCTCGAGCAGTACGAGTCCGCCAGCGCGGAGGACCTCTTCGTGGACGAGGACGACGACGCGTCGTCCGAGCCGACCACCACCGCGACCTCGGCGACGTCCGAGACCGCGGAGGCAACGCCGTCGGGCGAGAAGGAGCCCGTGGGCGCCTCCGCCTGACGCCGACCAGGCGATTCCTCGCCGTCGAGCACGACGTTGCTGCCGTTATCCGCGGGATAACGGCAGCAACGTCGTTTTCGGCGTCAGGGCTGGGGGCGACCCTCGCGCAGGACCGCGAGGCGCGAGCGGTACTCCTGCTCGTCGATCTCGCCGCGCGCGTACCGCTCGCCGAGGATCGCGACGGGGTCCGGGCCAGCCGTGCGCCAGCCGTTCGGGCCGCCCGGGGCCCAGCCGCGGCGTGCACGGCGCGCGACGAGGAAGATCACGGACGCGAACAGCAGGAACCACAGCAGGGGGAAGACGAACCACCACGGTCCGGGTCCCCAGCCGGCGTGCGTCACGGACGCGACGGCCTGCGTGGGGACCACGGCCCCGGTGAGTGCGGTGAGCATGACGACCTCCGGTGTCGGTGCGCCCCGCCGGGCGGCGGGTGCGGCCGCGATCCGGCCGCACGTCCAGGCTTCCGGGTGCCCGACGGCGCGTCGTCACCCGTGCGTGCCGACCTCGCTCGTCCCGTGGTGCCGGTCAGCCCGCCCAGCCCGGGCGCACGAGCCCGGACTCGTAGGCCGCGACGACGAGCTGCGCGCGGTCGCGCGCGCCCACCTTGGCCATGACGCGCGACACGTGCGTCTTCACCGTCGACTCCGACAGGTAGAGCGTGCCCGCGATCTCGTCGTTCGAGAGCCCGCCCGCGACCTCGACGAGCACCTCGCGCTCACGCGGCGTGAGCTCCGTGAGACCGGGGACCGGCCCGACGGCGCGCGTCGCGTCCGCGACCCGGGACAGCAGGCGCCGGGTCACCGTGGGCGAGAGCAGGGCGTCGCCGCGCGCCGCGACCCGCACCGCCCGGACGAGGTCGACGGGCTCGGTGTCCTTGACGAGGAAGCCGCTCGCGCCGCCGCGGATCGCGTCCGTCACGTACTCGTCGAGCTCGAACGTGGTGACCACCACGACGTGCACGTGCGACGCGGCGCGGTCGGCGACGATCCGCCGGGTCGCCTCGAGGCCGTCCAGACCGGGCATCCGGATGTCCATGAGCACGACGTCGGGCAGGTGCTCGAGCGCGAGGCGGACGGCGTCGTCGCCGGTCGCGGCCTCCGCGACGACGCGCATGTCGTCCTCGGAGTCGATGAGCGCGCGGAAGCCGCCACGCACGAGAGCCTGGTCGTCGGCCAGCACGACGTCGATCACGGTGCCTCCTCGCGCTGCGGCGGTGCGTCGTCGGCCGCGTCGGACCGTCCGGCGGCGCCCGGCCCGGGCGGGGAGCCCGGCCAGGGAAAGACTGCCCGCACCCGGAAGCCACGTCCAGAGGAGGACGGCGCGGCGCCGGCGGCGAGCGAGCCGCCGACGCTCTCGACGCGCTCGCGCATGCCCCGCAGGCCGTAGCCCGGCTCCGGCTCCGCGCCTGGGGCCGCGCCGTCGTCGGTCACGGTCACGGTCACCGCGCCGTGCGGTGCGGGACGCACCGCGACCTGCACGTCCGCCCGCGTGGCGCCGTGCGCGTGCCGCCGCACGTTGGTCAGCGACTCCTGCACGACGCGGTAGACGACGCCCGCGAGCCGGTCGGGCAGTCCCGCCGCGGCCGGGTCGACGTCGAGCGCGAACGCGAGGCCGCCTCCCTCCGCCTGCCGCACGAGCCGGGGGAGCGCCGCGAGGTCCCACGTCGGGGCGAGGGGCGCGACGTCGTCGTGCGCGTCGCCGCGCACGATGCCCAGCACCGCGCGCACCTCGTCGAGCGCCTCGGTGCTCGCGGCGCGGATCGCGGTCAGCGCACCGCGGGCCTGCTCGGGGTCGCGGTCGAGCAGGTGCAGGCCGACGCCCGCCTGGACGGTGATGGCGGACAGCGAGTGCGCGAGCACGTCGTGGACCTCGCGCGCGATCCGCAGGCGCTCGTCGGCGACGGCGGTCCGCTCCCGCTCGGCGCGCGCCAGGCGCTCGGTCTCGCGAGCCGCGGCGAGCCGCGCGGACCGGTCGCGGACCGTCCCGGCGACGAGCAGCACGACGACGGTCCACGCGGTCCCACCGAGCAGCGTCGCCGGGGGCGGCGCGTCCGGGCGGAGCGCCGCCGCCGTGACGACCGCGCCCGCCAGGAGCACCGCCCCGCCCCACGCGACCCGGCGCGCGCGCACCGCGGGTCCGCTGAGCAGCACCCCCACGAGCACGCCCACGGGACCGGCGAGCACCGGGCCCCACGCGTACCCGGCGACGAGGAACGTGCCCGCGGCACCCACGGACACGACGACGGCGACGACCGGCCACCGCACGAGGAGCACGAGGGCGAGCGGGGGCACGAGGAGGAGCGCGAGCGCCGCGGCGTCGAGCGGCCGGGCACCGGGCTGGCCGTGCGTCGCGCCCACCGAACCGGCGACCGTGACCACCGCGAGCACCACGGCGAGGAACGCCCGGGGGCGGCGGCGGTCGAGCGGGCCCATGCGTCGCACGCTACGCCGCGCGCGGCCGGGCCGCGTCCGACCGGGGTACCGGGCGACGTCGTCCCGGGGTGCCGGGCCGCGTGGCCCCGGGGTGCCGCGCGGCGGCGGACGGAGGCGCGGGCGTCAGGCGCCGTCGTGCACCGCGTCGAGCACGACCGGGTCGGCGCACCCCCGCGCGAAGCCGGCGATGCGCCGGTCGACGTCGCGCTGGAGCACCCACGACCCGACGCGCTCGGCGACCGGGGCGAGCCAGCGCGGTCGGCACCGGAAGCTGTACCGCCACGTCGCGCGCGTGCCGCCGCCCGGGTCGGGCGCGAAGCGCCAGCCGCCCGCGAGGTTCTCGAAGAACCACGACCCGCGGACCATGCGCATGCCGACGTTGGTCGGCGGGTTGTACGAGACGTACTCGCTCACCATGGACAGCCCGCTGCGGTGCCGGGTGAAGGTCTGCACGCCCTTCGCGGGCGCGGTCGCGCCGTCGAGGAAGTGCTGGTGGCGGATGAAGGGGTCCCAGCGCAGGCGGACGGCGCCCGTCGTCTGCGAGACGGCGAACGCCGTCGCGGGGTCGACGGGGACCACGAGCGAGGACTCGACGACGGGCATGGTCGGATGCTCCCACGCCGGGCGGCGCTTCGCCGCCCGCCTCAGGTCGCGACGAGCCCGGCACCGGCGTGCCCCCAGGCGCGAGCAGGCCCCGGACGCGAGGACGGCCCGCCCCTCGACGAGGGACGGGCCGTCCGGACCGCGGCGCGTGGCGTCAGGACGCGAACGCGTACCCGGCCTCGACGCACTGGGCGCGGAACGCGTCGAGCGATGCCTGGAGATTCGACGTGCTGATGGTCTCGCCCTGGACGGCGGCCTCGAAGGGTGCCTTGATCCCGTTGAGGTTCTCCTGGAGCTCCGGGTCGGCGAAGTTCTGCACCGCGGCGATGCGCTCGCGCGTCGTGTAGATCGCGGCGGCGGCGTCCTCGTCGTCCGGCGTGGCGAGCAGCGGCGTCGTCTCGGTGACGAGGCGCTCGGCGGAGTACTCGCCGCCGTAGAAGGTGCTGCACGTCGTGGTGACGGCGACGACGGTCGGCGTGACCTCGGGGGCCGCCTCGGTCGTGGTCTCGGTCGCGGGGGTGGTCGCCGCGTCGTCGCTCGCCGGGTCGGTCGGCGAGGCGCAGGACGCCAGCAGGAGGGCACAGGAGAGCGCCGCGGTGGCGGCAAGAAGCTTACGCATGCTAACGATTCCACACTCTGGCGCACGCGGGGCGCAAGAAGATTGAGCGGGCGCCGGGGCGGGAGCCGCGGAATCTCGCGGCTCGTGCGGCGAGCTTGTGCTCAGCGTCACAAAGGAGCGCGTCGCGTCATACGACGTCGAGGACGACCTTCCCGCGCACGTGCCCCTCGGCGACGAGGCGCAGCGCCTCCGCGGCCTCGGCGAGCGGGAACCGGGCCGAGATCTCCGCCCGGAGCCGTCCGTCCTCGGCGAGCGCGAGCACCTCGTCGAGGGCGCCCTTCGCGTCGACCTTGTCGGCGATCCCGGCGGCGCGCGAGGTGTCCGTCCCGACGACGGTCACGGCGCTCGGCGGGTCGTCGGCGTCGGCGGGGGAGAGGTGCTCGCCCAGCAGCGCGACGGTCGCGGCCACGGTCTCCTCCGTGCCGACGAGGTCGACGATGACGCTCACCTCGTCGAGCCCGTCGGGCAGCGCGCGGACCGCGTCGACGAGCCCCGGGCCGTACGCGACGGGCGTCGCACCGAGGTCGCGCACGTAGTCGTGGTTCGCGGGCGAGGCCGTCCCGACGACGCGGGCACCGAGCGCGGTCGCGATCTGCACCGCCGCGGACCCGACGCCCCCGCTCGCGCCGTGCACGAGCACGACGTCGCCCTCGCCCGTGTCGGCCTGCACGAGCGCGGAGAACGCGGTCGCGGCCGCGACGGGCAGGACCGCGGCCTGGTCGAAGGGGACGGACGACGGCTTGCGCCGCACGTGGTCGGCGCGGACGAGCGAGAGCTCGCGCTGCGCCCCCGTGCCGTGCCACACGACCTCGTCGCCGGGGGCGAGGTCCGGAACGTCGGGCCCGACGGCGTCGACCACCCCGGCCGCCTCGAACCCCAGCACGCCGGGGACGCGGCCACCGAACGCGCCGGCGAGCCGCTTGAGGTCCGCGGGGTTGACGCCGACGACGCGGTTCGTGACGCGCACCTGGCCGGGGCCGGGAGCGCCGACCTCCTCGTCGTCGACCCGCAGGCCCTCGGGCCCGCCGAACTCCTCGAAGACGACGACCGTGCTCATGCCGACCCCCGTGGTCTCGCCGTCGGTCGCCCACCGCGAGGGCGAGTCCGCGCGGTGGCCCCGGGGTGGCCGGGCGGTTCCACTCTTCCATCGCGGACCGCCGCTGTCATGCGGCGGACGTGGGCAGGAGTACCCGTCCGGGACGGTTTCACCCCGTCCCGAGCGTTGGGGAGGGTGATGACGACACCGTTCGAGAGCTCCGACCACCCGCTCGACCCCCGGCCCGCGCGCGAGCGGCTGCTCGCCGTGCGCGCGGAGGCGTCGGAGCGCCTGCGGGCGCTGCGCGCCGACGTCGCGGGCATCGTCGAGGCGTCGCGCGACTCCAACGCGGACGACGAGCACGACCCCGACGGCGCGACGATCGCGTTCGAGCGCGCCCAGGTGGACGCGCTCGCGCGCGACGCGGCCGCGCGGGTCGAGGAGGTCGACGCCGCCCTCGCCCGCCTGGACGCAGGGACCTACGGCGTCTGCGCGGGGTGCGGGCAGCAGATCGCCGCCGGGCGCCTGGAGGCGCGCCCGACGGCGCGGACCTGCGTCGCGTGCGCGGCCGCGGCGCGCTGAGCGACCGGGCCCGCCGCGACCGGGGCCGCCGCGACCGGGCCTGCCGCGACCGGGCCTGCCGCGACCGGGCCTGCCGCGGCCGGGCCGATCGCGGCCGGGTCAGAGCTGGCCGTGGCCCTTCTTGGACGGGACGCCGGCGATGAGGCCGCCGTCCACGACGAACTCCGAGCCCGTCGAGTACGACGCCTCGTCGCTCGCGAGGAAGACGATCATGCGCGAGACCTCCTCGGGCGCCGCGGGGCGGCCGAGCGGGATGAGGAGGTCGTCCGGGTTGAGCGACGCGGTCATGGGCGTCGAGATGAACCCGGGGTGCACCGAGTTGACGCGCACGCCGTACGGGCCGAGGTCGAGCGCGACGGACTTCGTCAGCCCGCGGACGCCGAACTTCGACGCGACGTAGCCGTGCAGGCCCGCGCTCCCGCGCATGCCCTCGACCGACGAGATGTTGATGATCGACCCCGCGCCGGCCTTCGCCATGATCGGCGACACCGCGCGGATCCCGAGGAACGTGCCGGTGAGGTTGATGTCGATGATCCGGCGCCACGCGGCGACGTCGAACTCCGTGATCGGACCGCCGTTGGCGATGCCCGCGTTGTTGACGAGCACGTCGACGCGCCCGAACGCGTCGAGCGTGGCCGCGACGGCGGCCGCCCACTCGTCCTCGCTCGTCACGTCGAGGTGCACGTAGCGGGCGTCGGGGCCGAGCTCGCGCGCGAGCGCCTCGCCCTTCGCGTCGTCGAGGTCCGCGACCACGACCTTCGCGCCCTCGGCGACGAGCGCACGCGCGTTCGTGACGCCCATGCCGCCGGTGCCGCCGGTGACGATCGCGACCTTGTTCTGCACGCTTCCGGGAGTGCTGCCCATGGTGGGGCTCCTTTCCTTGCCGGGCACGGCGGCGTCGGCCCGCCTCGTGAGCGGGGGCGTCGTCGCGCGGGTGGTGCGCACCTGCCCGCCGGGGACCGCGGTCGACCGGCGGAGGGGACGGCTCGTCAGGGCGACGGCGTGGTCCACCAGGCGGGCAGGGCGTCTCGGGCGACCCGCGGGAAGAGCCCGGGGTCACGGGGAGGGGGCGCGGCGAGCCACACCTCGAGCGCGCCGACCGTGCCGAAGCCGACGTACGTCGCGAACGCGCGCGCCGCGACGTCGGCCGTCGCGGTGGTCGTGGCTCCGGCCGACGGCTCGGCCGGGAGTCCCGCCGAGGTGCCGGCCGGGGCCGACGGCAGGAGGCCGGGGTGGGCGTGCAGGTGCTCGACGAGCGTGCCGGTGACGTGGCTCGCGAGCAGCCGGAACAGCGGCGCGCTGAGGCCGCCCTCCAGCGCGCGCTCGTAGACGGGGAGGTGGGCCTCGACGTGCACGACGAGCGCACGGCTCCAGTGGTCGACGACCTCGCGGGAGCGGGCGGCGACGTCGTCGGCCGTCTCGGCGGCCCGGACGTCGGCGAAGAACCGGTCGCGGATCGCGTCGAGCTCGGCGCCGAGCACGCGCGCGAGGAGCTCGGACGGGCTCGACGCGTGGTCGTAGAACGTCACGCGGTTGATCCCCGCCCGGGCCGCGACGGCGGACACCGTGAGCCGGGTGACGTCCTGCTCCGCCGCGAGCGCGAGGATCGCGGTCCGCAGGGCCGCGGCGGTGCGGGCGGTGCGCTTGTCCACGGCCACCTCCTCCGCGTCGTGCCGTGCGCTGCGTCGTCCTCGACGTTACGCCGAGGCAATCACTTAAGCAACAGGTGTTGCCTATCTCACCTGCCCAGAGGCGGTCCCGGGATCGCGGTCGTACCGTCGAGAGAGCGGCCGCAGGTCCGCGGCCACACCAACCCGAGGGGGCGGACATGGTCACGAACACGCGCCGGGCCGAGAGGCACACCGGAGAACCCGACGTCGTCGAGCTCAACCCGATCTTCGCCAGACCGGGGGAGGCGACGGCGCTGCCCAAGTTCCGGTTCCCTGAGGACGAGTCCCTCCAGGAGACGGCGTACCAGATCGTCCACGACGAGGCGATGCTCGACGGGAACGCGCGGCTCAACCTCGCGACGTTCGTCGGCACGTGGATGGACGAGCACGCCGCGCGGCTGTACCTCGAGGCCGCCGACAAGAACATGATCGACAAGGACGAGTACCCGCAGACGGCGGCCGTCGAGACGCGGTGCTGGACGATGCTCGCCGACCTGTGGCACGCGCCCGACCCGGAGCACACCATCGGGACGTCGACCATCGGCTCGTCCGAGGCGTGCATGCTCGGCGGTCTCGCCCTCAAGCGGCGCTGGCAGCACGCGCGCCGCGCCGCCGGCAAGCCGACCGACCGCCCGAACCTCGTGCTCTCGAGCGCGGTCCAGGTGTGCTGGGAGAAGTTCTGCAACTACTTCGAGGTCGAGGCGCGCTACGTCCCGATCTCCGAGGACCACAAGGTCCTCGACGGCCACGACCTCGAGACGTACGTGGACGAGAACACGATCGGCGTCGTCGCCATCATGGGCGTGACCTACACCGGCATGTACGAGCCGGTCGCCGAGATCGCCGCGGCCCTCGACCGGATCCAGGAGTCCACCGGCCTGGACGTGCCCATCCACGTCGACGGCGCGTCGGGCGCGATGATCGCCCCGTTCCTCCAGCCCGACCTCGAGTGGGACTTCCGCGTCCCCCGCGTCGCGTCGATCAACACCTCCGGCCACAAGTACGGCCTGGTCTACCCGGGCCTCGGGTGGGTCGTCTGGCGCGACACGGAGTCGCTGCCGGAGGACCTCGTGTTCCGCGTGAGCTACCTCGGCGGGGACATGCCGACGTTCGCCCTCAACTTCTCGCGCCCCGGCGCGCAGGTGCTCCTCCAGTACTACCTCTTCCTGCGGCTCGGGCGCACCGGCTACGAGGCCGTGCAGCGCACGTCGCGCGACGTCGCCCTCTACCTGTCGGGCGAGATCGCGAAGATGCCCGCGTTCGAGCTGTGGAACGACGGCTCGGACATCCCCGTGTTCGCGTGGCGCCTGCGCGAGGGCCACACGAAGAACTGGGACCTCTACCACCTGTCGGAGCGGCTGCGCACCAAGGGCTGGCTCGTGCCCGCGTACCCCATGCCCGACGACCTCACGGACCTCACCGTCCAGCGCGTCGTCGTGCGCAACGGCTTCAGCCACGACCTGGCGTCCGCGTTCCTCGCGGACCTGCGCGACGAGGTCGAGCTCCTCGACGCCCTCACCGGCCCGATGCCGACCGAGGGCCAGCGCTCCAACTTCCACCACTGACCCGGACGACCGCGGGAAGGACGGACCATGGCACAGGGGGCAGCACAGGATCCGCCCGGAGGCTCGGGACCGCACGTCCGGGCCGACGGCACGCACGCGCCGACGGCGGCGCACGTCCGGCCGCACCCGTACGGGTCGCCCGGCTCCCGGCAGCCGCCGGGCCACGCGGGGCCCGCCATCGGGGCGCCCGCCGCGGGCGCGACGACGTACATGTCGGTCGTGCAGCTCGCGATGCTCACCGTGGTGGTGGTCGCGTCGCTGCGCTCGCTGCCGGCGATGGCGTCGTACGGGCTCGGCTCGGTGACGCTCTTCATCGTCCCGGCGATCCTCTTCCTCGTCCCGACGGCGCTCGTCGCGGCCGAGCTCGCGACCGGCTGGAAGGGCGGCGTCTTCACGTGGGTGCGCGAGGCGTTCGGCGAGCGGGCCGGGTTCGTCGCGATCTGGCTCCAGTGGATCCAGAACGTCGTCTGGTACCCCACGCAGATCGCGTTCATCGCGGCGAGCCTGTCGTTCGTCGTGGGCGACCCGGGCCTCACGCAGAACGGCCTCTACACGGCCGTCGTGATCCTCGTCCTGTACTGGGGGTCGACGCTCATCACGCTCGCCGGCGGCAACCTGTTCGCCAAGGTCGGCTCGTGGAGCGGCGTCTTCGGCACGATCCTGCCCGCCGTCCTGCTCATCGTGCTCGGCGCGGTCTGGCTCGGCACCGGCGAGCGCTCGGAGACGACGCTCGAGGCGTCCGCCGTCATCCCGCCGTGGACCGGGATCGCGTCCATCGTTCTCATCGTCTCGAACGTGCTCGCGTACGCGGGCATGGAGGTCAACGCGGTGCATGCGAACGACCTGCGCAACCCCGGTCGGGGCTTCCCGCGCTCGATCGCCATCGCGACCGTGCTGATCCTCGGTGTCTTCATCCTCCCGACGCTCGCGATCTCCGTGGCCGTCCCGAAGTCCGCGCTCGGCGTGACCGACGGGATCAACCTCGCGTTCAAGGCGTTCTTCGACCACTGGGGCATGAGCTGGGGCACCCCGGTCATCTCGCTCCTCATCGCCCTCGGGGCGTTCGCGTCGGTCGTCACGTGGATCGCCGGGCCGTCGCGCGGCCTGCTCGCCGCGGCCCGGACCGGCCTGCTCCCGCCCGCGCTCCAGCGTCGCAACAAGGCCGGGGTCCAGGTCGGGATCCTCGCGGTGCAGGGCGGGATCGTCACGCTGCTCGCGCTGCTGTTCGTCCTCGTGCCGAACGGCAACACGGCGTTCATCGCGCTGGTCGACATGGCAGCGGCGCTCTACCTCGTCATGTACATGCTCATGTTCGCCGCGGCGATCCGGCTGCGGCGCACCAAGCCCGACGTGGTGCGGACCTACCGCACGCCCGCGATGCGGTTCGTCGCGGGGCTGGGGTTCGTCGCGTGCGCGGCCGCGTTCGTGCTCGCGTTCGTCCGGCCGTCCGGCTTCAGCGGCCTCTCCGAGACCGCCTACCCGATCGTGGTCGCCGGGGTCGTCGTCGTGCTCGGCGGCCCGCCGCTCCTCTTCTACGCGCTGCGGCGCCCCACGTGGGATCGTCGTACCGCGGCGGAGCGGCAGACCGCCGACGACGTCCTCGTCAACCCGCCGACGCAGCCCGCGCCGGCGCCCGCCCGCACACCGCGCGACCCGGAGGAGACCACGTGACGGGTACCAGCACCGTCGGGCGCGAGACGCCCACCCCGGACGGCGGACGGCGCGCTCCAGCGCCGCCCGCCGTCGCGTCGCCCTGGGCCGAGGCGGTCGCACGCTGGGGCGGCCGGATCCTCGAGGTCTACGCGGTGTGGCTCCTCGTCGCGCTGATCCTCCGTCCCGTCGCGCACCACGCCGAGCGCCCGGTCGCCGAGGTCCTGTCGGTCACGAACGTGCCGTCGTACCCGTCGCTCTTCTCCGCGGTCGTGGTCGGGCTCGTCGCGAGCGGCTTCCTGCGCCGGCGCCGCGCCGCGCTGTGGTTCGTGGTCCTCGTCTGGCAGCTCCCGTCCGCGCTCGTCATGCTGCTCGCGATCGTGCTCGACCGGATCGACCCGGCGGCCGGCGTGCTCGACGACGTGCACTGGACGGCGTACGCGGGCGGGCTCGTCGGGCTCGTGCTCGTCGTGGTGCTCGTCGCCGCGCGCCACGCGTTCCCGGCCCGTATTGCCCGGGGTGCGTGGTGGACGGCGGCGCTCGTCCTCGTGCTCGGCCTCGCCGTCGCGACCGGCGTCGTGTGGGCGCTGCTCCAGGTCGTGCCGTCGAGCCTCGACGACCAGTCGGCGCGGCTCGGGTGGGCCCTGAGCGTCTCGGTCGGGCTGTCGCCGCACGAGGAGCCGTTCGCCATCGACGGCGGCGCGCCGGGCTGGCTCGCGCTCGTCGGCGGCCTGCTCGCGGGCGCCGCGCTGCTGCTCGCGGTGCTCGTGTTCCTGCGGACCGGCCCGCGCGACGCCGCACGCACCCCGGACGAGGAGCTCGCCGTGCGCCGTCTGCTCCTGGAGCACCCGAGCGACGACTCGCTCGAGTACTTCGCGACGCGCGACGACCGCTACGCGATCTTCTCGACCGACGGCCGCGCCGCCGTGTCGTACCGCGTGGTGAGCGGCGTGCTGCTCGCCGCGGGCGACCCGCTCGGGGACCCGGCGTCGTGGCCCGACGCGATCGAGCGCACGCTCGCGTACGCGCGGCGCCACGGGTGGGCGCCCGGCGTGCTCTCGGCGAGCGAGAAGGGCGCGCGGGCCTACCGCGACGCCGGGCTCGCCGTCCTCACGATGGGTGACGAGGCGATCGTCGAGACGCGGTCCTTCGACCTCGCGTCGCCGTCGATGCGGCCCGTGCGGCACGCCGTCGCGCGGCCCCAGCGCGAGGGGTACACCGTGCGCCTGCGGCGGCAGCGCGAGATCCCGGCGGACGAGCTCGCGGCGCTCGCGCAGGCCGCCGACGCGTGGCGGCACGGCGAGGACGAGCGCGGCTTCTCGATGGCCCTGGAGCGCCTCGGCAGCCCGCGCGACCCGCGCGTGCTCGTCGTCACCGCGCACGACCGCGACGGCGCGCCGCGCGGCCTGCTCACGTTCGTCCCGTGGGGCCGCAAGGGGGTCTCGCTCGACTACATGCGCCGGTCGCCCGACGCGGTGCCGGGCGTCACGGAGCTCATGATCTCGACGCTCGCGAGCGAGGGCGCGGGCATGGCGATCGACCGGGTCTCGCTCAACTTCGCGATGTTCCGCGGCCTGATCGAGCAGGGCGAGTCGGTCGCGGCGAGCCCCTTCCAGCGCTTCCTGCGCCGCCTCGTCCTCACGGCGTCGCGCTGGTGGCAGCTCGACCAGCTGTACCGCTCGAACCAGAAGTACGAGCCGCGCTGGCGCACGCGCTACCTCTGCTACGCCGCCCCCGCCCAGCTCACGTCCGTGTCGCTCGCGGCGGGGCAGGCCGAGGGCTTCGTGCCGCAGTGGCCCGGCGCGCGCGGCGGCACCGGGAGCCAGCAGGTCGCGACGGCCGACGCCGCGCTCGGCGCCGCCGTGCGCGAGCAGGAGGACGCGCTGCTCGCGCTCGACGTGCCGACCCGGCGGCTCACCGACCAGGAGCGCGCCCGCCGCGCCAAGCTCGACGTGCTCGCGGCGGCCGGCATGCCCGCGTACCCCGTGGCCGTGCCGCGCACGCACCGGCTCGCCGACGTCGACGACCTGCTGCTCGGGCACGAGGTGTCCGTCTCGGGGCGCGTCGTGCGGCTCCGGGACCTCGGGGGCGTCGTCTTCGCCGTCCTGCGCGAGGAGAACCACGAGCGCCAGGTGATGCTCACCGCCGACGGCGCCGCCGACCTCGCGCTCTGGCGCCGCGTCGTCGACCTCGCGGACCAGGTGAGCGTCACGGGGACCGTCGCGCGCAGCCGGACGGGGGAGCTGTCCGTGCACGCGGGGTCGTGGGTCATGGCGTCGAAGTCGCTCAAGGCGCCGCCGGACAAGTTCCGCGGGCTCGCCGACCCGGAGACGCGCATGCGCCTGCGCCACGTCGACCTCGCGCTCGACACGCGGTCGTCCGTGACGCTCCGCGGTCGCTCCGCCGCCGTGCACTCGCTGCGCTCGTCGCTCGTCGAGCGCGGCTTCATCGAGGTCGAGACGCCGATCCTGCAGCGCGTGCACGGGGGCGCGAACGCGCGGCCGTTCCGCACGCACATCAACGCGTACGACATGGACCTGTACCTGCGCATCGCCCCGGAGCTGTTCCTCAAGCAGCTCGCGATCGGCGGCATCGAGCGCGTCTTCGAGCTGGGCCGCAACTTCCGCAACGAGGGCGCCGACGCGACGCACAACCCCGAGTTCACGTCGCTCGAGGCGTACCAGGCGTTCGGCGACTACACGACGATGCGGCACCTCACGCGCGAGCTCGTCGTCGCGGCCGCGGTCGCGGTGCACGGCGACGCCGTGTCGCGCCGGCCCGACGGCAGCGAGGTCCGGCTCGACGGGGAGTGGCCCGTCGTCACCGTGCACGACGCCGTCTCGCGCGCCGTCGGCGCCGAGGTCACCCCGGACACCCCCGACGCGGAGCTGCACGCCCTGTGCGCCCGGCTCGGCATCGAGGTCGGCGAGGACGAGACGCACGGCGCGGTGGTCAACGAGATGTACGACCGCCTCGTCGAGGGCCAGACGGTCGAGCCGACGTTCTACACCGACTTCCCGGTCGAGACGTCGCCGCTCACCCGCGTGCACCGCCGCGACCCGCGCCTCGCGGAGCGCTGGGACCTCGTCGCGTTCGGCGCCGAGCTCGGCACCGCGTACTCGGAGCTCATCGACCCGATCGACCAGCGCGAGCGGTTCACGCAGCAGTCGCTCCTGGCGGCGGCGGGCGACCCGGAGGCCATGGAGATCGACGAGGACTTCCTCTCGGCGCTCGAGTTCGCGATGCCGCCCACCGGCGGGCTCGGCCTCGGTGTCGACCGCATCTACATGACCATCATCGGGGCGTCGATCCGCGAGACGCTCGCCTTCCCGTTCGTGAAGCCGCAGCGCCGGTCCTGACCGTGGCGACCGGCCTCCCCGTCCCCGACACCGACCCGGCCCTGCCCGCGGCCGTGCTGCGCGAGCTGCAGCCCGCCGAGACGTACCTGACGAGCTACCCGGTCGCCGTCGTGCTGACGGTGCTCGGGGCGGGAGCGGTGGCGTGGGCCGTGGTCCGCGCGCGGCGCGGCGCCCGGGCGCGGCGCGAGCGGCGGGCCCGGGGCGAGGACCCGCGCCGGCCGTGGCGCTCACGCGTCGCGACGGCGTCCCTCGCGGCGCTCGGCGCGCTGTCCCTCGTGCTGGGCCTGGCGGTCGGCGCCAACGCCTACTCCGGCTACGTCCCGACGTGGGGGGCCGCCCGGGTGCAGCTCGTCGCGCTGGGTCTGGCCGACCTGTCGGCCGACGCGCCGGGCGGCGCGCACCGGGGCCAGGTGCGGACGCTCGCGATCCCGGGGACGGCCGCCGAGCAGATCGCGGACGAGGACGCCTGGGTGTACCTCCCGCCGGGGTTCGACCCCGAGGGCTCGACCCGCTACCCGGTCGTGTACCTCATCCACGGGTCGCCCGACGACCCGAGCAGCTGGTTCGCCGCCGGGCGGGTGCCGCGCACGATGGACGTGCTCATCCGGCGCGGGCTCGTCGACCCGATGATCGTCGTCGCCCCCACGGTGAACGGCACGGGGCCGGGCGGGCTCGACACCGAGTGCCTCGACTCGACGACGGGTGGCGAGCAGGTCGAGACGTACCTGACGACGACCGTCGTCGACACCGTCGACGCGACGTACCCGACGGTCGCGGACCGCGAGCACCGCGTCCTCGGCGGCATGTCGTCCGGCGGGTTCTGCGCGCTCAACGTGGGTCTGCGGAACCTCGACCTGTTCGGGGCGATCCTCGCGATCGAGCCCTACGGGAACCCCGGCCCCGGGCCGGAACGGACGATGCTCTCGACGCAGGCGGAGATCGACGCGAACACCCCGACGACGTACCTGCCCACGATGACGTTCACGCACCCGATGCCCGTCTTCCTCGACTCCGGGCAGGACGCGCCGCGGGAGGCGCTCACGACGGTGCGGCGGATGGCGCAGGACCTCGAGGACCAGGGGCAGACCGTCGAGCTCCGCGAGGAGCCCGGTCAGACGCACACGTGGGCCATGGCCGCGACCGCGCTCCCGTACGGGCTCGTGTTCGCGCAGCGGCAGATGGCGGGCGGCGGCTGACGCCGCGTCACTCGTCGGTGAGGAACTGCCCGCCGATGCCCGCCTGGGTCTCGAGCAGGTCGCCGGTGTCGCCGAGCACGACCCAGTTCGGCCCGGCGAGCGCGGCCTCGCCCTCCTCGGTGGGCTGACGCGGCAGGAGCGCGAGGAACTCGTCCTCGGCGATCCCGTCGGCGAACACGGCGAGGAGCGTCGTGTCGTCGCACGCGCCCAGCTCGACGTCCTCGCTGTCCGTGCTCTCGGTCGTGAACGACAGGCACGTGAGGCCGGCGGACGTGGCGGCGCGGTGGAGCGCGTCGAGCGAGTCGTACTCGACGTCCTTGTCGCCCGGGCCGGGGCCGGAGCAGGCGGCGAGCGCCCCGACGAGGACGACGAGACCGACGACCGGGCCGGTCGCGGCGCTGCGAGGGCGGGGAGCGGGTCGGGTAGGCATGTTCCGATGGTCCGCCGCCGCGCGGGTTCGCGCCACGGGAACCTCGCCCGTCATCCCGGCGGGCCGGGATCGCCTCGGTCGGGTTCGGCGTCCGCGGACTGCCAGGTGAAGGGCGCGAACGTCGACGAGTCGTCCCGCCAGGCCGGTGTGCGGGCGCGGTACAGGAGCAGCGGGAGGGCCACGAAGACGAGGGCGAGCGCGACGAGCAGCACGACGTACGTCGTCGGGCTGCCGACCGCGACCTGGCCGGGCGGGGCGAAGCTCGTGACGAGCGCGAGCAGCGACGCGACGAACCCGAGCCCGCCGACCGCCCAGACCCCGACGCGGCCCCCCGGCACCCGGTAGGGGCGCGGCCGGTCGGGCTGCGTGCGGCGCAGCACGACGACCGCGGCGAACATCAGGAGGTACGCCACGAGGTAGAGGATCACCGTGAGCTGGCTGAGCAGCTGGTACGCGGACTGCACGGAGGGCATGACGACGAACAGCACCGACAGCACGGTCACGACCAGCGCCTGGACGAGGAGGATGTTCGTCGCCATGCCGCGGTCGTTCGTCCGGTGGAACCACCGCGGGAGGAACCCTGCTCGCGCGACGGCGTGCAGGCCCGTGGCGGGCCCGGCGACCCACGTCGTGACGCCGGCGAGGACGCCGACGGCGAGCATCGCCGCGACGACCGGCCCGGCCCAGCCGATCCCCGCCCACGCGAGCAGGTGGTCGAACGCCTGGAGCAGGCTCGTCGTGAGGCTGATGTCCTGCTGCGGCACGACGACCGCGATCGTCAGCGTGCCGAGGGTCAGCACGACGACGGCCACGAGCGCGGCGACGAGGATCGCGAGCGGGTAGGTGCGCTCCGGCCGCCGGATCGAGCGGACGTGGACCGCGTTGACCTCGATGCCCGCGTAGAAGAGGAAGATCCCGGCGGCGAGCACGATGTTGTCGAGACGCGTGAGGTCCGGGACGAACGCGCCCCAGGAGAGCGTGGTCCGGGACGGCTCGCCGCTAAGGAGGTAGGCACAGCCGAGCCCGACGAGCAGCGCGGCGGGGACGAGCGTCCCGACGATCCCGCCCCAGCGCGCGGTGCGGGCGAACGCGGACGCGCCGCGCAGGGCGATGAGCGTCGCGGCCCAGAACACGACGAGCACGATCGCGAGGACGAAGAGCCGGTCGTCGGCGACCCGTTCGTCGAACCGCGCGTCGGGCCCGGTGTAGGCGAGCGTGACGGCGGCGAACGTGAGGACGGTCGGGAACCAGATGCAGCCCTCGACGAACACCATCGCGATCGCGAGGAAGCCCCACCTGCTCCCGAACGCCTCGCCGACCCAGCGGAACATGCCGCCCTCCTCGGGCCACGTGGACGCGAGCTCGGCCGCGACGACGGCGACGGGTGCGAGGAAGCAGACGGCGGCGAGCAGGTAGTAGAACGCGGAGGAGAGCCCGTACTCCGCCTCGGCGGGCAGACCACGCAGGCTGACCACCGCGGCGACGTTGAGCATGACCAGCGACGTGGCCGTGATGGTCGCCGCGGCGGGCCGGGCGGGGTGCTGCGAGGTGGCGGTCCGGGCCATGGCGTCCCCCTCGGCGGGCGCGACGGCCCTCGGGGGGAACGCTAGCGACGCCGCGCGCGACCGGCGAGCGGGGCCGGTGTCAGGCCCGGAAGCGCTCGCCGCGCTCGACGACGCGGCCCGCGCCGCGCCCGTCGGCCGCCGCCGCGTCCCACGTGTAGACCTCGGTGCCGGTGATCAGCACGTGCTCCGCGCGTGACGTCACGTCGAGCGGGTCGCCCGACCACACGACGACGTCCCCGTCGAGGCCCGGCGCGAGCGCGCCGACGCGGTCGTCGAGACCGAGGAAGGCCGCGGGGTTCACGGTGAGTGCGCGCAGCGCGGTGTCGCGGTCGAGGCCCTCCTTCACCGCGAGCGACGCCTGGTGAACGAGGAAGTTGATCGGCACGACGGGGTGGTCGGTCGTGATCGCGACGCGCACGCCCGCGCGGGCGAGCGCCCCGAGGTTCGCGATGTCGCGGCTGCGCAGCTCGATCTTCGAGCGCGAGGTGAACAGCGGGCCGAAGATCACCGGCACGTCGCGCTCGGCGAGGACGTCCGCGACGGCCGCGCCGTCGGTGCCGTGGTTCACCACGAGCCGGTAGCCGAACTCGTCCGCGAGGCGCAGCGCGGTCGCGATGTCGTCGGCGCGGTGCGTGTGCTGGTCCCAGTAGAGCTCGCCCGCGAGGACGCGCGCCAGGGTCTCCTTGGCGAGGTCGCGGTCGAACGGCTCGCCCTTCGCCTCGGCCGCGTCGCGCTTCGCGGCGTAGTTCTGCGCGTCGACGAACGCCGCGCGGATGACCTTCGCGACGCCGAGGCGCGTGGACGGCGTCTTCTTCTGGTCCCCGTACACGCGCTTGGGGTTCTCGCCGAGCGCCGACTTCACGGAGACCGCCTCGCGGATCACCTGCTCGTCGACGGTGCGGCCGCCCCACGTCTTGATCGCGACCGTCTGGCCGCCGATCGGGTTGCCCGAGCCCGGCTTCACGACGGCGCTCGTCACGCCGCCCACGAGCGCGTCGCGGAAGCCCTCGTCCTCGACGTTGATCGCGTCGATCGCGCGCAGGGCGGCGCCGTTCGGGTCGGTCATCTCGTTGGTGTCGTTGCCCGCCCAGCCCTCGGCCTCCTCCATGACGCCCATGTGGGCGTGCGCCTCGACGAAGCCGGGCAGCACCCAGCGGCCGCGCGCGTCGAGGGTGGGGACGCCGTCGGGCACGACGACGTCCGCGCCGACCGCGGTGATGACACCGTCCTCGATGAGGACGGTCCCGTTCTCGATCGGGTCGGAGGCGACCGGGACGACGTAGCCGTTCACGACGGCGACGCTGCGGCGAGCGGTGCGAGGAGCGGTGCGGGCGGGGGTGGGGGGAGTCGTCATGCCCTCATCATCGCCCGGGGCAAGAGTCGTCGCCGCCCCCTGCTCTCCGGGCCACCGCTCCGGCCGCCGCTCCGGGCGGCGGACCGCTCTCGTGTACCCTGGAGGTCGCGCTCATGTCGCCGGACCCGTTCCGCGACGCTCTTCGGTCCTCAGCATCGGAGCAAGGCCGTGCGCGCCAGGCAGCAGAAGCTGCCGTCGACGATCTCCGCCCACAGAGCGCGGAGCGAGAGCAGAGAACATCTTTTCCTCCATCCTTGAACACCCCGAGACCGCCCCTGCGGTCACGGACACGTCCGGACCAGACCTCGTGCTGCGCCGCGCCGACGACGACCTGTGGGTCGCGACGGCGGACGGCGAGTACGCCGGCCTGGTCACCCGAGTCCCCGACGGCTTCCACGTCCACGACCGCTACACGCGGCCCGTGGGCGTCGTCGCCGACCTCCACCACGCGAAGCGGCACCTCGTCGCCCGGCGTGAACGCCCGGCAGGCCCTCGCGGGACCCGCCTCCACGACCGTCGGCGCCCTGCGGGGCGCGACAACCGGACCCGCGCTCGTGGGCCGGTCGCATCAACGAGAGAAGACATCATGGCTACAGGCACCGTGAAGTGGTTCAACGCTGAGAAGGGCTTCGGCTTCATCGCTCCCTCCGACGGCACCGCCGACGTGTTCGCCCACTACAGCGAGATCAACTCGAGCGGCTACCGCTCGCTCGAGGAGAACCAGAGCGTCTCGTTCGACGTCACCCAGGGCCCCAAGGGCCCGCAGGCGACGAACATCCAGGCACTCTGACCTCGCTCCCGCCCGGCGTGCAGCGCCGGGCGGGCGACGACGTCCCGAGGGGGCCGCGCCACCGCGCGGCCCCCTCGGCGTTCCCGGACCCACCGCACGGCCGGCCTCGCGCGACCCCGGTCGAGGGCGCCCGCCGGGTGCACCGGGGTGGGCGGGGCGCACTAGGCTCCTGAACGCACCACCGCACCGCGCGCGAAGGAGCTCGCATGCACGTCGTCGTCGGACTGTTCCGGCTGTTCCTCGTCGTCCTCGCCCTCGTCGGGACGCGCGCCATCTGGCGCGACGGCGACATCGAGGGCCTCGTCTACTTCACGAACCAGACCGGCTTCCTCATCGCCGTCGTGTTCACGTGGGCGGGCGTCGCGTCCCTCCTGCGTCGTCGGCAGCCGCCGGGGTGGCTCAAGGGTGGGGTGACGCTCTTCGCCGCGATCACCGGGCTCGTCGCGAACCTCGTGCTCGCGCCCGAGGACCCCGGCGCCCCGGCCGTGTTCCTCGGGCTGACCGACGGCCAGATCGAGCACGAGCTCCTGCCGCTCGCGGTGTTCGCCGACTTCCTCCTGCTCGACGCGCACCGGCGTCTGCGCGGCCTCGACGCGGCCCGCTGGCTCGTGTACCCGCTCGCGTACTTCGCGTTCACGACGATCCGCGGGTTCGTCAGCCCCGGCAGCGAGTACCCGTACGGGTTCGTCGACCTCGACGCGCTCGGGTGGACCGGGCTGCTCGTCAACGTCGTGCTCTACGGGGCGGGCTTCTTCGTGCTCGGCCTCGTCATCGTCGGGATCGACCGGCTCCTGCCCGCCGGGCCGGCGATCGGCCGGTACGCGGACCGCTCGCCCGCGCCGGGGACCCCGGAGCCGGCGGGGGCGACGGGCAGCCCGGACGACGCGTCCGCGTCGCGCTAGGGTGGCCGTCGTGTCCTCCCCGGTCGTCGGTCCGCTGCGCGTCGCACGCGCCGCGCTCGTGGCGACCCTCGTGCTCGCGCTGACGGCGCTCGCGCACCGCGTCGGCGGGGGAGTCCTCCCGGACCCGCTGGTCCTCGCCGCGCTCGCCGCGTTCACGCTCGCCGGCACGACGGCGGCCGCGCGGCTGCGGTTCACGCCCGCCCGGCTCGTCGTGCTCCTCGGCGGGGCCCAGGTCGCGCTGCACCAGGCGCTCGTCGTGCTCGCGCCCGTCGGCTCGTGCGTCCCCGCGGGGGCCACGTCCGGCCACGGCGGGCACGTCGCCCCGGTCGGCGACGTCGTGTGCGCGGCGCCGGCCGGTGCGCTCCTGACCGGCGGCGGGGCGAGCCTCGCGCACCCGGAGCACCTCGCGACGTCGGGCGCCGCGGGCCTGTGGATGGTCGTGGCGCACGCGGTCGCGACGGTCGTGCTCGCGCTCGTCCTCGCGCGCGGGGAGCGTGCGCTCGAGCGGTTCCTCGCGTGGGTGACGCCGCGCGCCTCCCTCCCCGCCCCCGCGCCCGTGGCACCGGCCGCGCGCCCCGGCGTGCCGCCGGCCCGCGCGGTCCGCGTCCCGTCGACGTGGCGCTCGCGCCGTGCCCCGACCCGGGGTCCGCCCCGGCCGGCCGGCCCGTCGGGAGCACTGCTGCGCCCCCTCGCCGCGTCCTGACGCGGCCCCCGACGAGGCCGACCCGGTGACGACCGGGCCGCGGGGCACCACCGTGCGGCGACCGCCGCGCCTCGGACGGAAGAACCCTCATGACCCTCTCCCTGCGCCGACCCGTGTCGGCCCTCCTCGCCCTCCTCGCCGCCGCCGCGCTGGCCCTGGGCCTCACCGCCGGGCACGCGGCCCTCACCGCCGCCCCAGCGTCCGCGCACGACCGCATCCTCAGCTCGGACCCGGCCGACGGCGCCGAGCTCGCGACGCCCCCGACCGCGATCACGCTGACCTTCAACACCGAGCCGCTCCCCGTCGAGCCGCAGGTCGTGGTCTCCGACTCCGCCGGGACGGTCGTGACGCAGGGCGCGCCGACGATCGAGGGGAGCGCCGCGACGCTCGCGCTCGACCCCGCCGTCGCGCTCGGCGGCGACACGTACACCGTGGCGTGGCGCGTCGTCTCGTCCGACGGCCACCCCATCGAGGGCACGTTCGCCTTCACCGTCGCGGCCCAGCCCGAGGCGCCGGTCTCCGAGGAGCCCGCCACGGACGAGGCGACGCCGGAGGAGCCCGCGTCCGAGGAGGCCACGACCGACGCGGCCGAGGAGACGTCGCCGGAGCCCGCGACGCCTGTCGCCACGGACGCGGAGGACGGCGGCTCGTCGGTCGTCCCCGTGCTCGTGGGGCTCGGCGCGCTCGTGGTCGCCGCCGCGGTCGTCGTCGTGATCGTCCTGCGCCGCCGCGGCACCGTGACCGACGAGGCGACGAGCGACGACGCGCCGCACGACCCCGAGGACTGACCGTGCCGGTGCACGCCGTCCTCCCCGGCCCGGGGAGGACGGCGGCCGACCCTGCCGCGCGCACCCCTCCTGCCGCTAGGGTGCGTCCGTGACGTCGCCCGGAGCAGGGGTGCTCCGCGGCGTGCGGGTGCTGCTGCTCGCCGCCGCGGTCGTCGGGCTGTCCGTCGTCGCGCACGCCCTCGCCGGCGGCACCGACCCCGGAGCCGTCCCGCTCGGCGTGCTCGCCGTCCTCACCGCCGTCGCCGTGCGACCCCTCACGCGCCGCCAGGTGGGGCTGCCGCGGCTGCTCGGCCTGCTCGGCGCGGGCCAGCTCGTGCTGCACGTCGTCTTCGACCGCTGCGCCGCGCTGTCCCCGGCCGACGCGTCCGCGCACGCGCACGCCGCCTCGCCCCTGACGATGCTCGGCGCCCACGCCGTCGCGACGCTCGTCGTCGCGCTCGTCCTGCGCTACGGCGACGCCGTGCTGTGGCGCCTGTGGACGTGGCTCGCCGGACGCCGGGTCCCCGGCCGCCCGTGGGCCGTCGTGGTCCGCGTGGTGCCGCCCGCCGTCGGCGCGCTGCCGACGGTCCGCGACCTCCTCGCGCGCGGTGCCGCGCCCGGGCGCGGTCCGCCCGCCGTCGCCTGACCTCTCCCGGACGCCTCCGCGGACCCCTCCGCGGCGTCCCGCTCCCGCGCGCCCGCGCGTCCTGTACGCCCACCCGGCCGGCTTCGCCCGGCCGCGCCGGGGCGTGCCCGTGACGTGCCGTCGCGCGCCGGAGCCCACCGTCTTCCTCTCCCCGAAAGGCACCATCATGCGAAAGACCCTGCGCGCCGTCGGCGCCGCCGCCCTCACCACCGGGATCGTCGTCGTCGGCGCGGGCGCCGCGGCCGCCCACGTCACGGTCACCCCCGACACGACCGACGCGGGCGCGTACGCGCTGCTCACGTTCGGCGTCCCGCACGGCTGCGGCGCCTCGCCGACCACGAAGGTCTCCATCCAGGTTCCTGAGCAGGTCGTCACCGTGACGCCCACGGTCAACCCCGGCTGGGACGTCGAGAAGGTCATGGCGACCCTCGACGAGCCGGTCGACGACGGGCACGGCGGCCAGTACACCGAGCGCGTCGCCGAGGTCGTGTACACCGCGAAGACCCCGCTGCCCGACGGCTACCGTGACGCCCTCGTGCTCTCGCTCAAGCTCCCCGACGCGGCGGGCGACACGCTCGTCTTCCCGACCGTCCAGGAGTGCGCCGAGGGCGAGACCGCCTGGGTGCAGGTCGCGGCCGAGGGCGAGGACGGGCACGACCTCGAGGCGCCCGCACCGCTGGTCGAGCTGACGGCCGCCGAGGGCGACGGGCACGACGCCCCGGCCGAGACCGTCGCGGACGGGTCGGCGGACGACGCCGCCGACGCGGAGGCGTCGGGCGACTCCGCGTCCGCGGGTGCGTCCGACGGGCCGGCCCCGGCGCTCACCTGGACGGCGCTCGTGCTCGCTGCGGCGGGCCTGGTGCTCGGGGCGCTCGGGTTCGTGCGCTCGCGTCCGAGGGCCTGAGCCGTGGGCCGCCCCTCGGTGCTGCGCCGGGTGGTGGCCGTCGTCGTCGGTGCCGCGGCCGCGGTCCTGCTCGCGATCCTCGCGAGCGGCCCGGCCGCGGCCCACGCCGTCCTCGTGGGCACGGACCCGCGGGACGGCACCGTCCTCGACGCGCCGCCCGACGCGCTGACCATCACCTTCAACGAGCCCGTCCAGGTCGTGACCGGCGGGACGACGGTCCTCGCCGCCGACGGCTCGCCCGTCGACGTGGACGTCGCCGCGGTCGACGACGCGCTCGTCGTCACCCCGGCCACGACGCTCGACGACGGCACGTACGTCGTGAGCTGGCGCGTCGTGTCCCTCGACACGCACCCCGTCGCCGGGGCCTTCACGTTCTCCGTGGGGGCGCCGAGCGCGACGTCGGTCGAGGCCCGGGTGGCCGAGCCGACGGCGGCGCTCGTCGCCGTGCGCGCGCTCGACCAGGCCGCGGTCTACGCGGGGACGTTCCTCGTCGCGGGTCTCGTCGGGTTCGAGCTCCTCGTGCTGCACGTGTCGCCCGGGGCCGCGCCGGTCCTGCGCCGCCGCCTGCAGCGCGTCCGACGGTGGGCGCTCGTCGCCGCGGGCGCCGGCGTCGTGCTCGGGATCCCGCTCACCCCGGCCTGGCAGGCCGGCGGCGGGCTGGACGCCCTCGTCGACCCCGCGACGTGGGCGGCGGGCCTCGCGACCGACTCCACGGTCGCGGGCGCGCTCGGCCTCGCCGGGCTCGTCGTCGCGACCCTGCTCGCGCCGCGCGCGGCGCGGGAGACCCGGGCGGCGTGGCCCGCCGGGGTCGTGCTCGGCGGGGCGGCGCTCGCGCTGGGGTCGCTCGTGCTCGTGGGACACACCCGCACGTTCGGCCCGCCCTGGCTGGTCGTCACGGCGGACGCGCTCCACGTCGTGTCCGGAGCCGTGTGGCTCGGCGGGGTCGTCGGCCTCGCGCTCGTGCTCGCGCCGTCCGCGCACGTCGACGCGCGTCGCGCGGGCGTCACGGTCGCGCGGTTCTCCGCGCTCGGCGCGTGGGTCGTCCTCGCGCTCGCCGTCACCGGGACGGTCCTCGGGTGGCGCATCCTCGGGACCTTCGACGCGCTCGTGTCGACGACGTACGGCCAGACCCTGCTCGTCAAGGTCGGCGTGGCGCTGTGCCTCGTCGGCATCGCGGCCTGGAACCGGTACCGGCTCGTCCCGGCGGTCGCGGGCGACGACGGTCCGGGCGGGCGCGGTGCCGGTGCGGCCGGCGTGACCGCGCGCCGTCGGCTCGGTCGGACGGTCGCCGTCGAGGCCCTGCTGCTCGCGCTCGTGCTCGCGGTGACGGGCGTGCTCGTCTCGCGCAGCCCGGTCGCGACGACCGGTCCGTCGGCCGAGGAAGCGACGACCCCGGCAGTCGAGGTGGTCGAGGAGCTCGGCGACGGGACGCTGCGCGCGCGGATCACTCCCGGCCGGGTCGGCGTCAACGCGCTCGAGATCGAGCTGCTCGACGCCGACGGGAAGCCCTTGGAGCCCGCCGCTGTGCCCGAGCTGTCGACGACGCTCGCCGACCCCGCGCTCGGCCCGTTCACCCGGCCCCTCACGCAGACCGGGACGGGCGCGTACGAGGCGACGCTCGACCTGCCGATGGCGGGCGACTGGACCGTGCACGTGAGCGTCCGGACGTCCAAGTACGAGAACCCGATCGTCGAGATCCCCGTGGAGGTGTCCTCATGACCGGTCCCCAGCGGTCACGCCCCGGGCGGCGCGGGTCACGCGTCGTCCTCGCCGCGGTCGGCGCCGGCACGCTCGCCGTGCTGACCGCCGGCCCGGCGGGTGCGCACGTGCTCATCGAGACCGTGGAACCCCACGGCGACGGCACGTCGACGCTCACGTTCACGTTCGACCACGGGTGCGACGGCGAGCCCACCGACGCGTTGCGCGTCACGCTCCCCGAGGGCGTCGAGGCGCTCGCCGCGGGCCAGCCGGACGGATGGACCTCGGAGGTGACCGACGACGCGGTGGCATGGTCCGGGGAGCCCGTGCCCGACGGCGAGCGTGCGGCCTACACGCTCGACGTCCGGGTCACGGGGGAGGTCGGGCAGGCGTTCGTGTTCCCCGCCGTGCAGGAGTGCCCGTCGGGGGAGTCGTACGCGTGGACGGACACCGACCCGTCCGGCGCCCGACCCGCGCCGACGTTCGTCGCGACCGCGGCGTCGCTCGCCCCCGCGCCCGTCGCCGCCGGAGCTTCGCCGACGCCGACGGCGCCCCTCGTCGCGGCCGTCGTGGTGGGAGCCGTCGGGGTCGGGGTGGCAGGCGGCTGGTCGGCCCGGCGTCGGCTGCGGGCCACCTGAGAGGTCGCTGCGCGGGCGTCGGGACCGCGGCCGTCGTAGTGTGATCCAGATCACTGTTCGTGAACGTCCCGAACATGCGCCCGCCGCCTCTTGCACTGGTGGGGGACGTCGCCGCGACGGGTCACGCGGCGACACCTGGACCGGTGGCGGTCCGCGACGAGAGCTTCGCTGGGGGGAGCTCTCGCGGCGGATCGCCACCGGTTCCTCTGTGTGCGGGCCCCGGCGCGACGTCAGGCGGCGACCGCGACGGTCAGCAGCGCGAACGCGGCGACGAGCAGCGCGATGCGGACCAGGTGGTACCGGTCCCAGCGACCCATCTGCTCGCGCCAGTCGGCGGGCGCGGTCTCGGGGGTCCACGTCTTCCCGCGGTTGTTGATGGGCACCAGCACGGTGACGGTCAGGACGATGCTCAGCGCCAGGACCGCGGCGGCGGTCCAGGCCGCCCATGCGCCGGCCGGCAGCACGAGGGCGGTGGCCGCGGTGAGCAGGAGCGACCCGAAGTACCAGAACGGCATCGCCCGCCCGAGCATCCGGCCGCCGTCGGCCCGGGCGAGCAGGCCCGCGTTCCCCGGCAGCCGGTCGACGATCGGGTTGATGACGAACGCGACCGACACCTCGACCCCCACCATCAGCCCCACGACCACCACTGCGACGATCGGCAACCACTGCATGTCCGGCTCCTTCGGTCGGTAGGATCTAGCAACGCTAGGAAAACTAGCACAGGCAATCTAGCGACGCTAGACTTGCCGGCATGAGCACACCGGCAGCAGCCCGCAAGGCACGGCTCCTCGAGGAGCGGGAGGCGCAGATCGTCGCGGCCGCGCGCGCCCTCGCCGAGGAGCAGGGATGGGAGGCGGTCACCACCCGCCGGCTCGCCGACGCGATCGGCTACAGCCAGCCCGTCCTCTACGGGCACTTCCCGGAGGGCCGGTCCCAGATCGTCACCGCGGTGGCGCTCGTCGGCTTCGAGGAGCTCGCCGCCACGCTGTCCGCGACCCGCCCGGCGCCCGGCGCGGACGTGAGCGGCGAGGACCGGGTCCGCGCGCTGGTCGTCGCCTACCTCGACTTCGCCGCGCACCACCCGGCGACGTACGAGGCGATGTTCCACCTGCCGATCGCGGCCCCGTTCGCCTCGGAGGAGACGCCGCGCGCGATGCGCGAGGGGTTCGACGCCATCGTCGGCGCGCTCCTCGCGCTCGACCGGCCGCCGTCGGACCTGGGCACGGCCGCCGAGGTCGTGTGGGGTGCGGTGCACGGCGTCGCGACGCTGCAGCGCGCGGGCAGGTTCTCCGCCGACAACTACGAGCGGCGCGTCGACGAGCTGGTGCGCCGCGTCGTCGGCTGACCCGCGTCACGACGCCCGTCCGCCCGGCACCCGACGAGGAGGGTCGGACGCGGCCGCCACGGACGCGGTCCACTGCGCCGGGTGGGTGTGCAGGTGCCAGAGGAGCTCCGCGCACCCCGCCGGGTCGAGGCTCGGGCCGCCGTGCTCGTCGGCGCCGGCGGAGACGAGCCGGGCGACCTGGATCCCGTCCGGTGCGAGCGCGTCCCGGAGCATGCCCAGGTACGCGGTCACGGCGGCGGCCGCGACCGATGCCCCGGCCGCGAACGGGCCGCGGGCGAGCGCGTCGTCGGTGATGCCGAGGACGGATCCCCGGCCGAGGACGCGCTGCCCGCCGACCACGTACTCGACCGCGGTGGCGAGGCCGACCACGGCCCGCTCGACCGCGTCCTGGATCTCCTCGGGCGACGTCTCGAGGACGTGCTGGCGCGCACCGGGCGCGGACGGTGGGTCGTAGACGAGGACCTCGATCGCCGACAGGTCCTGCGCGGTGCGGTCGAGCGCGAGGACCAGCGCGTCGGCGTCGTGCGCGTCCGCGGCGTAGACCCGCGCCCGGACCCCCTCGCCGCGCAGCGCGCAGACGACCGGCCCGAGGCGGTCCAGGGAGCGGGAGACGAACGCGACGTCGTGACCCGCGGCCCCGAACCGCCGCGCGATCGCCGCGCCGCGTTCCGCGCTCGTCCCGACGACCGCCACGGTCGTCATCCTGTCTCCCTCGCTGTCGACACCGCGCGCGGCGTCCTGGCCGTCGAGCGCGTACCGGACGGTAGACAGGTGGAGAGGAGGGCTGGGAGACCCTGTCAGGGCCCCCGACCGTCCGGTGAGACGGCGACGGACCGCATCGCGGTCGACGGTGTCTCGGTGACCCCCGACGTGGTCGGCCGGCCCACCCCGGTGAGCTCTGCGAGCC
Source organism: Cellulosimicrobium sp. NPDC055967 (assembly GCF_042269845.1). Classification (NCBI taxonomy): domain Bacteria; kingdom Bacillati; phylum Actinomycetota; class Actinomycetes; order Micrococcales; family Promicromonosporaceae; genus Cellulosimicrobium; species Cellulosimicrobium sp. NPDC055967. The sequence continues at coordinate 264,074 of NZ_JBHJYJ010000005.1, read as the reverse complement.
GCGCCATCCGACGCGCCGAGACCGTCCCGGGCTCGGCGGTGTAGAGCGTGAGCGTGAGGCCAGGCGCGGACTCCAGGGCGAGGGCCTCGTAGGCGACGGCCAGCTCCCCGACGACGGGATGGCGGAACGTCTTGGTCCCGGTGCCGTGCCGATGGACCTCGCCCGCCCGCCACCGGGTCTCGAACTCGGCGCTGTGGGAGAGCGGCTCCTCGACCGTCTCGTGCAGGTCGGCGCTGTGCGGGTCGCGCGCGGCCTCCGTCCGCCGGGTGCTCGTGCGCCGGTCCGTCCCTCCGGCGTGCGCGACGATCTCCGCGAGGTTCGACAGGTGCGCGCGCTCGGCCTCGCCGAGCCGCAGCGCGCGGGCGATCGCGTCGAGCACCTGCGGCGAGACGCGCGCGATGGCGCCGCGCTCGATCCGCGTGTAGTGCTCGACGCTCACGCCGGCGAGCGCCGCCACCTCGCTGCGGCGCAGGCCGCGGACCTTGCGGCCCGGGCCGACGGCGATCCCCACCTCCTGCGGGCTGATCCTCTCGCGTCGCGCGACGAGGAACTCGCGCACCTGGGTCCGGGCATCCATGGGACGAAGGTAGGCCTGCCGAGGATGGTCCGCGCGGGCGTCCTGGCGACGATCCCGACCTCCTCTTTTTGCATGGAGTGCTAACGCAACTTGGTTGTTGAACACGTGACTTCCGGCTGGGTATCGACAAAAGTCAAAGTCGAAGATACGGTCGGGTTTTGTCGGTCGGCACCGGGGACCCCCGGTCCGTCGCACGCGCAGCCTCAGCGTCGAGTGCTCGTCCCGCCTGCTGGGCGGGAACCACAGCGGAGTGGGGGGTGGAGACCCCGCGCCTTGCTCCCCGGCGCGGCGGCTGCCTGGTTCCCCGAACGCCTCAAGGAGGACGTTGTGCACAGAGCTTCCCTAAGCCACCGATGGTGGTCTCGATACGCCGCCGCGGCGGCGACTGCTGCGGTGCTGGTACCGCTGACGATCGGAGGGGCGTCCGCCCACCCGGGGCACGAGGAGGGTGCCGAGGCACCCGCGGCCGCGGAGGCGGCCCTCGACTGGAACAACTACGAGAAGATCCTGCTCAGCAAGGACACCGGCGAGCCGATCGACCTGGCCGTGCTCCCCGACTCGCGCGTCCTGCACACGGCCCGTGACGGCGTCGTGCGTCTCACCGACCCCATGTCGGGTCTGACGAGCCAGATCGCGCAGCTCGACGTCTACAAGAACTCGGAGGACGGTCTGCAGGGGATCTCCCTGGACCCGAACTTCGAGGAGAACCACTTCGTCTACATGGTGTACGCGCCCCGGGTGATGTCGGGCACGTCGCCCTCCGGGGTCGACTACCCGGAGACGACGCCGAACGGCAGCGCGCCGAACTCGCTGCCGGCCGGCGCGGACGACTCCTACTGGGACCAGTGGCTGGGTTACAACGTGCTGTCGCGGTTCACCTGGGACCCGGCGACCGCCGCGATCGACCTGTCCACCGAGCGCGAGATCATCAAGGTCGACGCGCAGCGCGGGCAGTGCTGCCACGTCGGTGCGGACATGGCGTGGGACGAGGAGGGGAACCTCTTCCTCTCCACCGGTGACAACACGCCGGCGAGCGCGCCGGGTGCGGCCGGGTACGCGCCGAACAACAACACCCCGGGGATGAACCCCGGCTTCGACGACCGCCGCGGCGCGGGCAACACGAACGACCTGCGCGGTGCGATCCTGCGGATCAACCCGATCGAGGACCTTGCCGCCGGCACGGAGGTCGGTCCGGGGAGCACGTACACGATCCCCGAGGGGAACCTCTTCGACGACCCGCAGTACGACGACGTTCGTGACCTCGTCCGCGAGGAGCAGTACGTCATGGGTCTGCGGAACCCGTTCCGCATCGACTACGACGCCGAGTCGGGCGCGCTCGTGTGGGGCGACTACGGCCCCGACGCCGCGAACGCCGACCCCAACCGCGGCCCGATGGGGTACGTGGAGTGGAACCTCACGACCGAGCCGATGAACGGTGGCTGGCCCTACTGCCACGGTCCCAACGCCAACTACAACGAGTACGACTACGCGACCCAGACGCCGGGAGACTTCTTCGACTGCGAGGCCGGCGCCGAGAACAACTCGACGTTCAACACCGGCCTCGACGTCCTCCCGCCGGCCGTCGCGCCGCAGGTCTACTACGGCGACCGCCCGGGTGACCAGCCGGAGCTGCTCGACCCGCTGGTCGAGTGGGGTGGCGGTGGCCAGGCGCCCATGGGCGGCCCGGTCTACCGTTCCGCCGACTACCCGGACGCGCCCGGCAAGTTCCCGGCGTACTGGGACGGCAAGCCGTTCATGGCGGAGTTCTCCCAGGACTACGTCGCCGCGTTCACGCTCGACGAGCTGACCAGCGACGGTGTGGTGACCGCCGTGGAGGAGTTCCTGCCGAACGCGCACCTCACGAGCGCCGCGCAGCCCATCTGGGACAACGTCATGGACTTCGAGTTCGGTCCCGACGGCAACCTGTACGTCCTCGAGTACGGTGACGGCTTCTTCCGCCAGAACCCGGACGCGGGCCTGTACCGCGTGTCCTACAGCGAGGGCAACCAGCACCCGCAGGCGTCCTTCACCGCGAGCGCGATCTCGAGCAGCGAGGCTCCGCTCGAGGTCACGTTCGACGCCTCGCGGTCGAGCGACCCCGAGGGTGCGGAGCTCACCTACGAGTGGGACTTCGACGGTGACGGTCAGACCGACGCCACCGGTGTGAGGGTCACGCACGAGTACACCGAGCTCGGGCAGTTCGACGTCATCCTGCGGGTCACCGACCCGGAGGGCCTGTTCACGCTCTCGACGAAGCAGATCACGGTCGGCAACACGGCGCCCGAGATCAGCGTCGACGTCGCGGACGGTGCGATCTTCAACTGGGGCGACAAGCTCGAGCTGGGCGTCTCCGTCCACGACGCCGAGGACGGCGACGAGGTCGTGTGCACCGACGTGAAGTTCACGTTCGGTCTGGGCCACAACACCCACGCCCACCCGGAGGTCACCGGGTCGGCCGCTGCGACCGCGGACGGCTGCGGCATCACGATCCAGACGAACGCGGATGCCGTGGAGCACGGCGAGGGCGAGAAGATCTTCGGCACGCTCGTCGTCACCTACAAGGACAAGGCGCAGGGTGAGGTTCCTGCGACGACCGGTGAGCTCACGCGCATCTTCAAGCCCGAGGAGCAGCAGGCCGAGTGGTACGACGAGGCCGAGGGTGTCGAGGTCGTCCTCGACGAGACCGCCGACGCCGGTGGCTACGTCACGTCCCTCGACGCGGGTGACTCGTTCGCCTACGAGCCCGTGGCCTTCGAGCACGCCCCGTCGGGCGACGCCATCAACCGCGTGACCGTCCTCGGTCGCGGTCAGGGCACCGTCACGCTGGGCTGGGAGGGCGCCGACGGCACGACCGACGAGTCGCTCGCCGAGTTCCGCTTCGCCAGCGAGGGCTGGACCGACGTCACCCGGACGCTCACGAGCGTGCCGGAGGGCTCGGGCAAGGTCGTCGTGACGAGCACGGGCGGCGTCGACGTCGACAACGTGTTCTTCGGGAAGTCCGTCGTGGTCCCGGCCGACCAGGTGTCCATCCAGCTCTACTCGCTGATCCCGTGGGTCCAGGCCGACGGCCAGGAGGCCGTGCTCGACCGTCTGGGTGAGATCGGGCTCAAGAACGTCGAGCCGTACGGCGGCAACTACGCCGGCCTGACGGGCGAGGAGTTCCGTGCCCAGGCTGACGCGGCGGGCCTGAAGGCACCGTCGTCGCACTACAACGTGGGCGAGGCGGACTTCGACACCACGCTCGAGTACGTGGGCGAGGTCGGGCAGCAGTACGTGGGCTCGGGTGGCTTCCCCTCGCCGGGGATCGGCACGTACGAGAACACGCTGGCGACGGCCGAGGCGATGAACCGCCTCGGTGAGCGGGCCGTGGACGCCGGGTTCGAGAAGTTCTTCGGCCACAACCACGACCGCGAGTTCACCACGAAGTACATGCACGACGGTGTCGAGATGTCCGCCTGGGAGATCCTCGTGGCGGAGACGAACCCGGAGTTCGTGACCTTCGAGGTGGACGTGGCCTGGGCGGAGCACGCCGGGGTCGACGTCGCGGCGCTGCTCGAGCAGTACGGCGACCGGATCGAGCTCCTGCACATCAAGGACGCGACCGGACTCGGCGGGAGCATCAAGTTCACGAACCTCGGTGACGGGGACGTGCCGCTGCAGGGCATCCTGTCCGCCGCGGCCGAGGCCGGTGTCGTGTACTACGTCATGGAGTACGACCAGGCACCGCAGGGCGAGGACTTCGCCACGACCGGGTTCGAGTACCTGACCGGCCTGCCGGCCGGTGGCCCGGACGAGCCGACCGAGCCGGTCACCATCCCGGTGGAGAAGGTCTCGATGCAGCTGTTCTCGCTCAGCTCGTGGAGCCGCCAGATCGGCTGGGAGGGCGTCTACGACCGCCTGGGCGAGATCGGCTTCCAGAACGTCGAGCCGTTCGGGTCGAACTACTCCGGCCTCACGGCCGAGCAGGCTCGTGCCCAGTTCGACGCGGCCGGTCTCCGTGTCCCGTCCTCGCACTACAACGTGAACGAGGGCACCTTCGACGCGACCCTCGCGTACGTCAAGACGCTGGGCCAGGAGTACGTGGGCTCGGGCGGCTTCCCGTCCCCCGGCATCGGTGGGGGCCTGGAGAACGTGCTGGCCACGGCCGACGCCATGGACCGTCTCGGCGAGCGTTCGGTCGCCAACGGCACCGGCAAGCTGTTCGGTCACAACCACGACCAGGAGTTCAACACCAAGTACGAGTACAACGGTGAGCTGACCTCCGCGTGGGAGATCCTCGTGGCGGAGACGAACCCCGAGTACGTCGCCTTCGAGCTGGACACGGCCTGGGCGGCGAACGCCGGCGTGGACGTGCCGGCGCTCATCGACGAGTACGCGGACCGCATCGAGCTCCTGCACATCAAGGACGCGACCAACCTCAACGCGGGTGGCCGTCCGACGTTCACCAACCTCGGTGAGGGCGACATGCCGCTGCAGGACATCCTGCGGGCCGGTCTCGACGCGGACGTGGCGTACTTCGTCATGGAGTACGACGGCTCGCCGGCGAACGACGTGTTCTCCGTCGAGGGCTTCGAGTACCTCACCGGCATCCCCGCCGGTGCGGACACCCCCGAGGTCGACGTGACGGTCGAGCCGCGCTGCCTGGCCGGCAAGGTCTACCTCGCGGTCCGTGCGCTCAACGCGGACGACTCCGCGCTGGACGTCGCGATCGAGACGCCGTTCGGCAGCAAGACCTTCGCGGACGTGGCCGCGGGCAAGAACGCCTACCAGTCGTTCAACGCTCGTGCCACGGAGATCGAGGCTGGTGAGGTGACCGTCACGGTCACCGACCCGGACGGAGCGACGGACACGGTCACGGCCGCGTACGACGCGCGTTCGTGCAGCTGATCTGAACCCGAGCGCCGGGCGAGACGGGTGTCCGACACCGTCTCGCCCGGCGTCACCGGGGCGCCACGTGGGGCGGCGGCCGATGCCGCCCCACCGTCCTGGGGTGGTGTGCCCGCCCGGCAGCGGACACACCACCCCCGACCAAGAACCTCCCTTTCGCCCGTGCGGCACCTGACCCGACGTCGATCTCCGTGCCGCTCACGGACGGGGGTGGAGCGTCGTCCGACGCGTTCCACCCCCGGTACCCGGCGGTGGACCGTCGTCTGACGGGTTCCACCCCGGCCCCGGCCCCGGTGCCGGTGCCGCGAGCGCTCGCGCACCGCGTGACGCCACGAGCGATCACCGCGAGCTGCTGAAGGTCACGCGGCCTCGCTGCGGGCGCCGAGCCAGGGCGCGAGGACGTCGGTGCGGCCGAGCCAGCGCAGGCCGCCGTCGGCGAGCTCGTCGGGCGTCGCCAGCACGTCGCGGAAGGCGTCGAGGAGCCGGCGGCGACCGCCGTCGTCGTCCGCGTCGCCCGCGGCCGTCGCCCCGACGATCACGACGCGCGTGTGCGGCTCGACCCGCCGCCCCTCGGCCGTCGTCGCGTCGTCCCACGTGCCGAGGGTGCCGATGCAGAGCTGGCCGCCTGCGCCGTCCCACGCGCACAGCGAGTCGGGCCGGTTGGCCACGTGGAACACCCCGCGGGACCGGACGCGGCCGGTGCCGAGGTCCTCGATGCGGCGCAGCAGTCGCTCGGGGTCGAACGGCCGGGCCGACCACAGCTCGATCGTCCAGCTCCGGTCGCCGGACGGCTCGTCGCGCCGGGGGAGCGGACCCCGCACGCCGAAGGGGTGGGCGCGGCGCTCGCCGGCGGCGGGGTCGTGCGTGTGCCGGGCGAGGCCGTCGGCCACGAGCGCGTGCAGCCCGTCGACCCGCCGGGTGCCGACGCCGCGGAGGCGGTCGACGAGCCCGGACCCGGTGGTCGCGGCCGCGACGTCACCGGTCGTCACCACGAGGTCGGCGTGCTCGAGCTGGGCGGCCAGCACCTCGCCGACCGCCCGCTGGTCGTCCTCCGTCAGCCCGACGCCGCGCTCGGAGACGAGGTCGTCGTCGAGCAGGTCGTGCTCGAGCGTGTCGACGTCGGCGACGGCGAGGACGGTCGCGAGGCGAAGGCGCTCGAGCACGTTGCCGGGCACGGCCTGCGCGGCGAGCGCCCGCACGACCGGCAGCGACTCCGCAGCCACGGGCAGCGCGAGGACCACGTGGTCCCAGCGGCCGTCGTCGGCGAGCCGGCGCAGCGTCGGGACGGCGTCCTCCCGCACCGCGCACGACAGGCACGCGTGCTCGAGCGGCACGACCTCGTCCTCGATCACGCCGGTCGCGTCCACGACGACCCGCCGTAGCGCGCCCTCGGCGGCCCGGATGTCGTGCCGGAGCGCGACGACGCGCGGCGCCCCGACGACGAGCCCGAACACGGCGCTGTCCCGCAGCACGGGGTCGATCGTCGCCAGGACGCTCAGCGCGACGCGCGGGTCCCCGGCGTCGGAGGGAACGTCGGGCGTGGCCCCCGACGCAGGGGGTGACGAGAAGGGCATGAAGCGCTCCGATCCGTGGTCTGGGGCGCCCCGCGTGACCTCGTGGTCGACGCCGGGAACAACCCGCTCCTGAGAACTGTTCTCGACAGCGGGTCAGCATAGCGTCTTGACGGGAATGATTCTCACTATCTAGTGTCGTCTCCCGTCGCCTCACCCGACCCCGAGAGGAACCGCCATGTCCGCCGTCTGCCAGGTGCTCGGCACCGCTCCCGGGTTCGGCCACGCGATCTCGCACTCCCACGTGCGGACCAAGCGTCGCTTCGACCCGAACATCCAGAAGAAGCGCTACTGGGTGCCGTCGCTGGGTCGCCACGTGACCCTGCGCGTCAGCGCCCGGGGCATCAAGACCATCGACCGACAGGGGATCGACGCCGTCGTGGCGCGGATCCTCGCCCGAGGGGAGAAGCTCTGATGGCTACCCGCACCGACCTCCGTCCCGTGATCAAGCTCCGTTCCACCGCCGGGACCGGGTTCACCTACGTGACCCGCAAGAACCGCCGCAACGACCCCGACCGGATGGTCCTGCGCAAGTTCGACCCCGTCGTCCGCCGCCACGTCGACTTCCGCGAGGAGCGCTGATGGCGAAGCGCTCGAAGATCGTGCGCAACGAGCAGCGGGCGGCCGTCGTCGCCCGCTACGCCGAGCGCCGCGCGGAGCTCAAGCGAGTCGTCGCGTCGCCGTCCTCCTCGTCCGAGGAGAGGGCGGCCGCGGTGCGCGAGCTCCAGCGCCAGCCCCGCGACGCGAGCGCCACGCGCGTGCGCAACCGCGACGTCGTCGACGGCCGCCCGCGCGGCTACCTGAGGAAGTTCGGGCTCTCCCGCGTCCGCCTGCGCCAGCAGGCGCACCGCGGCGAGCTGCCCGGAGTCACGAAGTCGAGCTGGTGACGGGCGCCGCCTCGCGCGGCACCTCTCGGTCCGTCACCGGCCCAGCAAGGAGACCACCATGAAGAAGGACATCCACCCCGCCTACGGGCCTGTCGTCTACCGCGACAAGTCCGCCGACTTCTCGTTCCTGACCCGCTCGACCCTCGCGGGCGACCACCCGCAGGGCCCGGGCGTCCCGCGCGAGACCGTGACGTGGACGGACGGCAACACCTATCCCGTCGTCGACGTCGAGATCTCGAGCGCGAGCCACCCGTTCTACACGGGCACGCAGCGCGTCGTGGACACCGCCGGCCGGGTCGAGAAGTTCCGCCAGCGCTACGGCGCCCGCAGCGGCGCGCAGGGCGGGGGCGCGCGATGAAGGTCCGCGCCTCGCTCCGCTCGCTCAAGGACAAGCCCGGGGCGAAGGTCGTGCGCCGGCACGGCAAGACCTTCGTCATCAACAAGGCCAACCCGCGCTGGAAGGCCCGTCAGGGCTGACCCGCGCACCCACCACCACCGGAGAGGAGCGGCCGCCCGGGTCCCCGGGCGGCCGCCCACGCCTGCACCACACCGCCCCCCCCCCGACCCACGCCCACGCCGATCCCGCCCGGGCGCGGGCCCCCTCCCGTGACGCCCCGCCCCGGGCCCGGGCCCGCCGCCGCC